>CALEZI010000207.1 GCA_937928755.1 uncultured Rhodanobacteraceae bacterium | reverse complement strand
GATCTGGATGGCCTGATTCGCGGGATAAACCCGCTCCCACAGGGAGCCCCGGGCCGACGCGCCTTTCCCGTTCCCCGTTCCCCGTTCCCCGTGCCCCGTTTTTGCTTCTCCGGAGCCCCGCGCCATGACCCTCGCCGAGATCGCCCTCAGGCGCCCGGTCACCACGATCATGCTGTTCATCAGCTGCGTGGTGTTCGGCCTGCTCAGCGCGCGCCTGCTCAAGCTCGAGTTTTTCCCCGAACTGGATGCGCCGTTCATCCTGGTCAGCGTGCCGTACCCCGGCGCCACGCCGAAGGAAGTCGAACGCGAGATCGTGCGGCCGCTTGAGGAAGCGCTGGCGACGATTTCCGGTATCGACAACATGTACGCCAACGCCGACGAAAACGGCGCCAACTTCTTCCTGGTGTTCGACTGGAATCGCAACATCAAGGTCAAGCTGTCGGAGGTGCGCGAACGGGTGGATGCGGCGCGTGGCGAGTTGCCGAGCGACGTCCAGCGCATCCAGGTGCTGAAGTTCTCGACCAATGACGAGGCGGTGCTGCAGATTCGCCTGTCCAGTACCTCCACTGACCTGGTCAATGCCTACGACCTGCTGGAACGCCGGATCAAGCGGCCGCTCGAGCGGATTCCCGGCGTCGCATCGGTCGAACTCTCAGGCGTGCAACCCAACGAAGTGCGCATCGATCTGTTGCCGGAGCGCATTGCGGCACACAACATCGATCTGAATGGGCTGTCGGCGCGACTGTCGGCCGCCAATTTTTCGACCTCGGCCGGTCTCATCCACGAAGGCGATTTCCGTTACCGGGTGCAGCCCATCGGCGAAATCCGCAGCATCGAGGAGTATGGCAACCTGGTGGTCGGCGATGCGGGCGTGCGTCTGCGCGACGTCGCCGACATCCGCTATGCCCAGCGCGAGATCGACTTTCGGCGCATCCTCAACGGCAATTACGCGATCGGTGTCGATGTGCGCCGCGAGCGCGGCGCCAACCTGGTCGAAGTCTGCGATCAAGTGATGGCCGAAGTGCACAAGATCGAGGCCAGCGGCGCACTGGCCGGAATCGAGCTGTACATGGTCGGCAATCAGGGTGAAGGCATCACCTCATCGCTCAGCGAGCTTTCCAAGGCCGGGCTGCAGGGCATGCTGTTCTCCGTGCTGATCCTGTTCTTTTTCCTGCGCCACTGGCCGAGTACGTTGATGGTGGCGCTGTCGGTGCCGATCTGCATCGCGATCAGCCTGGGCGCCATGTATTTCCTCGGCCTGACCCTCAATGTGCTGACCATGATGGGCCTTCTGCTCGGCATCGGCATGCTGGTCGACAATGCGGTGGTGGTCACCGAAAGCATCTTCCAGCAGCGCGAAAAGAATCCCGACGACAAGATCGGCACTGCGATCGAAGGCACGCGCATGGTGCAACTGGCGGTCAGCGCCGGCACCCTGACCAGCATTATCGTGTTCCTGCCGAATGTGTTCGGTGGCACCACGCAGGTCGGCGTGTTCCTCTATTACGTGGCGATGCCGATGTCGGTGGCACTGCTGTCATCCTGGTTCGTCGCCGTCAGCATCATTCCGATGCTGGCGGCGCGCATTCAGCCGCCGCAAGGTCTGGCGCAGGTGCGCATCGTCGAGCGCTGGAAGGAACGCTACGGCCGACTGCTGACCTGGTCGCTGAAGCATCGGCGCTGGTCGATCTTCGGCGTATTGGCGATCTTGTTCAGCGTGGCCATCCCGGCCAACTTCGTCAAGACGGATTTCTTCGGCGGCGATGCCGATCGCGATTTCCAGATCGGCTACGAGCTCAATGGCAACTACCGGCTCGACCAGATGGAACGCGCGATCCGCGAGGTCGAGGCCTACCTGCTGGCGAACAAGGAAAAGTACGACATCGAGTCGGTCTACGCGTGGATGTCCGAGCGCGACGGCGCCATGCAGACGCGCGTGCAGTTGAAGAAGGGCGACGAGGCGCGCCGTCCGGTCGAGGAGATCAAGCAGGAGGTTCGCGAAGGCCTGCCGCAGTTGGCGATCGGCAAGGCGGTGGTCGACATGCGCATGGGGCCGGGTGGCGGCAATGCGGGTGGCGGCAGCGATACACCGTCGATGACCATCAACATTACCGGCGATTCGACCGAGGTCCTCGCCGAAATTGCCAGCGATGTATCGCGGCTGCTCGCCCGGCATGAGGAATTTGCCGATGTGCGCGTCGACAACGCCGACGAGCAGCAGGAAATCCAGATGCGCGTGGATCGCGAACGCGCCGCCAATCTCGGCTTCGACCCGGCCCAGGTCGGACGCCTGATCCAGGTGGCGATGCGCGGCGTGCCATTGCGCGAGTTCCGCATGGGCGATACCGAGGTGCCGGTCCTGCTGCGCTTCAAGGACGCCGAACGGATGTCGCTGGATACGCTGAAAGAGATCCGGGTGACCCGGCCGGACGGCGAATCGGTGCCATTGTCGGCGCTGGTGTCGGTCGACATGTCGCCCGCGGCCAAGGCAATCGGCCGTCAGAACCGCAAGACCAGCAGCACGATCACCCTGGAACTGAAGCCCAAGGGCGACATGGGCAAGGCTACCGCGGCAATCGACGCGGCGATGAAGGATTATCCGTTCCCGACGGGCTACGGTTACGACAAGGGTCAGCGTTTCGAGGACGACGCCGCCGCCGCAAACGAGATGCTTTTCCTGTTGCTGCTGTCGATCGTGCTGATCTACATGGTGATGGCGGCGCTGTTCGAATCGGCGTTGTATCCGGTGGCGATTCTGATCTCGATCATCTACGCGGTGGTCGGTGTCTGGTGGACCTTCCTGATCTGGGACACCACGTTCTCGGTGATGGCCTTCATCGGCATCATGATCCTGACCGGCGTGGTGGTGAACAACGGCATCGTCATGGTCGAGCACGTCAACACGCTGCGGCGCATGGGCCACAGTCGAGACGAAGCGCTGATATTGGGCGGCAAGGAACGTCTGCGGCCGATCCTGATCACCACCGGCACCACTTTCCTCGGACTGCTGCCGCTGTGCATCAGCGACGTCGGAATCGGTGGCGGCGGACCGGCGTACTATCCGATGGCGCGCGCCATTGCCGGTGGACTGGTGTTCTCGACCGCGATCACGCTGGTGGTGTTGCCCACCATTTACGCGGTGATCGAGGACGCGGGAGAGCGGGTCAAGGCGTCGTGGCGCAGCGCAGGCGGGGCGCGGACGGTGGCAGAAGCATAAGGCGGGGCAGGGGGCAGGGGACGAGCCTCGGCCCACGGCCATGTCCTGAGGCGAGGATAGGTCAGTCGCCCGTCAACATGAATTGGAATGGCGCGTAAGCCAAGGACGGCGTTGAGATGTACGCGTGCGCCGAGGCTCGGCCCCTGCCCCCTGCCCCTTGCCCCGCTGTTGCCGTTTTCCCGCACTTCTCAAATTGACGTGCAATCAACTGTACCGATAGTCTCCCCACTCTTGTTCGAACTAAAGCGAGGTTGCCGCCATGCAGATCGTTATCGACCTGTCGGAAGAGGATCTTGAGCACTTCCGCGATGCGATGCGGCGAGCCAAGGAGGCGGCCAGGGACCTGTCGGCGCAGGAAATCACCGACGCCGCGCAGAAGCTTTTCGACGATACCCAAGCCACCCGGGTGCCCGAGTTCGTGTCCTCGCGCATGAAGCGTCTGGGTACGTTGATCGGGATGGTTCACGACGTCAATTGGGGCATTACAGACGCGGAGCGCCAGAACATCCTGTCGGCGCTGACCTATTTCTCCGATCCGCACGATGCGATCCCGGATTCCATTCCGGTGCTCGGCTTCCTCGACGACGCGATCATGATCGAACTGGTGGTCGAAGAACTGAAGCACGAGATCGACGCCTACGACGATTTCTGCGTGTTCCGCGCACAGGCGGTGGAAACGCAGGGCGCGGAAGCCGGGGACGTCAGCCGCAACGATTGGCTGGAGCAACGCCAGAACGAGCTGCTGGAGCGCATGCGCGGACGCCGCTCGCGGGATTCCGGGTACGGCAAGCGCGGTGGTTTTTCGCTGTTTTCGGTTCGCTGAAGTCGCGGTCCATGGGTTCGTCGACGGGCACCTTCGGGTGCCCGTCTGCTTTTGTGCTGGCGCCAGGAGCAGGCTGGGGCGGCAGCGGTAGCGTGCGGTTCGGCAGCAGTTGGCGTTTCCGGATCCATCGATCGCCACCAACAGCCATCCCGATGCGCCACCCGACATTGCATGATTCCTGGTCTGCACCGCGGCTGCTGCTTGCCCTGGTCGTGGTGTTGCTGGTCACAGTCGCGCCGCGGGCTGCGGATGCTCAGGCACTGGTCGGACGCGGGCAACGCGTGGAGCTGGCGCCAGCGCTGGCGGCCACCCTGGTGTCGCTGAGCGACATGACCGGATGCGCCAGTACGCCCGACTGCGAACTCAAATTCGTCGACGCGATCCTGCAGGTCGAAATCGACGGCAAGCGTTCGTCGACCCGGGTGTCGGCGCTTGGACGACCGCCGTTGGGAATCGAAGTGGCCACTGGCGACCACCGGGTGACCGTGGATGACGTCCAGATCGGCATGGATGGCCAGATTCGCCTGCATCTTGGCGTCGAAACGATCGCCCGCCCGCAACTGGACCACTGGACGCAGATGCGCCGTCGCGGACTTCCGGGCGCCGTGTCCTACGCCAACCTCGACACGGCAGTCGAACGGACGCTGCCCGATGGCCAGCCGTATCAGGTGCTGGACTCCTTGTTTCCCGGCGGATTCGTCGATGGCGACTGGTTGATGGTGCGTTGCCGGGTATACGATTTCGCCGGCGAGCAGGTCGATGTCCACGCGTTCTGCGACGGCATCCCGCGCCGCGACCGGCTGGAGAAACTGCCGGAACCGATGCGCGGCTTGTTGCGCGCAGTCGACGGCGGCAGCCAGTACCGATTCCTGTTGACCAGCGGAGAAGGGGTCACACCCAAACGGCCGCTGGTGCTCGAACTCGCGGTGTTGAACCAGTTTCGCGAATGAAGAGCGACGGCTGACGCGCAGGCAAGCCAGTCACGGCATCGCCATTGCGCGCATAACGTTCGCTGCTGATCGCAAGACGATTCGCGCCGACGGCGCAGCACCATTCCAGCCTGCGGCGCAGCCCCAGCAAGGGCCGACGCAAAGCGCCCGTTCCTGCTGCGGATACGCTGATCACCGGCGACAAAGACACCCGCCGACGGCTACGTCGGCTGCGTCGACAGCGGGATCACGGCTTGCCAAGCTCCGCGCCGATTCGCGCGGCGAGTGCGTCGGCCTGCTTCGTCATCTGCAGCGAGTCATTGCGCAATCTCTCCTGCACGGCGCCCATCGAGCGCAGGGAGTCGACGATCCCGGGGCGGCTGCGTGCCCGTTCAAGAAAGTCGGCGCGGTCGAGTTCCGGCGGCGGCGACGTGAAGTCCCGGCGATCACCGATGTTGGCGCGCGCCCACCTGAATTGTTCCCGGGTCAACAGCCCGCGGATCGCAGCCAGGTAGGCGTACTGTTCCTCGCGCAGCAGGACGTCCCACTGTCGGCCCACAACCGCCGAACGATAGTACTCGCCGAGGGCGCGTTTGAGTTCGACGCCCCGCATCAGCCCGAGCGCGCCGGTGCTGATCATCTCGTTGTAGGTGGTCGGGTTGACTTGCGGCAGGTAGGCGTAGCCCGCCTCGAGCAGGAATCGCATGAGGTCGGCGTCGCTGACCGCGTCCCCTTGCGGCGCGCCTTCGAGCACGGCGAGCACTGCATCGGCCGTTCTGTCGGTGCGTTTTGCGGCAGCGACACCCCGCTCGCCAGTGACGCGGTCGCTGTCGAGGTCGATCAGCAGTTGTCCCAGATAAGCCCGCTCGCGCTCCCGCAACACCCGGTCCTCATTCCAGTTGGAGACCTGGATACCGATGAAGACGCCGAGCACGACGATCACCAGATCGATCGCAATCGCGGTCCATTCCTGCTTGCGGCAATGCGCAATGACACGGCGAAGGAGCATGCGGCGGGGGTTTCCTGTTCTGGCTTTATGCGGCAATGATGCCGTGCGCGGGCGTCACCGCGTTGCGCTGGGGCGAGGTCGCATGGAGCGCAATAGGCTCAGGGCGAACGGCCACGTCCTTGATTCCGTTCGTGGTGAGCCTGTCGAACCATGAACGGAATCAAGGTTCAGCGACATGTTCAGAGGCTCCCTGAACAATCTAACCAATTCAATGGATTGGGCTTATTTGTTGGCGGCGGGACTATCCGCCGAACATTGTCCGCCATTTTCGGCTGATTCGTCGTCTAACGTGCTCAATGCGAACAGTGCCTTGGACCCACCGATGGGCGACCCTATCGCTTGCCCGGCGAGTCCGACGAAGTCTGCCTGGCGCGCTATGGTATCGACCCAACGCGGCAGCTCCGCATTTGCCTCGACCTGACCGGCGCGCGCCGCCCGCCCAAGTAAGGATTCTCTCCAAAGCATGAGCCAACAAGCCCTCTCCTCCCTGATCTGGTCGGTCGCTGATCTCCTGCGTGGCGACTTCAAGCAGAGCGAGTACGGTCGGGTGATCCTGCCGTTCACGGTGCTGCGGCGGCTGGACTGTGTGCTGGCGCCGACCAAGGCGGAGGTCTTGGCGGAGCACGCGGCCAAGCGGGCGGCGGGGATTGCCTTCGAGCCCTTCGTGAAGCGCAAGTCGGGGCTGGACTTCTACAATGTGTCGTCGCTGGACATGGGCAAGCTCATGGGCGATCAGGACAATATCCGCGCCAATCTGGACAGCTACATCCAGGGATTCGCGCCGGATGTGCGCTCGATCTTCGAGCACTTCGATTTTGCGGCGACGGTGGAGCGGCTGCACAAGGCCAAGCTGTTGTACCTGGTGACCGAGAAGTTCGCCGGCTTCCGGCTGCACCCGGACGAAGTCGACAACATGCAGATGGGGCTGGTCTTCGAGGAGCTGATTCGCAAGTTCGCGGAACTCTCCAACGAGACGGCCGGCGAGCACTTCACGCCGCGTGAGGTGATTCGCCTGATGGTGAATCTGCTGTTCATCGAGGACAACGACGGCCTGACCAAGCCGGGCATCGTGCGCACGATGTACGACCCGACCGCCGGCACCGGTGGCATGTTGTCGGTGGCCGGCGAGTATCTGGCGGAGCTGAACCCGAAGGCGCGCCTGACGCTGTTCGGGCAGGAACTGAATCCGGAGTCGCACGCAATCTGCAAGGCGGACATGCTGATCCGCGGCCAGGACATCAGCAACATCATCCTCGGCAACACACTCAGCGAGGATGGTCTTTTCGCCAGGCTGTTCGACTACATGCTGTCCAATCCACCGTTCGGCGTGGAATGGAAGAAGATCGAGAAGGCGATCCGCGAGGAGTACGAGAAGCAGGGTTACAACGGCCGCTTCGGGCCGGGCCTGCCGCGCGTGTCCGATGGCTCGCTGCTGTTCCTGTTGCACCTGCTCAGCAAGATGCGCCCGGCGGCGCAGGGTGGCAGCCGCATCGGCATCGTGCTCAACGGCTCGCCGCTGTTCACCGGCGGCGCTGGCTCGGGCGAGTCGGAGATCCGCCGGCACCTGCTGGAGAACGATCTGGTCGAGGCCATCGTCGCGCTGCCCACCGACATGTTCTACAACACCGGGATCAGCACCTACGTCTGGTGCATCACCAACCGCAAGCCGGATGACCGCAAAGGTTTCGTGCAACTGATCGACGCCTCCAGCTTCTGGCAGAAGATGCGCAAGAGCCTCGGCTCCAAGCGCAAGGAGATGAGCGACGAGCACATCGCGCTGGTGACGCGGCTGTTCGGCGATTTCATCGAGGCCAGCCTGGTGACGCTGACCGACGCCGCCGGCAAGGAAGTCAGCCGTCAGGTGCTGATGGACGGCGAATCGCTGCCGGACGTTCCAGCGGGCGGCAAGCTCAAGAAGGCGCCGGTGTCGCGCATCTTCGCCAACGCCGAATTCGGCTACCGCACCATCACCGTCGAGCGCCCACTGCGCGATGCGGCTGGCAAGGTCGTGCTCGGCGAGAAGGGCAAGCTCAAAGGCAAGCCGCAGCCCGACAGCAGTCTGCGCGACACCGAGAACGTGCCGCTGTCCGAAGACGTCGAGGCCTACTTCAGGCGCGAAGTGCTGCCGCACGCGCCGGATGCCTGGATTGATCACGAGAAGACCAAGGTCGGCTACGAGATCCCGTTCAACCGCCACTTCTACGTGTTCGAGCCACCGCGCGAGCTGGCTGAGATCGACGCCGATCTGAAGAAGGTCACCGACCGGATCAAGGCGATGATCGAGGGGTTGACCGCATGACCGCGCTCTTGTGGGTTCGGACCCTGTCCGAACGCTCCCCCTCCCACGCCATCGTAGGCCGCGTGTGCGCAGCCTCATCGCGCTCACCGGCGCTTCGCTCTGGTAGCGCGGCTCCCGCGCGCCGGAGTGTCGTCCGCACGACAACGTCGTTCGCGCCGGCGGCCGCGGCTCTTTGCACAAGAGCGCCGGGCGTCGCGCGTAACCACATCAGCGCTCATTCGGACACCAAGGACGCGCGTGCCCAGCCTACGACTGACGGCGTGAGTCAACGGATTCGGTCGACGTGCTCTCGTAGGCCGGGGCGCGCAGCTCCACCGCGCTCCCCGGCGCCTTTCTTGCCGCCGAGAGCGCCGGTGAGCCGCTGCGCGGCACACGCGGCCTACGTGAAGCCGCGGTGGTCGACATGACTACCGAAAAGGCCGGGCTCCCGGCCACATCGCTGCCCACCGACCCCGTCTTCGCCGAAATCGTCATCCTGATCGAGCGCGCCCGCCAGCGCGCGCTGCAGGCGGTTAACACCACCCTGATCGATCTGTATTGGCAGGTCGGCGGCATCATCAGCCGCAAGATCGCCGCAGCCGAATGGGGCGATGGCGTGGTGGACCAGTTGGCCGCGCACATCGCCCGCGAACAGCCGAATCTGCGCGGCTTCACGCGGCGCAACCTGTTCCGCATGCGGCAGTTCTACGAGGTCTACAGTGACCAGGCATTAGTGACACCACTGGCGACACAATTGCCGTGGACGCACCACCTGATCATCCTGAGCCAAAGCAAACGGCCGGAGGAGCGCGAGTTCTATCTGCGCATGGCGGTTCAGGAGCGCTGGAGCAAGCGGGAGCTGGAACGACAGCTCAAGACAGCCTTGTTCGAGCGCACCGTCCTCAGCCCCACAAAAGTCTCCCCAGTGGCGAGACAAACTCATCCCGAGGCGATCAGCATCTTCAAGGACGCCTATGTCGTCGAATTCCTGGGCCTGCCGGAAGACCACAGCGAGAACGACCTGCAACGCGGCCTGCTGGCGAAGCTGAAGTCCTTTCTGATCGAGTTGGGCCGCGACTTCTGCTTTGTCGGCGATGAGTTCCCGCTGCAGGTCGGCGGCCGCGATTTCGCGCTGGACTTGCTGTTCTTCCATCGCGGGCTGAACTGTCTGGTGGCGATCGAGCTGAAGATCGGCCGCTTTGAGCCTGAGTACCTCGGCAAGCTGTCCTTCTACCTCGAAGCGCTCGATCGCGACGTCCGGAAGGCACACGAGAACCCGGCGATCGGCGTGTTGCTCTGCGCCAGCAAGGACAACGAAGTCGTCGAGTACGCGCTAAGCCGCACCGCCTCACCAGCGCTGATCGCCGAGTACCAAACCCAGTTGCCCGACAAGGCCCTGCTGCAGGCCAAACTGCATGAGTTTTACCTGCAGAACCAGGCCGCGGAGGGCGAGGCATGAGCTTTCCGAGGTATCCGGAGTACAAGGATTCGGGGGTGGAGTGGCTGGGACAGGTGCCGGCGCATTGGGATGCTGTCACCCTCAAACGAATATCGCCCCAAATGACTGTGGGCATCGTCGTCAACCCGAGTAGCTTCGTTGCCGATTTTGGACTTCCGTACATCTATGGAGGTGACATTCGCGAAGGTCGGATCGACTTGGATGAATGCCGCCGGATATCGGTTGAAGACAGCGACAAGAACGCTAAGACCAAGCTTGCGGCGAATGACCTCCTGACAGTTCGTGTTGGGGCGCCAGGTGTCACGGCTGTGGTTCCTGAGGCCTGTACTGGTGGGAACTGTGCATCAGTCATGTTGATTCGCAGCGGCGAGTTCGATTCGCGCTGGCTTTGCTATGCGATGAACGACCGCGTCATCCGGTATCAAGTTGAAGTGGTTCAGTACGGCGCGGCGCAAGAGCAGTTCAATATCAGTCACGCCGTGAACTTCATAGTTCCCCGGCCAAGCTGGGACGAACAACGGGGGATTGCGGACTACCTTGATCACGAAACCGCCAAGATCGACGCGCTGGTCGAAGAGCAGCAGCGCCTGATCGAACTGCTGAAAGAGAAGCGCCAGGCTGTGATCTCGCAGGCTGTCACCAAGGGACTGGACCCGAGCGTGCCGATGAAGGACTCGGGGGTGGAATGGCTGGGGAAGGTGCCGGCTCATTGGAGCGTGGCTTCATTGGGTTACCGCTACTCGGTGCAACTCGGCAAGATGCTGGATTCCGCCAAGGTTTCGGGCATGCACCTTCGCCCATATCTGCGGGTATTTGATGTGCAATGGGGGCACGTAAACGTCGAAGAGCTGCCTCAGATGGACTTCGATGAAGAGGACCGATCAAAGTTCGCACTTCTGCCGGGCGATCTCTTGGTAAACGAGGGCGGTAGTTATCCAGGGCGGTCCGCAATATGGACCGGTGAGATCGAGGAGTGCTACTACCAGAAAGCGTTGCACCGACTTCGGCTGTTGCAGCCAGCATTGGACTCCTCAAACTTCTTCTTTTACGTCATGTACTGGGCCGCAAATACTGGGGTATTCGATGCTGGTGGCAACGAAGCTACGATTCAGCATCTTCCCGCGGAAAAACTGCGTCGCTACCGAATGCCGTTTCCGCCAATCGCTGAGCAGAATGCAATTGCAGGCTTTTTACGGGAAGCGACAGCGAGAATCGATGAGCTGGTGGAGTCGGCGGCGTCAGCCGTGGACTTCCTCCGAGAACGCCGCTCCGCCCTGATCTCCGCCGCCGTCACCGGCAAGATCGATGTCCGCGCATTGGCGGCGTGAATCGCGTCACCACAGCGCCAACGGCGCGCCTCTATCCCAGCCTGGGGCGCAGCCCCAGGTCAATCGATCGCAAGAGCACGAGGGCTGAAAGCCCGAACCATCAACAAAGGGAATCGACGCCGTCGAACCGGCAAACTGCCAGAACATGGCACGGGCCTTCAGCCCTCGGTTTGGTAACGCCTTGTTCCTGGGGCTGCGCCCCAGGCTGGGATAGATCGGGCCTTCGGCCCTGCCAGCCACACCCGCGGCCCACTTGCCGAATCGTTGCCCATTGAGCAACAATCGTTGCGCTATGAGCAACACATCATCCCTGATGGATCTGCTGTTCGGCGACTATCGCCAGCGCGTGCTCGCGGTCTTGCTGCTGCAGCCTGACGCCAGCTTCCATGTGCGCGAGCTGGCGCGCGTAACGGGCAGCAGTGCTGGCACGCTCACGCGCGAGCTGGGCAAGCTGGCCGACACCGGCCTGGTGCTGCGCAGCGAGCAGGGCAATCAGGTGCGCTACCGCGCCAATCGTGATTGCCCGTTGTTCGACGAACTGGCCGGCTTGTTCCGCAAGACGCATGGCGCGCGAGCCGTCTTGGCCGAGGCGCTGGCGCCCCTGCGTGAGCGGATTCGCCTCGCGTTGATCTCTGGCTCGGTGGCGCGCGGCAGCGAAGTGGCTGCCAGCGATGTCGACCTGCTGGTGGTGGGCGATGTCGGATTCGCGGAACTGGTGCAGGCACTGTATCCGGCGCAACAAACACTGCAACGCGAAATCAATCCTGTGTTGTACTCGGCAACAGAACTTGGCGAGCGATTGGACCGCGATGATGTCTTTGCCGCCCGCGTGCTGAGCGATGCCCGGATATTCGTCATCGGAGGACCGGATGAGCTTGGACAACTTGAGGGTGATCGGGCGCCTGCAAGCGCACTCTCCTGATCAGATGTCGATTCGCGCCAACGGCGCAGCACCATCCCAGCCTGGGGCGCAGCCCCAGGAAATCGGATAGACAGAATCAGGGCTGAAAGCCCGTGCCATCATTGCCGCCATGCCGCAGTCCCTTTCATTCGTGTTGGTCCACGTGGTGTTCAGCACCAAGGACCGTGTGCCGGTCCTTGACGTGGATGTTCGTTCGCAGCTCCACGCCTATCTGGCGACGGTCGCGCGCAACCTGGATTGCGAGTGCTACCGAGTTGGCGGCGTGGCCGATCATGTTCATCTGGCCATCCGCCTGTCGCGAACGCTGACCGTGGCGAGTCTGGTGGGTGAACTGAAGACCTCGTCGTCCAAGTGGCTGAAGACGCTGTCGCCGACGCTTGCCAACTTCGCGTGGCAGCGCGGTTATGGCGCGTTTTCGGTTGGACCTTCGGACCTGGAAGCGCTGCGCGGGTACATCGATGGGCAGGAGAAGCATCACCAGACGCGTACATTCCAGGACGAGTTCCGGGCGTTTCTGACGAAATATGGAATGGACTTCGATGAACGCTACGTTTGGGACTGAACGATGGGTCGGGCTTTCAGCCCTTGGTTGTATTGGCGGCTTTCCTGGGGCTGCGCCCCAGGCTGGGATGGATCGGGCAGTTGGCCCGAAAGCGGTGCGACCCATTGGTAAATCGTGGGTCGATGGCGTGGCCTCAGCACCCCAACGCCGGATGGTGCCCCGCGCCGTCACGTCGCTCGCTCCATCGGCTGAAAACGCATGACCATCCACCGCGAGATCCACCTCGAAGACGAAATCTGTGCCGATCTCGCTGCGGCCGGCTGGCTCTTCGATGCCACCGACGCCAGCCGCTACGACCGTGCGCAGGCGCTGTTGGTCGATGATGTGGTGGCGTGGATCAAGGCCAGCCAGCCGAAGGCCTGGGCGGCCGTCGACAAGAGCCACGGCAGTGCCGCAGCCAAGGTGATCGCCGAGCGCCTGCGCAAGGCGCTGGACGCTCAGGGCACGTTGGCGGTGTTGCGTGGCGGCTTCGACATGATCGGGCTGAAGCAGCCGATCGCCATGTGCCAATTCAAGCCGGCGCTGGCGATGAATGCCGATCTGCAGGGGCGTTATGCGGCCAACCGGCTGCGCGTGGTGCGTCAGGTGCGCTACTCGCTGCACAACGAGAACTGCATCGACCTGGTGCTGTTCGTCAACGGCATCCCGGTGGCGACGGCTGAACTGAAGAGCCACTACACGCAGAGCGTGCAGGACGCGATCTACCAGTACCAGACCGACCGCGAGCCGATGTTCAAGCCGAAGAACGCGCCCGAGCCGTTGCTGGCCTTTCCCGGCGGCGCGCTGGTGCACTTCGCGGTGAGCAATGCCGAGGCAGCGATGAGCACGCGGCTGGCCGGGCTGGACACGACGTTCCTGCCGTTCAATCAGGGCGACCAGGGCGGCGCCGGCAACCCGCCGAAAGACGGCATTGCCACCGACTACCTGTGGAAAGAGGTGTGGCAGCGCGACAGCTTCCTGCAGATCCTCGGCCGCTATCTGGTGCCGGTGAAGAACGACAAGAAGCAACTGGTCGGCTGGATCTTTCCGCGCTACCACCAGCTCAAGGTCACGCGAAAGCTCGTCGCCGCCGTGCTGCGCGACGGCCCCGGCAACAAGTATCTGGTGCAGCACTCGGCCGGATCGGGCAAGACCAACTCGATCGCCTGGACGGCGCACTTCCTCGCCGATCTGCACGACGCGCAGGACCACAAGGTCTTCGACACCGTGATCGTGATCTCCGATCGCACCGTGCTCGACGATCAACTGAGCGAGGCGATCGAATCCTTCGAGCGCACCAAGGGCGTGGTTGCCATCGTCAGCGGCGAAGGCATCAGCAAGAGCAAGGAGTTGGCCGAGGCACTGTCCGCCGGCAAGAAGATCGTCGTCTGCACCATCCAGACCTTCCCGTTCGCGCTGGAGGAAGTGCGCAAGCTGGCAGCGTCCAAGGGCAAGCGCTTCGCCGTGATCGCCGACGAGGCTCACTCGTCGCAGACCAACGAAACCGCCGCCAAGCTGCGGCTGGTGCTCAGCGCCGCCGAGCAGGCCGAACTGCAGGACGGCGGCGAGTTCAGCACCGAAGACCTGCTGGCCGCGCAGATGACGGCGAAGGCCGGCGCCGACGAGAAGGCCGGCATCACCTATGTCGCCTTCACCGCCACGCCCAAGGACAAGACGCTGCAACTGTTCGGCACGCGCCCGGACCCGACGCGCAAGCCGGCGGCCGACAATGTGCCGGCGCCATTCGACGTCTACTCGATGCGCCAGGCCATCGAAGAGGGTTTCATCCTCGACGTGCTGAAGACCTACACCAGCTACAAGGTGGCGTTCTCGCTGGCGCACCACGGCAAGACCATCACCTCCAAGGAGGTCGATCAGTCCGAGGCCATGAAAGGCATCATGGGCTGGGTGCGCCTGCACGAATACAACATCGCCCAGCGCGTGCAGGTGGTGGTGGAGCACTACCGCAAGCACGTCGCAGCGCTGCTCGGCGGCAAGGCCAAGGCGATGGTGGTTACCGGCAGCCGCAAGGAAGCCGTGCGCTGGCAGATCGCCACGCGCAAGTACATCGCCGATCACGGCTACCGCATCGAAACCCTGGTGGCGTTCTCCGGCGAAATCATCGATCTGGACAGCGGGCCGGACCCGTTCACCGAAACCAGCAAGAGCCTCAATCCGCGGCTCGCCGGCCAGGACATCCGCAACGCCTTCAAGAGTGGCGATTACCAGTTGCTGCTGGTCGCCAACAAGTTCCAGACCGGCTTCGACGAACCGCTGCTGTGCGCCATGTACGTCGACAAGCGCCTTGGTGGCATCCAGGCTGTGCAGACCCTGTCGCGCCTCAATCGCTGCTACCCCGGCAAGGACCAGACCTTCGTCGTCGACTTCGTCAACGATCCCGCCGACATCCTCGCCGCGTTCAAGCCTTACTACGAGACCGCCGAACTCGCCGGTGTCACCGACCCGCACATCGTCTACGAGCTGCGGGCCAAGCTCGACGGCCAGGCCTGGTACGACAGCTATGAAGTCGACCGCGTCGTCAACGTCGCGCTCAAAGGCAAGAAGGCCAAACAGTCAGACCTGGACGCCGCCACCACGCCAGTCGCCAGCCGCCTGCTCCGAAGCTACGCCGAAGCCAAGAAGGCCTGGGAAGCTGCCGGAGACGACGCCAAGGCATCCAAGGCCGCCAAGGACCGGATGGACGCGCTGATCCTGTTCAAGAGCGACATCGCCGCCTACGTGCGCATCTACGGCTTCCTGTCGCAGATCTTCGACTACGGCAACACCGACATCGAAAAGCGCTCGATCTTCTTCCGCCTGCTGCACCCACTGCTCACCTACGGCCGCGAACGTGAAGGCGTCGACCTCTCCGCCCTGCGCCTGACCGCCTACACCATCAAGAACATCGGCGACGCCCGCAACAACTTGAGCGAAGGCGACCCCGCCAAGATCTACCCCACCACCGAAACCGGCTCCGGCTCGGTGCAAGACAAGACCAAGGTGGCGTTGGCCGAGCTGATCGCGCGCGTGAACGACCTGTTCGAAGGCGACCTCACCCCCGGCGACAAACTGGTCTACGTCAACGACGTGATCAGGGGCAAGCTTATGGAGTCGGAGAAGCTGATCGAGCAGGCGGTGAACAACACCAAGGAACAGTTCGCCAATTCTCCAGACCTGACGTCCGAGCTCATCAATGCAGTCATGGACGCCCTGACCGCCCACACCGCCATGAGCAAGCAGGCGCTGGAGTCGGAGAAGCTGCGGGAGGATATGAAGGGTGTGTTGCTGGGGGTTGGGAGGCTTTGGGAGGGGTTGAGAGAGAGGGGGGTAAGTGATCGGGGTGCGGATCGCCAGATATAGCTTGGGTTCGTGCGTAGTCCATACCGAATTCGGGGGAAGTTCAGGGATCGGAGCTTGCTTCGCGGGTGCTCGGAGTCGCAGTGGCAAAGGCGCCGAAACTTTGGCCGTGCCATCGTGCCATCGTGCCGAAGAGCCCTCATTATGGAGGTGGTATGGTCGACCACACTTTCGTAGCCGCAGACGCTGCTACCGGAAATTTTGCGATTCAATGTCATTCTTTTGTAGTGATCGCGCCGACTGTACTGGGTCGGTTGTCTACAAATCGATCAGGGCGCGGAGCGCCGCACTCCGAAAGAACTGTTGGTTGAAGCCCAGGATGTCACGACGTGAGCGTGCCTCGCCGCGACCGTGTCAGCAACGACGCGGGGTCGAAATCCTCACAAAGCGACGCGCGACACCGAGCGCCGGCCCTTGACCATGCCGGCGGGTAGGGGAAGATGTGGGAAGGACGACAAAGCTGCGAAAAGCCTTACAAATCAATGATTATTGGCGGAGGGAGTGGGATTCGAACCCACGGGCCACTCGCGTGGCCGCCGGTTTTCAAGACCGGTGCATTCAACCGCTCTGCCATCCCTCCGACGTGACCCTATCGTTTCCCGGCGCGCCTTGCGGCGCGGTGGCCGCCGGTATTGCTCGGCTCATCCATGAGCCTCGCCCTTCGCTTTCGCTCAGGGCTGCGTGCGGCGCTGCGCGCCGTACTCGCGCTCGATTGCTCCCGGCAATCGAGTCAAGACCGGTGCATTCAACCGCTCCGCCATCCCTCCGACGTAACACTTTCGCCGACCGGCGCGCCTTGCGGCGCGGTGGCCGCCGGTATTGCTCGGCTCATCCATGAGCC
>CALEZI010000206.1 GCA_937928755.1 uncultured Rhodanobacteraceae bacterium | reverse complement strand
CGGCCGGGAAATTGGTCACTATTTAATGATAGTTACTTTTGGGACACCACACTAGTGTGGTTTGCCATTAATTCGTTGAATAATTTCCGCGCCTTTTGACCCGAATGCGTCGTTGTTCGTCGTCGCCATAGCCCTGCTATGACTCCTCCTCTCGCCTAGCCTCGAGCCAAAATGCATCGGAAATTTCTTCAGCCAATTAATGGCAAACCACACTAGTGTGGCGCGTGACTGGTGTAGTGCTTCGCCCTTCCTGGAGCCAAGCTGGCGATCTTCTCTGAGGACTTGCCAAAAAAGCGTTCATTCATTTTGCGAACAACATGCCCTCGCTCGCAAGCAATGGGCGGCGAGCTCGTCTCGCCGCCTGAGATCAATCGTCTGGGAGTGGCCGTGCTTTTCAACACGGCTCGCTGCCCATCGCTCAACGCAATCGCCACACAGCCTCTCGCACCCCGCCCTTACTTGAAGGTGATCTCGCGCAGCCGGTATTCACCGGTGATCTGACGAATACCCGGATACGTCTTTGTTGTCGCCCGGTTTTTTTCTTGATTGGCGTCGCCCCAGGCCTTCATGAAAGCATCGTAACGCTCCTTGCTCGGCTCGAGGTCAGCAGCGCTCTTGGCCCGCGTGACCAAGACCACATTGAAATCGCCGCTGAGCGGCAGTTCGCTGACGTAGACCGAATAGCTCTCGATGTGGCCGAGCTTTTTGGCGGCCTCGCTCGCCGCTACCCAGGTACCACGGATGCCTTCCAGATAATAGTCGATCATGTTTGCATCGACGTGGATGGCGTAGCCGAGCGCGGTCGGCAGGAGTTCGTACTCGAGAATGGCGCGAGGCGAAAAGTTGTTGAAACTGGCCGCACTGACGAAAACCGGTGGATCGGCGAACAGCGTACCGCCGGGAATGCGGGTGCCGGCCGGAAATGGCCCCAGATTGATGGGCAGCGTGCTTTCGCGGATGGTCGCGACGGTCTGCTTGTTGGCAAAGCGCTTGTCCTCGTCGCTGAAACGACCGCCGAGCGTGAGCGAGAGCCGGTCGCTGAAGGCGTAGCTGGCATCGGCAAATACGGCCCAGGAATCGAGTTGCTGGCGGGCGTCGAACCTGGCCGCGGTACCCGCCCCGAACAGCCCCTGGAAGTTGTTGATATCGAAGATCACATCGGTGTCTTCGCTGTAGTGGTGGGCGCCCAGCGTCCAGACGAACGGTTCACCGGCGTTGCTGGACAGCCGCAGCTCCTGGGAGAGTTGCCTGGATCCGATCACACCGCTGTTGGTGAACAGGGTGAAGCGGGTGCTGTCGGAGTCCTGTTTGCCGCGCAGTGCGTAGTCCCGATATCCGGTGATGGCGTCCAGCGTCGCGTTGTCGAGTTCCCATTTCACCTTGAAAACCGCATTGGTGGCGTCGGTTTTGTTGTCGCTGGGCTCGTCAAAGGAGAATTCGCCGTTGTCCAGCGCGGCGTCGAGGTCGTCGCGTCGAATGAAGGGCGAGGAGGGCTGGCCCGGAGCCACCGGTGCCACGTTGATGGTGGCGGGATCTGCGTGCTGGTTGCTGCGCTCAAGCATCAAATCGGCGCTGAGATCGGTCGCGGGTTGCCAGGCCAGCGAGAGCCGCACGGTCTCGTCCTTCCTGCCATTCACATCCTCACCGGTGAGGGTGTTCTCACCCCAGCCGTCCACATCGGTGTAGCCGATGGCGACACGACCCAGCAGGTCATCGGTCAGAGGGCCTGAAAGCGCACCGAGCACCCGTCGTTCGCCGTGCTCGGCGAAGCGCAGTCGAACGTAGCCTTCTGGCTCGGCGGTGGGGCGCGCGGGTTGCACCAGCAGCGCGCCTGCGGTGGCGTTGCGACCGAACAGCGTGCCTTGAGGCCCGCGCAGTACCTGGATCGATTCGATGTCGACCAGATCGCTGGTCGAGAAACTCAGCCGTCCGACATACATCTCGTCCAGATAGACGGCAACCGGCTCGTCGTTGAAAAAGTTGCCGCCACCGTTGGCACCCCCGATGCCCCGGATCGAGATGGGTGCCGCGCCGTAGTTCACGCTGTTCGTGGTGTACAGGTTCGGGACGAAAGCGCTCAAGTCCTCGATGGACTGCACGTCATGGCGGATCAGAAACGCCTCATCCAGGGCGGTCACCGCGATCGGGACGTCCTGGATCTCCTCGTCCCGGCGCTGGGCCGTGACCCTGATCGACTCGAGTACCGGCAGCACCTCGTCGGCGACCCGATCACCGGGCCGAGAATGGGCCGCTCCCGACGCGAGGGCGCCTTCCAGTATCAGGGAAAGCGTTGCGATGCTCCGGGCGCAGGTCATGGATTGAATACCCTCGAACTACAAGAAGGCGGCCCGGGCTGACGCCTGAGTTGGCATCCTGGCCGCAAGAACTCTACGCCAATGCCATCAATCCATCGCCTCTGCGAAGGACGAAACAAACATTCTGGACATGCACACGGTGTAGCTGTGCGGGTTCACCCTACCGAAGCCGCCTTAGGTGCGATCAATCCGGCGACGCAGAGCAGCGTGCAGGACCTCTGGGGCGGCGGCGGACGATCTGTCCGCGCACTCACTCGAACCGATCAGCAAATATCCCGACATCAGCGCAGTCAATCCCACCAGTCACGAGGTGCACGCTCGATTCGGATTTGCTCGGTTGCCAGGTGGTGGTTCCGTCCGTGCCGCCCATGTAATTGGCGGTCAGCCAGCGCGGGCATCCGCGCGTCCATTGAATCGTGCATTGCGCCTGGGCTGTCGTGCCGTTCAACGGCACCAGTTCGAGATCAGAACAGGATCCGCCTGGAATACCGGTCACGGTCACGTGGCCGGCTGTCGGCGTGCTCAGGCCGGTGACTTCCACGGTAATCTGGACACTCTGTCCGATGGCTGAGGGTGATGGCGAAGTGGCCGTGATGACCGAGTTGGTCAACTGCGCGGGGCCGTAGGCGGCGATGTGGGGCGTGATCAGGTTGCCGACGCGATGGAAATTGCCCCCAGCGAGCAATTGCCCCCGATAGACGAAGAGCTTGGCGATGCCCATGTTGAAGCGGGAGCCAATCGGGCTCCAGGTGTTACCGTCCCAGCGCGACACCGGGATATCGCTCCCGTCGGCATTCGAGCCCGCTGCCACCAGAGCATTGTCGAAAACCTGCAGCGAAAAGACACGGTGGGCAGTGCCCGGCAATGCAATCCAGCTGCTTCCATTCCAACGGAAGACGCTGCTGCCCGACGCTGAAGCGTCAAAACCGCCGCTGCCGTAGAGCACGTTGTCATGCACGGCCAGCGCCAGCATTTCGCGGCTGGGCGAGGTTCCGAGCGGTTGCCAGGCCTGGCCATCCCAGCGTACCGCGTTGTACGGATCGACGCTGTAAGGGTCATATCCGGAAAGGACCAGTTGCCCGTCATGGATGATCATGGCAGCCACCAATCCGAGCGGTCGAGTGCCGAAGGGTGCCCAGGCACTCCCGTTCCAGCGTGCCACGTTCTCGAGCACGGTGGCGCCCGAGTACCTGAGATAGCCTGCGGCGATCAGTTCGCCGTTGAATACGATCAAGTCGTAGACGTCTCCGCCGAAGTCGCTTCCCATCGGAATCCAGTTGGCACCGTCCCAGCGCACGACGCGGCTGGTGGGGTCGCCGTTGCCGTCGCTCCCCTGGGGTCCGGCAGCGACAATCTGCGACTCGAACACGGTGACCGCATAGCCTTCCCGAGCCAGTCCGGCGCCGAGTGCTTCCCAGCCACTGCCTGTCCAGCGCGCCACGCCGCGGGAAAACGCCCCGTTGCCACCGCGGAACCGCCCAACGGCGATCAGACTGTCCTCGTGTTCGACGAAATCGAGAACGGTTCCATCGATGCCCGCTCCAAGAGCGGCCCATCCATTGCCGTCCCAGCGGGCGGCTCGGTTGGCGGCGATGCTTCCGGCGCGCCCGAATGTGCCGCCAACATACAACTGTCCCTGCCAGCCGAAAGCACCGAAGACGATCCCATCGGTGCCACCGCCGACTGGTGCCCAGGTGCTGCCGGTCCATTGCACGATGCCGCCGTTCGCAGACGTGGTGCCGGCATAAAGCTCGTCATCCACGACAGCCAGGGCTTCAACCCGATTCAGAATCCCGAGTTGCGCCCAACTGCTGCCATTCCAGTGCGCGATGCGACTCAGTGATGAGCCACTCCCATAACTCAAAAACCCACTGGCAATGAGCTCGCCCTGGTGGACCGCCAGATCCCAGACCCAGTTGTTCAAGCCGGCGCCGATCGACTGCCACTCGCTGCCATCCCATTGCGCCACATACCGAATCTGCCGCGCATCGAACGTCCGGAAGTTGCCGCCAGCAACCAATCGGTCGTTGTAGACCACCAGCGCAGACACCGGTTGGTCGAAGCCCGGCCCGACCGCGACCCATTCATTGCCTGTCCAGCGGGCAACCGAGTAGTAGACCGGACCCGCTGGCAGTTGCAGGGTGCCGCTTGCGTACAATTCGCCGTCGAGCACTGCGAGGGCCGCGCAACCATGCAGGCTGGGGCCGAAGCTCGCCCAGCGAAAACCGTTCCAGCGCGCAATGCCGTTGACCGGCACGCCACCGGCCAGATTGAACGACCCGCACACGACCAACTCCTGATCGAGTACGACCATCGCCGACACCGAACCGTTGAGGCCGCTGCCGAGCGCCGACCAACTCACGCCATTCCAGCGCCCGATCCCGTTCACGGCGATGCCGCCCGCGGTGGCGAAAATCCCGCCCGCCGAATTGTTGTGCGCGCCGACATAGAGCGCCTCGCCGCTGCCATCGTCCCACGCCGCGAACGCGCCCACGGTGCCGCTTGGCCCGGACGGCTCGGAGAATGTGGCGTTCCAGTCGACGACCGTTCCGCTGGGTACTTGGGCAAGTTCGGGTGAGATCCGCTCGGCGCTGACGACTGCGGATAAAAGCGACAGGCACAACAGTGCGCACCAGCGCACGAAACGGTCGGTAGCGAGCGCACCGCCACGAAAGCGAGACATATGCAAGGGCCTTGAGATCGGCCGTTGCGGACGGCTCTGATCCGCATGCTAGCCCAAGGCGGCCACTGATTTACAGTTGATGACTTAGCGCCCAGGTGTTTGGTTCATCTCCACGCTCCCGGGGTCCTGATGCGAATGGCATGAATGAACCCGTCTGGCCCGTGCGACCTGGATTGAAGTGGCCGAAGCCGCCAGACGTGGCCGATTTTGCGGATGCACGTCCGCTTCCGCCATCGAATCCCGTTTGTTTGGCTATCCCGCGGAGATGCCGATGAACAAGAAGAGTCGCCCAAGTGCACGCTGGCCCGCCTCGCAGATCATTCTGGTGGCGCTGGTGGCCACCCCGTTCGTGCTGCTGATCTATTCGATGGTTGCTTCCACTCGGTACGACCAGAAGATGACGGCCGACGTGAACGCGCGCTTCGAGCCTGTGGAATGCGAGGTACTCGAAGTCGGAAGGCGCGAGGGAACGCGCCGGGAGCGCATCAATCCGGATTCACGGCGAACGCGCGAAGTGAGCATGGGTTTCGATCCGATCATTGAATACCGCTATGTATGGCGGGGGGAGACCTACCACTCACGCGCCTTTTCGCCCGCGCCACGGACCTTTGCGCCCAGCGATGCGGAAACGTTTGACCGGACCTATGCGGTCGGCACCCGCCATCAGTGCAGGCTCGACCCTGAGCAACCGGAGCGCGCCTTCATCGCGGGGTAAGCGGGTCAGCAGGTGGAACCATCTCGACAGCGGCGCGCCCCCATCCCAGCCAGAGGCGATGCGTCGACGTGTCGTTTCCGCACAATTCTGTCCGCAGGCGCACATCGCTAGACCATTGACATCGCCAGCAGCTCGCAGCGGGTGGAGAATCGCCGGTGGCACGCCCCTTGCTCACGCGATCTCTTCAGCCCGACGCCGCGTTGGCGTTCGCTCCTGCACTCCACTGGATGCAATCCATGTTCTTGACGCTGCCTGTGCGACGTTTGCTCGCTGCACCCGGTTTCGCCCTCGGCGTGCTGCTGACCGTGGCGCTGGTGGTCTGCGTCAATGCCAGTGCCTTCGCAGGCTGGTGGGCGTTGTTGTACAAGCCGCTGCCGTTTGCCGAGGCCGGGCGTTGGACCGAATTACGCATCGATCTCATCGACATCGACTTCCAGGTTGGATTGTCGCCATCCATTTACGCCGCGCTGCGCAACGCCAACCACACCTTCGATGCGGCAATCGCCACGCCCGAGATCGGCCAGCCGCTGCTGGATGAGCAGGCAAGGCCCTGGCGCGTGCAGCGGATCACGGCGGATTTCACCGCCGCGCTTGGCGTGGCACCGGCGCGCGGCGCGGCCTTCGCTGCGGACGCGCCCGAGGAAAACGGCCTGCTGCTGTCCGATCGTGCCTGGCGCGAGCGCTTCGGCGCCGCCGCCGACATCGTCGGTCGCCGTGTACGCATCGGCAGTGCCGAGTACCAGGTCCACGGCGTGATGCCGCCGGGATTCGCGTGGCCGGACAACGATGTGCAGGCTTGGACGCCGTGGATCGCCAGTGCCGTCGAGCTTGAACAGGACGCGCAGGGCGGATTCGGCCAGTTCCACGTGGCGGCGCGCCTGGCGCCGGGCGTGGGCCTGGCGCAGGCGCGGCAGACGCTGACCCAGGCTCTGGCCGAATCCGGCAATGCGTTCCTCGCCAGCAACCCTGGACGCGCGCGCGCCGAGGTGCGCTCCTGGCGCGACCGCCACAGCGCCGGCCATCTGCCGATGCTGCTGTTGCTGCAGGCGGCGGCCGCCTTGTTGTTGCTGGTGGCATCGGCCAACCTGACGGGCTTGACTCTCGATCGCTTGTGGACGCATCGGCGAGGTTATGCGGTGCGCAGCGCGCTCGGTGCCCGACCGCGTGATCTGCTGCGCCTGATTCTTGCCGACCTGCTGCTGCCGACACTCCTGGGTGCGGCTCTCGGGCTGGCACTCACGCCAGTGATGCTCGACCTGCTGGCCACGCGCGGCCTGTTGCCTGCAGCGTTGCCGATGGCGGTCGGTGGCGACCTGCAAACACTGATCATCGGTATCGGGGCTGCGGCACTGGTGGTGCTGGTTGCCGTTGCCGCTGCATTTGTGACGCTGACCCGCCTGGGCGGCGAGGACGCACTCACCCAGCGCGCACCGGCTTACCGCATGGGGCGCGCGCAGAAACTGGCGCTGGTGGTGCAGATCGCGCTGACCACCACGCTGGCCGGCGGTTCCGGCCTGCTGCTGCGCAGCGCGGCGAATCTGGCTGCTGAACAGCGCGGTTTCGATCCAGACGGTGTGGTGATGACGCAACTGGAGCTGCCCCCGGAACTGCCGGGTGCGGCCACGATGGCGCGACTGAAAGCCGCCCTGGCGGTGGTTCCGGGTGTCGAGGCGGTCGCCTTTGCCAACATGCCGCCATTCGCCGGCGCCGAGTTCGTGGCCGCCGTCGAAGTCGGCGGAAGTTCGCAGCCTGTCCCGACGCGAGCGCCCGCAGTCGGCGCCGGTTACTTCCAGGCACTGCGCATGCGCTTCATTGCCGGTCGCGACTTCACTGGCGACGAGTTCGTCAATGGCGACGCAGTGATTGTCGACGAAAACTTCCAGCGTCGCTGGCTGGGTTCGGCGCCGATTCCAGGCAGCAGCCTGCGCATCGTCGACGAGGGTAGTCCGCCCCGCGATGTACGCATCGTCGGCGTGGTGGCGGCAATCAAGCAGAAGGCGCTCGACGAAGACGTGGGCGACCCGCTGGTCTACAGCCCGCTGGCACAGGCCGTCGGCGGCGACTTTCTGGTGACCCGTGGCGCGCTCGATGGCAAGGTGTTGCTCGATCAGGTGCGCCGCGTGATCGCCGCAGAGACGCCCGATGCGAAACTGATGGTCAACGTAGCCATGGCCGACGCCGTTGCGCGTACGCTGCAGAGCCGACGCGCACTGGTCGAATCAGTCACGCTGTTTGGCGTCGCGACGCTGCTGTTGGCTTCGCTCGGCCTCTACGCGCTGCTGAACGCGGCGGTGAATCGTCGCCGCGCCGAATTCGGCGTGCGCATGGCGGTCGGCGGCGCACCCGAACGGATCCGACGACTGGTACTGCGTCAGGGCGGCGCGCTGATCGCCACCGGTGTGGCGATCGGCGTGCTGGCGGGACTGGCATTGTCGTCTCTGCTGGCCGAGCGCCTGCACCGGCTCGCACCGACCGATGCAGCGACCTGGCTGCTGACAGCCGCGACGGTCGCAGCCATCGGCCTGATCGCGTGCTGGCTACCGGCGCGGCGTGCCACGCGCGTGCCGCCGAGCATCGCGCTGACGCCGTTGTAGGATGTATTCGCGCCTCGCGGGTGACGGCACTTACTCGAAGCCATGCGCAAAAATGTCGGGACCGAGCGGCGGCTCGGTCTCCAGCTCCACCGCACCGATGTCGCTGCCGTCGCCACCTGCAGTGTTGCCGATACCGAAAAAATCGCGCGGGCGCTGTTGGCCTCGCGAATCGAACAGGAGGCCGGTGTTGAGGCCGGCATCGATGGCCGCGCTGCCGGGGAGCAACTGGTGCGTGCGGACAGTGCCGCCGTTGTTGGCCAGCGCGCCAAGCGCGGCGCTGGCATTGGTGCGGTCGCTCGGCTGGTTGAGCAGTGCCTCGGCGGTGTCGCTCAGGTTGAAACCCTGCGATACCACGCTGCCGGGGCCGGTGGCCGTGCCAAGCACCAGGTTGCCACCGGCGTTGCCCGACAGCAGGGTGTTGCGCAGCGTCGTCGTGGTGGTTCCCTGCGCGGACAGCGAGGCAGTGCGGATACCGCCGCCTCCGGCGCCGCTGTTGTTCGCGATGGTGCAGGACAGCACATCGACGCGCGCCTGGGTGACGCCGGAATCGAAGGCCCCGGCGTTGATCGCGCCACCGGAACCGGGGCCGTCTGCAGTGTTGCCGCTGAAGGTGGTCTGCTCGATGCGCAATCGGTGGTCGTCGCCCTGGAAATTCACGCCGCCTCCCGCGGCCTTGGCGGCATTCAGCGCAAAGCTGCTGTTCAGGATCAGGCCATCGGCGTTTGCCAGCGAGATGCCCCCTCCGACGCCGGCCTGGTTGCCTGCAATCTCGACCGCGGTCAGGTGCAACTGCGCGCCGTTGGCATCGATGGCACCGCCAAAGTTGTCGCCGCCGTTGCTGCCATCGTCCCAGCCGTTGCTCAGGGTCAGGCCACTGATGCCCAACTGGATGGGTTTGAATACGTCCAGCAAACCGAAGCGCGGCGCGGCGTCGTTGCGGCGAACGCTGAGCAGGTTGGCGCCGGGACCGACCAGGTTCAGGTGACTCTTCGGCATCGGCAGTTTGCTGTTGAGGCCGATGGTGCCGGTCAGGCCCGGAGCGAACAGGATGTCGTGCACCGCCGGCCCGTGGTCATTCGCGTCCAGCATTGCCTGGCGCAGGCTGCCGGCACCCGAGTCATCAAGGGTGCTGACGATCAACGCCTGGGCTTCCACCGCGCCGATGTCGCTGTTGTCGCCGCCGCTCGCCGGGGCCACGCTGGCGAGGTCGTAGACGAGCGCGCCGCGCTGGTCGACGCTGCGCCCGAGTCCCTTGTCGAGCGCCCGGCTGTCGGCCAGCGGCAGGTGCACCGGCACCTGGCCGGAATAGATGGCCAGCGGACTGAGGCGCAGGTCGACAATGCCGACCTGATCTCCCTCGCGGTCGAAGACAACAAGCCAACCGCCCGAATAGCCGACCAGATTGTAGCCGCCGGAGATCACCGGATTGAACCCGCTGGCGCCAACGCTGGCAACGATGCTGCCGGAGACCAGGACGATCCCGCTTGCGTTCCAGAGCACCGGATCGGTGCTCTGCGGTCTGCCCTGCAGCGTCGAATCCAGCACGGTCCCCCAGCCCATGTTGAGCAGCCCCCATTGGCGATTGCCGCTCAACGTGGTGGCGCGAAGGAAAAAGGTGCCCCGCGAAACGATGGCGTAACCGTCGGTGGCTCCCTGGCGACTGTTGGCGACCGTGCTGCCCTGCATCCACAGCGTGGCGCCGCTGCCACTGCTCATCGCCGCGCCCCAGAAAGAACGGCCAGCGGTGGTGCTCACCAGACTGTCGACCACGCTGAAGTGCGAACCTGCGGCATTCAGCGTCACACCACCCTCGCCGCTGTTCGGCGAGCCCGTGCCATTGCCATCCACCAGGGCCAACCCGCTCACGCTCGCCAGCCGGTTTGCCTGGACCGCAAGCACGCGCGACAGGCCGTTCGCGCTGATCGTCAGTCGCTGTGCGCCGGGGCCGTGGATGGAAAGGTTGCGGTCGATGCTGAGCTGGCCGCCGGTGAGCGTCAGCGTCGCCGCGATCACCGTCAACGCCGGATCGAACAGAATGTCGCTCACCGCCGGCGGAGCGGGCGCGTCGAGAAGCGTCTGGCGCAGCGAACCGGGGCCGCTGTCATTGAGATTGGCCACGGTCAGCGGCGACAGTTCGACCGCGCCGATGTCGGCATCGTTGCCAGCGCTCGCGGGCGGGATGGCGAGGTCCACGGGCGCGACCCCACGCGCGTCCAGGCGCCAGGACTTGCCGCTGTCGATCAGCGGGCTCCCCGGTAGCGGAACCTGAACCGGAACCGTGCCGCCGTGGTAGCTGAGCGGGCTCAGGGCCGGGTCGAGCGGGTTGGCGGCTGTGCCGGACTGGTCGCCGGGCTGCACGAACACCGCGGCCAGCGCACCGGCATCGCCGATGAGATTGTGCCCGGCCGAGCGCACGCTGCCTCGGGCCAGGATGTCGCTCCCGGCGCCGACGTTGGCCGCGATGACACTGTTGCGCAGCGTGAGGTCCCCGATGGAATCGACGGCGACGCCGTCAGCCGCCAGCGCCCCGCCGCGGGCCGCGTTGGCGGCGATCGTGCTGTCGATCACCTGTACCCAATCGTATGCACTGATGCCGGCGCCGACTGGCAGCAAGAGCGGCCCCGTCGCGCGCAGGGAATTCCCGCTGATGGTGGAGCGGATGATCCGCGCCGGGCCGCTCAGCACCAGGCCAGCGCCACCTGAAATGTCTGCGGCGTCAGCGCGGTTTGCAGTCACGCTGGACTCGTGCAGAAGCAGGCTCCCGGTCGGCGTGCTGTTGACGAGGTTCAGGGCGCCGACCCGTGTGCCGGCGTTCTGGCTGAGCTCAACGCGATGCATTACCAGCGCGGTGCCGCTCGACTCGATGCCCTGGATGCCGTCGGCCACGCGCACCCCGCTCAGAGTGATGGTGCTCGCCACCTCGACGTCGGTCCGGGCGAACTCGAACACCCGCGTGCGCCGGGCCCCGCTGATGGTCAGCCGGTGCGCGCCCGGCCCGACCACCGCGAGGTGCTTGTCGATGATCAGCGGCAGCGCGCTGGTCAGGAAGATGATCCGCGGGCCGGCGTCCGGCGCGCCAAAGTGAACCAGGTCTCCGGGCGCCGCGACGGCGATCGCCTCGCGCAGCGAGCAGTGGGCGTCGCACACGCCGTCATTGGTGTCCGCGGCTGCGTAGTTGACCTCGCGATCGGTCCCGCCCATGGACAGGATCAGTGTCGCGCCGGTGACGCTGCCGGTATCGCCTTGCCGGCCATCCTCGAAGCGCAGGATCCAGGTGCCGTTGGCAGGTCTGTAGCGGAAACGGTCGTTGAGCGAGGTCGCCGCCGGCGGTGGCGCGTCGACCGGGCCCGCGGTCACTGTCCGCGCAGTGACGTCCGGGATGTCGGCATCGGCATTGCCGGCCGCGACCCACCAGTTGGCATTGTCCTGCGCGTCGGAGTAGAGGTAGGTTGACGTGCCGACCAGGTTGGCCGGCGAGCCGGCGGAGTCCGAGGTAGTCGCGCCCGTGCGCTCGAACAGCAGGTGCTCGATGCCCTGCGGCGAAATCAGCGTGACCTTGAGATCGCCGACAAAGTCATGCGCAGCGCTGAACGCGATCTGCACCTCGCGCACGGTGCCGACCGTGCCGGCGACATCGAAGCGGATGTCGCGCGGCGCGCCGTAACTGGCCGCGCCGGTGCCGGCGCCATCGGGAATCGGGCCCTGGTTGACGCCGATGAAGGCCTGCGCGCCAACCAGGCGCGACACCGCCAGCAGCATGAGGAACCACGCGACGCGCAGCGTTGACGACATGACGGCCCCTTGGAAAAAGTTACACAGTGTATCCGCTTGAGCGCGACGAATTCGACCGTCGCCAGCGGCGGCCCGGCGCGCCGCGGCTTTCCGTGGGTTCGGACTTGTCCGAATGCTTCTGCTCTGCGGAGTACACCGTGGGCATTTGGGGTGAGTGCGCGCGATCGCGTCGATGAGGTCCAGGGCACTCAGACGTGATGTGCGGGCAATGGTCGGGGCATGCCCATGCTCAATCGCCGGGCACTGCAACGACATCCCGTTGCTGCGCATCCTGGATGCGCAGGCGCAGGTCGCGGGCGCCAGTCGGGCCGTAGCTGGGCTGCGCGAGCACGCGGATCGATGTCGTGTGCGGCGTGGCCAGGCAGAAGCCGGCAAATCCGCTGACGCCGCCGAATGGATGCTCGGCGTGATAGCCGCCGACCACCGCGCCGCCCTGGAATCCGCCACCCGGGCGGTCGGTGAAACTGGTGGTCAGGGAAAAATAGAACTGGCCTTCGGGTTGGTTGCCGACATCGCCGTCGACGGGTGCGACGGTGACCTCGTAAAAGGCCGGTGGCAGATCGATGCTGGTTTGGTAGGGGATGGCCAGCGAGAGGTTCTGCGTGGTCTCGAACGCGGTGATGCTGCTGTTGGCGTCGGGTCGACGAGCGATGCGGATGCGCGCCGGCAGAGTTGCTGTGCTGCTCGTTGCTGGGCTGCCGGTCACGCTGAGCTGCACGCGCTGCGCCTCATTGGCGGCATTGGCAATGCTGAACCCGGCGAAGCCGACCTGAGCGACATCGATCAATCCGCCGAAGTTGAGCCCGCCGGCGAGTACCCGCGTGCCGGGTTCGTCGAGCAGCACTTCCACGCCGAAAGCACCGGGCGCGAGGCCGGCTCGCGGACCATCGTCGACCAGCGCGGCGAAGAATCCGGATGGGCAGTTGGCGTTGGCGGGGTTCGGTGTCGGCAGCGAGAACCGGGACAGGCTCGGCTCGTCGATGCCGATGTCGCCGCCGATCAGCACCGCCGCAGCTTCGCAGTCCAGACGCGGAAACTGCAGGCCGTTCTTGCGCTCGATCACGCGCGACGGGGATGCCACCAGGGCCGCCTCGATCTGCTCGAGGCTGGCCTCCGGCGCACGCGCGCGAATCGCGGTGGCGCAGCCGGCGCTGAGTGGCGTGGCCATCGATGTTCCGGCATAGGTCGACAAACCGCCGCCCATTCCGCTGGAGGTCACCAGCGCCCCAGGTGCGTACAGGTCGGTGTTTGCGTTGGAATTGGTGAAGCAGGTCGACTGGTCGGCGACGATGGTGGAATCGGTGCAGCCGAGCACGGTCGTGCTGCCGCGTGGTGCGTCCCAGACGGCGCCGACCGCGATCGCGCTCTCGATGCAGGCCGGCGATGCGATCTGCGTCGGCGAGCCCTGGTTGCCGGTGGACACGAACAGCATGGTGCCCACCGCGCGCAGATTGGCGACCGCGGTGGCCATCGCCGGATTCGCCGCGTCGCAGGCAGCGGCGAACAATTGGCTGGTGCCGAGCGAAGCGTTGACCACATCGGTATCGGGATGATGCGCGCGCACCCAGTCGAGCGCGGCGATCACATCGGACGTGCAACAGAAGCGGTTGTTGTTGTCGAGTACTTTCACCGCCACGATCTCGGCAGACGGCGCCGATCCACGCAGCGCAACGTTGCCGCCGCCCGCGGCGATGCCGGCGACGTTGGTGCCATGACCATGATCGTCTTCGGCAGCCCCGAAGCCGGTCTGGGTGTCGAGTCCATTCGGGCAACAGCCGACATTGCCCGGCGCTCCCGCGCAGAAACACTGCTGGTCAGTGATGCGACCGGCGAAATCGGCGTGGGACAGCGCAATTCCGGTGTCGATCACCGCGATTTTCCCGCCGGCGCCGTTGTAGCCGCGCGCGAAGGCCTGCGGAACATGCGCCAATGGACCCGACTCGGCCATATGGCCGCTGCCGCCGCCGTCGAGTGCGATCGATGTCACCTCTGGCGAGCGCGCCAACGCATCGAGTGCCGCGGCGTCGACTTCCAGGGCCAGCGCCGGGACCAGCGCGAACTGGCGCACCACTCGCCAGTTGCCGCTGCCCGGCATCTGCGCCAGGACCCGTGCACGAGAGGCGACGATCGACGCCTTTCGCAGGTCGTCGGACGCCTTGGGCGCGGCCGATTCTCGCAGGTTGACCAGAACGCGGACCTGGCCCGACTGCGCCAGCGCGGCATGCAGATCGACCGGAATCGTCGCCGCATGGCTGGCCAGCGATGCCAGGCTCAGGATGAGAAGCGTCAATTGGCGCATCGGAGTGGGACGAGTCCAGTCGGGGGATTCAAGGGAACACCTTGGATGGAGTATGCGTCCGGGGGCAGGCCAGTCGCGCGGTTGCTGCGTTGGTTGGCGCAGCGAGACGCGCGCCACCGGGCCATCCAGGCGTTCGGTCAGCGAACTGGCCTCGCGCTGTGCGGCGTTCTGGTTGCGGTCGGAAATCTGCGTGATGCGATCCCGCTGGCGCCACTGATCCTGAAATTGCCGATGCAACTGTGCCAGCGGTTCGCGCAACGGCTGACCGGCGCAAGCGGGATCGGCCAGCAGCGCCTCGATCCGCGCTTCTTGGCGGAAGGAGAGGGCGCCGAAGGCTCAGATGCGCCCGACCACCGGGATCAGCGCACCGGTGATCGCGGCGGCGTCGTCGGACAGCAGGAATGCGATGGTCGCGGCCAACTGCGCCGGCTGCACCCAGCGTGCGAAATCGGCGTCGGGCATGTCGGCGCGATTGGCCGGCGTGTCGATGATGCTCGGCAGCAGCGCGTTGACGGTGATGCCGCGATCCTTCAGTTCTTCGGCGAGTGCCTCGGTAAGGCGCGCAACGCCGGCCTTCGAGGCCGCGTAGGCGCCCATGCCAGCGCCGGCCTTCAGCGCGCCGTTGGCGCCGATGTTGACGATGCGGCCGCCGTCGGGCAGGTGCGCCAGCGCGGCCTGGCAGGCGGCGACTGCGGTGCGCAAGTTCATCTGGTACATCGCGTCCCAGGTGTGAAGCGAACCGCCGGACACTTTCTCCCAGCGGAAACCGCCCGCAATGTTCACCAAGCCATGCAGACCGCCATGCGCGCCAGCGATCGCGTCGAAGGCGAGTGCGGCGGCATCAGCTTCGCCGAGATCCACACCTCCATGCAGACTGGCCAGGCCCAGCGTCGCCGGCTCACGCGGAGCGTCGGCGCGGTCGATCGCCGCAACTGCGGCGCCCTGCGCCAGCAGCGCTTGAACCACAGACGTCCCCAAGGCGCCGAATGCGCCGGTGACGGCGATGGTCTTTCCGCTCAGGTCCATTGCAAGGCTCCTCCCGTCGATGTCGCGGGATGTTACCTGATGTGTCTCGCGCCGCTGTCCCGGGTCGCCAGCGAGGCAACAGGTTGAGGTGGGGGCATTGTGCCCGCGCCGGCGCGATTGCGGACAGAACTTGTCCAGATTCGCGACGCCAACCCTGCATGACCTCTGCTCGGCACAGGGGAATCAACAGCTTGCGAGCTGGCGTGCTAATTGCTAAACCGGGATGGGACGACATCCAGCGGAGGCTTCATGAGGCGGACAAATGCATCGACGCGAGCCGCGACGACAGACTCGGTTCGGGATGCGTTGTTTCGTGAGGTTGGCCTCTCGATTCGCGGCTTGCTGAAGAACTGGGGCTTCGCGCTGGGCACGACGGCGGTGCTCGCATTGGCCATTGGCGCCAACGCGTCGATGTTCTCGATCGTCAACACGGTGCTGCTGCAACCGCTGGCTTACCCGGATGCCGAGCGGATCGTGTCGGTCGAGACCTTCTGGTCGAACACCGGGCGGTCCAGCCAGGATGTTTCGACGCCCGACTTTGTCGATTGGCAGGCGCAAAACGACGTTTTCGAAGCGATGGCGTACTATTCGGGCGAGAAGGATGTCGCCATCGTCGTTGGCGATCGCGCCGAGTTTGCCAACGACATGTATGTATCGGTCGATTTCTTCTCGGTGTTCGGACAGTCACCCGCGGCGGGGCGGCTGCTGACGGAGCAGGACATCCCGGCGGACGGCGCACCGCCAACCACCGTCGTGGTGCGCCACGGCTGGGCGGAGGCACATTTCGGCAGCGCGCAGGCCGCTGTTGGCCAGAGCATCATCGTCTACGGCTCGCCGATGCAGATCATCGGTGTCGCCGCGCCCGGGTTCAGCTACCCGGAGGCCACTGATCTGTGGGCGTCGATGCGCAGCAGCGGCACCGACCGCAGCGCTTCCGATTTCCATGTGGTTGGCAAGCTGAAGCCGGACGTGGACTTGGGCCGCGCAACGGCGCAGATGCGCACGCTGGGCGACAACCTGGCGGTGCAGCACCCGGAGAACCGACTCAAGTCGGTAACGCTGGTGCCTCTGCAGGATCGACTCACCGGCGGCGTCCAGAACATGCTTCTGCTGCTGATGGCCGCAGTGATTGTCGTCCTGCTGATTGCCTGCGTGAATGTCTCCAGTCTGCTGCTGGCGCGCGCCGCGGCGCGCGCGCGCGAGATGGCGCTGCGCGCTGCGCTCGGCGCCAGTCGCGGCCGGCTGCTGCTGCAACTTTTGACCGAGAGCTGCGTGCTCGGCGTGTTTGCGGCAACCGTGGGCCTGGTGCTGGCTTCCGCGTTTCTGTGGGCGTTCGTGGCCTGGCTACCGGCTGACTTGCCGCGCTTGAACGAGGTGCGGATCGATGCGTCGGTCGTCTTGTTTGCCTATGGTTTGTCGCTGGTCTCCGTGGTGTTCTTCGGTTTGCTGCCGGCCCTCTACGCATCGAGACTGGACCTGTCGCAGACCCTCAAACAGGGTGGTGGCGCCAAGGGCACTTCGGCAGGCAGCCACGGTCTGCGATCTGCGCAAGTCATCGCCGAGGTCGCACTGTCGGTCGTGCTGCTGGTGGCCGCCGGCCTGCTGCTTCGATCTTTCAACGAGTTGCAACAGGTCAACGTCGGCTTCGCCACGGATCGAGTCATGGTGGCCTACACCCAGTACCCGAGCAATTCCGATGAAGATCGGCGCAAGCGCATCCGCTTTTATGCAGATGTGATCGAGCAGCTGAGCGCGTTGCCTGGCGTCACCGCAGCGGCAGGCGTTGCCTTCTTGCCGATGGGCAAGGAGCGCCGGCCGGCCCGCGAGTATCTGGTCGAAGGCACCGCCGAAGCGCTTCCCGGTGCACGACCCAAGGCCGAGTTCAACGCGATCACGCCCGGATACTTCCATGCGTTGGAGATTCCGCTGCACGCCGGGAGGGACTTCTCCCGCACGGACACGCAGGAAACACCGCCGGTGGTGATCATCAACGAAACGCTGGCGCGCACCACGTTTCCGGGAGAATCGCCGCTCGGCAAGCGCATCCGCCCGGGCCCCAATGCGCCGTGGATGGAGATCATCGGCGTCGTCGGCGACACCCGCTGGCAGGATCCGGACTTGCCGGCCCCCGCAGTGTTGTATGCGGCCTCGATGCAGGGCGTCGGCGGTTCGCTGTCGATCATCGCCCGCACCTCGTTGCCGGAGGCAGCGCTCAGCGGCGCCCTGCGCAGCATCCTGCGCGATGTGGGCCCGGGCGTGCCGGCACGATTCGAGTCGATGCAGCAGATGTTTGCCGGCGCGATCGCTTACCCGAGGTTTCGCAGCCAGTTGATTGCCGTGTTTGCGGCGGTGGCCGCATTGCTTGCAGCCGTCGGCATCTTCAGTGTGCTGGCGCAGCTGGTCGGGCAACGCGCCAAGGAAATCGCCGTTCGTCGTGCAGTGGGCGCGCGCGGCGTCGATGTCGTGCGTTTGGTCGCCGGCCAGGGATTGAAGCTGGTCGTGATCGGCCTGGTGCTTGGATTGCTCGGAGCCATCGCGGTCGGGCAATTGCTGAGCGGACTGCTCTATGGAATCAGCCCGTGGGATATCGGCGCCTATGTCGGCGCGCTGTCGGTGCTGGGTATCGCGGCGTTGTTGGCGACACTTGTCCCTGCGATCAGGGCGACGATGATTGCGCCGGTCGCTGCGCTGCAGCAGTAGGACGATCGGTCACAAGGTCGACGCCGCCCGGCGCTCCAGTGGTTCTCACAGAACATCCTCTAAATGTTTGATTTTAGAGCATTTATTTGTAGGTCACGTTGCCTGCGCAGCGGGCTACGTGACAATGGACAGCGTCACGTAGCCTGCTGCGCAGGCAACGTGACCTACTTCCGTGAGTTCTTTGCGCGAATAAGCGCACCGACAGGGGCGGCCGGGACTCTAACCAAACAAAACGCAAGCATGTGAAAGAAAAGACATTTCCGCAAAGGACGCAAAGAACGCAAAGGAAAGCAAAGCCAGCAGAACATCAGCACCTTGGTTCTTGGCTCTCTTTGCGTCGTTTGCGTCCTTTGCGGACAAAAAGGCAGTCCGCATGGTCGCCGCCAGTTTGATGC
>CALEZI010000205.1 GCA_937928755.1 uncultured Rhodanobacteraceae bacterium | reverse complement strand
CGTCATGGGATACAGCATCGGCCGCTTGGCTGGCCGTCGTCAGTCGGAAAAGCGCACGGAAGCTTGTAGGAAAATTCTGATTCGTGGCTGTCCTTTTCTTCTGACTTCCTGCGCGCCATCCATGGCTTGCCTGGCTATCTGCCGGTTCGGTAGCTGCGCGCGGTCAGGCACCACGGCTTCGGCCAGCACCCGCCGCGCGTCGGCAACCCCGAACTTGACGGACAAGAAAGTGGGTGTCCTTTTCTTCTTGTCGATGTCGAACGCCGGCTTGCTGAACTTCTTCAACTCCTCGACGTGCGACTCATCGAAGTCGCGCAGGTCGAAGACGAAGAACGGGTGCTTGTCCATCTTGTTCGGCTCATCGATATCCGTGAAGAACTGATAAATGAGCCCATTGGTGAGAATCGCACAGCGCGCATCGGTCACCGTGAAATAGCGGAACAACTGCGAGGCATGCTCGATCGCCAAAGCCTTGCCGCTCCACTTGCACTCGACCAGGATAATGATTTTCCCGTCTTTCTTGATCGCGTAATCGACCTTCTCGCCCTTCTTCGTGCCAACGTCCGCAATCAGCTCCGGCACCACCTCCTCCGGATTGAACACGTCGTATCCCAGCGCACTCAAAAACGGCATCACGAACGCGTTCTTGCAGGCCTCCTCGGTCTGAATGCTCGCCATCACACGGTTCGCACGCGCAGCTAGGTCACGAAGTCGATCAATCAAATCCATGCGGGAAACTCCTTGTGCATTCATGAAAAACAGGGTTACTAATGACGCACTCAACCAACCGGTTCACAATCATCACACGCGCCAAATACATTCATTTGACAAGATCACGATACTTTCCGTAATACATTCTATTTGCAGCAATTGGATCCGGATACATTTTTATCTCTATGGACTCACCAAAATCGGAGAAATTTTGCGCCTCCAGATAACAAATTCCATTAACTAAATTCGAGCAGCTAGAATTATCCTTTGAAAGCGAAACCAAGTAATTAATGCCGCCGTTTACCTGTGGCCACCCACGCTGAAGCCTAGGAAATTGCCATGGATTCGGCGCCATCAAAGCAACCACATCCAGGGCGGCATTTGACCTATATAATATGCCGCGAAACTGTTCTGCGCTGGTCCAGCTGAGTGATCCCTTACACCAATCAAGCATACCCCTGTCGGGTAACTTTGATTCAATAGTCAGCGTTGAGATACTTTCGATAACGCGAAATTTCCGGTGGAAAATTGCCTGTCCTAAAAAGACGCTCGCCAGATCCCTAACCTTCTTCTCGGGAGATCGCTCAAGTTCGGCTATCTCTTCCTCCGAAAAATAGTTTGGAGACGACTTTGCATAAATCTTTGCAACTCGATCAATATCACCAATGATCGACCAACATTTTCTTGACGCGTTTAGTTCACAGAAATCATGAATTCGGACTTTTCTTGATCTTCCATCAACAAAATATGCTGTTACAAAAACCTCAGCGGGGAGAGCGCCCACCAAATCAGCGAATGAACCGAATGTCCATGCGGCAACGGAACTCATAACCCATACCGCGCAGTCAATAAGACAGGCATCATTCGAGCAACGTTGTATGCAACAACCCCCGACACACCTGCAACCAAGAGTGCGACTGCAGCTTGCTCACCATTTATGCTCCGCATGCCAGGAGCAACCTCAATCCGCTGATGGGAATATCGGATTTTCCTTTTTGCAGTCGCTAGGTCAGCCGCGAAACTCAACTCGTATGCAAGGGCCCTGTCATCCGAATAAAACAGCACCCCCATCACATTCTCCACCCAAAGCGGCCTGCCGTTCACTGTAATAGGATTTCGGCGAGGAGTCCAATGCGGATCAGGAAAGAAAGGCGGCACAAAAGCGCCTGACGCGCCGAACTCGGCCCAATATGCCGCCATTTGGCAACTTGCAGCTGCTGCACCGGTTATTGAGGCAGGTTTGATTTCCATATAGATCCTTCGAACCGGATCAAGTATATCTGGCTTTAAATACGGGAATGGCCGACCATAAATAGTTCCGTTGCCTGGAAAATCCTGCTCGTATTGCGGCTCAATCTCACGCTCGACGCCGTATCCATCGGACTGCGTAAAGCACAATCCGCCCGGATCTACGAGCCCCACTGGCGAATTCGAAACGTACTCATATTTCTGGAGCGATCGCGGTTCTTCGGAAGACCCCGCAAAAGGATCCATCCCCAAGAACCTTCCTTGCCCCGGATCCATATACCTCGCCCTGAGGTAATAGAACCCCAGGTTCGGATCGAGCTGCTCGCCGGTGTAGCGATAGTCGTTCTCGCTCGTTCCTGACGTGTCGCCGCTGGTCCCTGCCGGATCGCTTTCCCCGAACGCCGTGTAGGCGTACCGATCAGTGATCTCGCCATGCCCTGCTTGTGGCGCGCCGGCCGCATCGACCTTGTGCGCACTCAGCGCCCGCGTGGTCCCCAGCCCATCGTAGTGATAGACGCTCGTGGTCGGCGTACCAGCCAGCGCCAGCCTGGTCTGACTGATCAAGTCATCGCCGTAGACGTACGCGGTGGCCAGCGTCTCGTCCGGCAGCGGCCCACTCGGCGCCGTCGCGGTCCACTCTTCGAGGACTTGGGCGTAGGCCTGGTTCGGATCAACCAGATATTCCATTCTGGCTACGGCGCCGCTGGCTTCCGTGATCTGCTGGCTTCGACGGATGCCATTCGGGTCGTACCGGTACGCCGTCGTCTTCTGCGTCGGCCCATTGCCCAGAACTGCACCGGTGAGCCTCCCCTCCGCATCCCAGGTGTACTGCGCGGTGGTGGTTGCGCCTTCGTGGGTGGCTGTGAGATTCCCGGCGGCGTCGTAGTCATGTGCGGTTGTGAGCGGGCCGGAAAGTGCGCCAGCGACGGATGTGCTCAGCAGGCGATCGTTTGCGTCGTAGTCATAGCTGGTCGTCAGGGTTGTCGCGAGTGAACCGGCTCCCACGGTGGCGAGCTGAGTCAAGCGATTTCCGACTGCGTCGTAGGTCCACGCGTGCACGCGGTCCGGGTCGCCGTGATTGCCTGACACCTGCTCACGCGTAAGGCGCTGGACGGCGTCGTACTGGAAATCCGTGACTCGGGTGTAGGTTGGCGTCGCAGCGTCCCCGGGACGGGTTTCGGCGATCTGGGTACGTAAACCGCTGGCGTCGACGCCGTAACTGAGTGCCAGCAGACTAGCCGCGCCGGCGATATTGCTGGCCTTGTGGATCAGCGTTTTCAGGCGGTTGCGAACGTCGTAGGTGTAGTCGACGACAGTGCCATTCGGATGGGTCATGCCGCTGCGTGACCCGACCGGACGGTAGCGATACTCGGTGGCCTGAGGGGCACCGCCATCGAGGGTGGCGACGACTTCACGCAGGCGGTTCAACTCGTCGTATGCGTAGGTGACCTGCTGGTGCGTCACGCAGCTTCCGGCGACGTCCGAACAGGTCTGCAGTTCGATGCGATTGCCGGCGGCGTCATAGCGATAGTCGACTGATCTGCCCGCTGCGTCTTCCGCGCGGGTCAGACGGTCGCGTGCGTCGAAGGCAAAACGCCAAGCCTCGTTGTCTTCCGCGATCTGGCTCACCTGGCCGCTCAGGGTGTAACTGAAGCTGCGAGTTCGATCGGGGAGCGAAATGGAGTGAAGGCGGCCAACACCGTCGTGATTCAAGGCGATGATTTCGCCGTTGAAGGTCAGTTTGCCGGTCTGCTCACCGGCTCTGTTGTAGGTCATCGTTTCACGCTGACCAAGTGGTAGCTCACGTGCGGTCTGGCGCCCCATGCTGTCGTATTCGAAGCGGGTGATGCGCCCAAGCGCATCGATCTGCTGGGTCTTGTTGCCGCGTTGGTCGTACACGTAGCGGGTGGTCAGCGTTCCAGAACCTGCTGGCGACTGGCCATCGACCAGTTCCGGGTTGACGCCAGTGATCGGGTTGGGCAGGACCACGCGCTCCAATCGACCGAGTGCATCATAGGCGTAACGTGTGATCCGGCCCATTTCGTCGATTGCGGCAATCTTCTGACCGGCGGCATCGTAATCGACTCGTGTGCGTGGGTTATCGCCGTCGTTGCCTGCCGTCTCATCGGGATGCACGGTCTCGATCAACCGCCCCGCGCGATCGTATTCGAACTTCGTCGTACGATCTTCGGCGTCGGTGACGCTGCTGCGCTGGCCGGCGTTGTCGTAGCTGGTGACTGTGGTGTTCCCGAGCGCATCGATGACGTGCGTCTGGCGACCAGCCTTGTCATAACGGTACTCGGTGCGGTGGCCGCGCTCGTTGGTCACGAAGCGCAGTTGTCCGGCGGCGTCGTACTCATTGATCGTGCGTGGATTGTTCGCGGGGTCTCCGTCGTCGCCATTCTCTGGCGTGGCGTCCGGGTAAATGGTCTCGATCAACCGGTTCGCGACGTCGTAGACCATCCGCGTGGTGCGCCCGCCGCGATCACGCTGGGCAATCGTGTTGCCGTTTTCATCGTAAGTCGTCTGTTCAAAAGTGTCGTCAGCGTAGATGACGAGGTCAATTTCGCCGCGGGTATTGTAAATGGTCGTGGTGCACCGCGAGAGCGCGTCGCACTCGCGCTCGGGTTTGTCGATGGCGTTGTAGTCGGTAGTAGAGAAACTGCCGTCGGGATGGTCGACGCGCCTGACCCGGCCCTTTTCATCATAGGTCGTGGTCGTGACTTCCTGGACCACACTGCCATCGGCCAGTGTGCGCGGGCGCGCTTCGGCAATCACTCGTCCCATGCTGTCGTGGCTGTAGGTGGTCTGCGTGCCGACGGCATCGGTTTCGCGCACGCGCCATCCACGACCGGCGGCGTCCAGGGTGTAGCCCGTCGCGCGCCCCAAGGGATCGGAGATTCCGACCAATTCGCCGGTTTCACCACTGCCGATGCCACTGTCGTAACTGAACAGAGTTGCCTGATCCAATGCGTTTTCGGTGCGAATCAACGCGCCGTTGAACGGGTTGTACTGATTCTTGATCACCCTGCGTTCGAGGTCATCGACTTCGGTCGGCAGTTGATTGCGGGCGTTATACGTTCGCGTATCTGTCTGGCCGAGATCATTGGTCTCGGTCAGTTGATTGCCGCGTTCATCCCAGGTCATGGTGCGCACGCGATCGAGCGCATCCGTTTCGGTCAGCACATTGCCGTCGTTGTCGTAGGTGCGCGTGATGGTCTGGTTCAATGCGTTGGTTTCGGTGAGTACACGGCCCTCCTCATCGTAGCTGTAGGTCGTGAAGTTCCCGCGGCGATCGCGTACTCGCTCTAAACGCTGCGGAATCTGGTGATCGAACTCAATGCGATAGCCTTGCGCGTCGATACTGGCAACCAGGCGACCGTCGTCGTCGAACTCATTGCGTGCCACCGGCAAATTGCGTGCATCGTAAATGCGGGTCAGATAGTGCGGTGCCAGCGCATATCCATATTCGAAAGTGGTGGCGAGTCCAAGCTGGTCGCGGGCTGCCAGGAGATCGCCGGCCGCCGAATATGCGTACTCGATGCGTTCGCCATCCGGAAGCACCAACGCTTCGATCCGCCCCTGGGCGTCACGCTCAAAGTCGATGCCAATACCGGACGAATGCTCTACACCGCCCTCGCTGTATTCGAGGAAGTTGCCATCGAGATCCACGACGCGACGAATACCGAAGTCCTGATCGAGTTCGTAGACGAGTCCTTCTGGGAGCGTCAGCGTATAGACGGAAGGATCGACCGGCGCTTCGGCACTGCTCAGGTCGATCAACGTCATCATGCCGGGGAAGCCGGCAATGGTCTGCAAGCGCAGCAATCCATAACTGGACTGCTCAAGTGTCGAGTCCGTGCCATCGATCGGCTCGAAGGCCAGGTGCACATTCGGTTCGGGAACCGCCAGATTGCAGTGGGGTACGGCGACCGCGCGGAAACTCTCGACCGATCCGTCCGGCAGCGTCACCGTGACCACGCGATCACCATTGGACTCGTTGCAGAAGTGGGTGAGGACGCCGTTGCGCACCTCTCGAATCTGCCAGGAGAACCCCAGCTTGGTTGATTCGTGGATGCGCACGTTCTGATAGTCGATCGACCACCCGTGCCCGAAATCGAGCGTCTCGTTGCGCCGACGGGTGTCGTAGGTGCGCGAGACCGTGACCGGTATGCCGGCGACCGGTATCGACACCTCCTCGAAGGTCAACGAGAAGTTGCCGATCTTCATGTCGCCGGTGACGCGCACAACGACAGAGTCGTCTACAGTGTTGCCGCCCTCGTCGGTGGCCTGCAGATAGATCGTGTACTGACCATTGAGCAACAGCGTTGGGTCGAACTCTGCCACAGCGGCGTCGTTGACGTTCTCGGTGCCGCTGGCCATCCGGGTGAGCGGCGCATCCGGAGAATTCGACTCGCGGAAGTGCAGCGTCCACTCGACCAACTGGGCGTCCTGGACAGTGATCCGCACGGGCGTCGGAGCGGTGATTTCAGCGTTGTCGGATGGCGCGATCAGGTCGACTACCGGTGGCGTCGTGTCACCGGCATCGATCACCAGAAACGAGCCTTCCCCATGGGCGGTTTCGTAGTCATCCGACACGACTGCCTGGAGTGTGTGCCGGCCAAGTGCGGACGCCGAAACACTGGCGTGCCCGTTGGCGTCGAGTGGTATCGGTGTGGTGCCATCCAGGAACAACTGGCGCGTCACCGCTCCCGCGGCGCCCGATTCGGATACTTGCACCGCTACCGGCGCATCCACAGGAACGCGCGGCGGATCAATCGAAAGAAACGCCAATAACGGCTCATCCGCTGCGGCGACGTTGATGGTCCAAAGTTGCTCGACGTAATCCTCGCCGTCGTCGACACGGACGGTCACTGCCGCACTTCCTGCAGTGCTTGGCGTCCATTGGATCAGTCCTGTTTCCGCGTCAATCTGCATTCCTGCCGGCGACTCACGAAACGCGTACAACAATGGCGCGCCTTCGGGGTCGATGGCATCCAGGTCGTAGCGATACTCGCGATCAACCTTGGCAACCACCGGCGGGATCGTTGTGATCGTCGGCGGCTCGTTGTCGGCGCGCACGACCAATGTGAACGGCTGGCTGGCAATGCCGCCTTTGCCATCGGAGGCTCTGACCAGCACCGGGTGCGCACCGATCTGATTGACGTTCGGCGTCCAATCGAGCTGACCGCTGTGAGCGTCGATCTGCATCCCCGACGGGGCACGCGCCAGACTGTAGACGATCGGATCCAGGTCGGCATCGATCGCGGTGACGAGGTAGCGATAGTCGAAATCCGGGTATCCGAAGAGCGCAGGTGTCGAGGTGATCTGGGGCGCGTTGTTGTACAACAGCGTGACCGTGAACTGCTGGTCTGCATGCGCGCCATGCGGGTCCGTTGCGCGCAAATGAACTGCGCGAGTGGAACCGTATTCGGCGTCGGGTCCCCATACGACCAGTTGCTCAGGCGAAACATACATCGAGGGCAAAGACTCCAACAGCGTGAAGGTCAACGGCTCGCCTTCAGGATCCTCGACCAGGAACTGATAGATGTAGACCGCGTCGTGCGCAACGGAAGTCACCGGTATGCTGCGGAACACCGGTGGCAGGTTGCTGCTGTTGCCGTTAACCTGCAGCGAGAAAGTGCGCTCGGCAGTCTGGCCGGCAAGATCAGACGCTGACACACGCACGACATGTTGTCCGATTGCCGTGAGTGGCGGCCTCCAATTCAGTTCGCCAGTTTGTGGATGCAGCACCAGGCCTGGGGGACCTTCGAGGATGGCCAGACGAACCGCATCCCCGAGGTCTGGATCGGTGGCGCTCACAACTTGCGCGTAGTCAAGTCCAACCGTTGCATCCGGAAGGACCCGGTCCGCAATCGAAGGCGGCGCGTTCACCTGGTCGATATTGATGAGCCAATCCTGGGTGGCGAACTGCCCATCCGCGGCGGTTGCGCGGAGCTTTGCGTATCTGCCGGTAGCCTGGTTGTTTGCGGTGTCGCATTCGAACGTCGGATCGCTTGCTTCGATGCGAACACGCAAGTCGGATGGCGCCGCATGAAATGTACCCAGTGCGACCTCATGCCGGGCGTTCGCGCCGGTTGCCAGTGAGACCCCGGAGAGCTGTCCGATCGCCACGCCTCCGGCCGACTCAATCCAGGCAAGATAAGCACTGGAAGTCGCGCGACCGCGATTGAGTACATCGAACTCCAGGCGCAGCGGATCGTCCAGCAGGCGCAATCGGTGCGGAACGAGGTCGAACATCAGTGTCGGGTCTGGCTGCAACCGATTGTTCACCCTAAACGTACGCTGCTGCTGCCACCACAACCCGGTCTGCCCGTTGGTCCATGAGGGCCCAACGCCATTCGTGACGTTGTACTGATACTGGTTCCACAAGGGCAATGTCGGGCTCCACGGCGTGGCGCTGGAACCATAGGCGTACAGTCCGCTTTCGCCATGGGCGTCCGAAGCCACCAGTACTTCCGCCGATCCATCGCCATCGATGTCGGCAATAACGGGTTGTTCGTTTGCCGTGCGCGAGGCATGTCGGTATGCAAATCGAACTTGCCCATTTTGCCCGTCGACGAACAGCAGTCGCCGGTGATCGTGCACGACCACCTCCAAGCGTCCGTCTCCGTCGAAGTCGAAGGCTCCCGCCGCGACGCTGTCGGAGCCCTCATTCTCCAGGGGCACGGACCACACCAACCCGCCGTCGCCCTTGTACAGGCGCAAGCTTCGGGCGCCAGCGGTCACGAAATCGGGCAAGCCATCGCCGGTGAAGTCAGCAATCACCGGGGTGTTGCCGCTGTACTCCAAACCATCTTCAATCGCCCTTTCCCAGACCAACGTGCCATCCGGTCGGTACAAGCGATAGTGCGCACGTGCGCTGCCTTGGCCGATATCCTTATCCATGAAAAGGATCTCGATCACGCCGTCGGCATCGAAATCCGCCGCGCCGATATGCCATACGCGTCCGCCAGTGTACTGGGAGAGCGGAACCGACCAGAGCAGCGCACCCGACTCGGCATGCACATCGTTGCCCATCACGACCAGACCCTCACCGTTGCCGATCGGATCGACGTAGAACGGGCTGTCGAACCCACCCGGAATTGGATGGGCTGACTGCCAGCGCACGCTGCCGTCGGCGTTCAGAACGGTGCCCCCGGCGAGGATCTCGGGCACGCCGTCGCCTTCGAAGTCGGCGACTCCCAAGCTGACAGAGGCGCCCCAAGATGCAGTTGAGGCCGTGGCGCTGCTGGTCCAGAGCACTGTCCCGTCGGTCTTGAAGGCAATCACCGACAAATCCGGCAGGAACGCAAGAATGTCGTGTCGGCCGTCGCCATCGAGATCGGCATAAGCGGGATTGCCGCCGGCCTTGACGACAATGTCCGGCAATTCAGCAAGCCAAAGTCCGGTTGCGCCGTCGATGAAGGTAGGCACACTCACGCCGGCTTCGATCCCCACCAAAGTATCGTGGGGAAGCAGCAGGATCGTTGTTGGGTCGCGGCTGTCGGTGATTCCGTCGTTGTTGCGATCAAGCAACGGGCCCACCAAGGGCGACATGCCGACCCCTCCAGGGAAACGCCATCGCAACATTGGCATGGCCATGACCGGTGACTGGCCCTGTGGGACCATCAGGCAGCCGGGGTTCGCCGCCAGATGCGACGTGGGCGGCGTCATCTCCGCTGTCGGAATCTGCAACAAACTATTGGGTTCCGCCAATGTTGCCCCGGAAGGCGCCAGTTCAATGGAGAGGGTTACCGGGCGCGCCGTACGACTGTCATCTATTACGACTGGATACTGATATGAATCGAGTTCAGGTGAATTCAGCGACGGTTGCGACGTGAATGAAGGCGGTAGCGCGACGATGAAATCGATGAGGACGTCCGCAGGCATCTGATCAGGTGGGTCGATCGAATCGCTGTCCAGAATATGGTCGGCGCGGATGGTCATTCGACACGCGCCCGCCGGCAGTGGACCCGACGTCTCTGGCGCCAATTCGGAGACGTCGACGCCGCTGTCGCCGCCCACAATCAGATTCGAACTGCCGTCACAACGCAGTTCGATTGCGCCTGGCAGCGCCGTGACCGACTCGCTGAAAACGACCCCGAGAACCACATCGGATCTCGCATAGGCTCCGGTATTCGGCACCGTCGAGATTACCGTCGGTGCGTCATCGTTCACGGTGGTCAGGACAATTGCGGTATCGACGAGGGCGTAGTCCGGCGGATCGGCGGCATCCAGATCGCGGATACCGGCGGCCAGCGCCGTGACCGTGCACAGCGTGTTGATCGGCAGGTTGGCGGTCGGTGTCAGCGTCGCGCTGCTGGTGCCGCTGCCGGCGACGTTGAAGGTCACCGCGCCGCCGCAGCTGTAACTGAAGCTGGCGAAATTGAAGTTCACCGCTTCGCTGAAGTCGAAGGTCACGATCCCGGCCAGCGGCACATCGACGGCGCCGTTGGCCGGATTCGTCGTGACGACCGTCGGCGCCGCGTCCACCGCGAAGCTGCGCACCACATTGGCCACCGGGTTCTGCGGCGGATCGATCGCATCGCTGTCGCCGATTTGCGCGGCGACAGCGGTAGCGGTGCAACTGGCGCCAGCGGTCAGCGGATTGTTTGGCGCAAAGGTCAGCGTCGGCGTGCCGCCGCCGCCGATCGTGCCAGTCACCGCTCCACCGCAGTCCAGCGTAATCGCGCCGCCGAGGTTGTCGACGTTCTCGTCGAAGGTGAAGCTGACCGTCTGCCCGGTGCCGACCACCGCCGCAGCGGCCGGCGTGGCGCTGACGAAGGCCGGCGCGGCGTCCACCGTGAAGTTGATGATGCTGTTGGCGACCGGGTTCTGCGGTGGGTCGAAGGTGTCCACATCGCCGATCTGCGCGGCGACCGCGGTGGCCGTGCAACTGGCACCGGCGGCCAGCGGACTGGTCGGCGTGAATGTCAGCGTCGCGCTGCCGGATCCGCCGATGCTGCCGGCGACGGCGCCGCCGCAGTTCAGCGTGATCGCGCCACCCAGATCGGTCACCGGCTCGTTGTAGGTGAAGCTGACCGTCTGCGCGGTGTTGACCACCGCCGCCGCGGCCGGCGTGCTGCTGACCAGTGCCGGCGCGGCATCGACGCTGAACGTCGCCACGTAATTGGCCACCGGATTGTTCGGCGGATCGATTGGATCGACGTCACTGACGCTGGCGGCTGGCACCGTCAGCGTGCAAGTGCCGGCCGGCAGCGGTGCGGCATAGGTCAGGTTCAGCGTGCTCACGTTGCTGCCGGTGGTGCCGCCGAGCGCAATGGCGCCGCCGCAGTCCAGCGTGATGCCGGCGATCACATCCACCGACTCGTTGAAGTTGACCGCAATCGCAACATTGTTGGCGGTGGTCGCGCCATTGACCGGTACGCTGGAAACCACCGGCGGTGCGTCGACATTGATGGTGACCGTATCGGTGTCGATCAGCGCTCCGCCGGAGCCGGTATTGCCCTGGTCGTTGCTGATCACGGTGAGCGTGCGCGCCGCGCTGGTGCCGAGCACCGGCGTATAGGTCAGGCTGCCGGCGGGACCGTTCAGCGCCGTGTTCAGCGCCGTCAGCGTGCCGGTGGCGATCACCAGTTCGCTGCCGTTGCCGGTCAGGCTGGTCAGCACTGCACCCGGATTGGCCAGCGTCAGCGTGCCGTTGGCCGGCGCGCCGGTGCCGAAGCTCATCTGCACGATGCCGGCGCCGGCATCGAGGTCGGCGACGCTGATCGCATTGGTATTCGCCGTGCCGAACACCACCGGGACGCTGTCGCCGGTGGTTTGTGCGCCCGGCACGGTGTTCACCGGCGCATCGTTGACCGCGGCCACGGTGATCGTGAAGGTCTGCGCCGCGCTGGTGTTGACGTTTGGCGGTGTGTTCGAGCCGTTGTCGGACAAGGTCAGCGTGCTGGTCGCTACGCCATTGGCATTGGCGGCAGGCATGTAGGTCAGCGCGCCGGTCGGGATGACGACCGGGGCGGCGCTGAACAGGGTCGGATTGCTGTTGTTGGTGATGTTGAAGCCGAGCGTCTGGCCGGCCTCATCCGGCGGGCCGGCGCTGATCGCCGTCGCCCACGGATTGACCGTCTGCGCAGGTGCGTCTTCGTTCACCGTCTGGTTCGGACCCGCCGTGAAGCTCGGTGCGTCGTTGACCGCGGTCACGTTGATGGTGAAGGTCTGCGTGGCGCTGCTGTTCACGCCACCATTGGCGGTGCCGCCGTCGTCATTGAGGCGCAGCGTGATCGTCGCGCTGCCATTGGCGTTGGCCGCTGGCGTGTAGCTCAGCACACCGCTTTGAAGTTCGCCGCCCAAGCGGCAAAACCCGCCGAAAAGAACGCCCCGATCAGCAGCATCTGCGCCAGCCGCCGGTTGTGCTTGAGCGCACGCAACGCCAGCGTCCCCAGCGCCAGCGCCAGCAGCAGGGCGCCGAAGAAGCCCAGGGTCGGCACCAACTGCGGGATGCCGAAGGCAATCGGCGGACCGCCAATGCTGCCATCCAGCGTGAACAGGGCGTCGGACGAACCACTTTCACTCTCGGCTGCGAAACCGACACGTAGCTGGGCCAGCGGGTGCCCGAGTTCAGCGCGCCGGATCGACATCTCGATCACATCGGCGCTGCCCTCAGTGAGTGGGAGACCGATATTGAGCCCGACCGGGTAATTCAGTGGGTGCGAACTGCCGTTTGCGAAACTGCCCGCCAGACACGGCGCCAGCGTACGCGAAGTCACCATCGGCGGATTACCAGATGCCGTGACCGCCAGTCGGAAGTCGGCTCCGTCGAAACGCTCACCCCCGGTCACGGTTGCCGTGCAGCCGGTGGCAGTATTCAGGTCGCCATCGATGTAGACCATGTACCGGAGGGACTGTGCAGTTGCGAGTAACGGCAACAGTGAGAGCAACAGCACAAAGGTCCACGTACTCGCGAAGCGCAAGCCGATCCGCCTGCAAGGCAGCTTGCGCGTGCCCAAGCCGGCGGCTGCCGAATGCGCGGCGAAAACGGAAGAGCACAGGAATCGCGAGCAACCCTCGGTCACGCAAGCCCCCTTGAGTCCATCGAAACCCAGACGGGCATCAGATGGCATGACCTCGCGAGACCGATGATCTCCCGACGGCAGCAAGCAAGTTTCCCCAACTGCAAATTAACGTGACGGTCACGCGATGTCAAACGACTTCCGCAGCTCATGTCCGTCGCAAGTGGAATCACGAGCTTGTCGGGGAAACAATGGCTGAATAACGGGGGCCTGAGGCGCTGATTGGAAATGCGCGCCGACTCCGAGGGTTTGCGTGTACCGACGCCTGCGCATTTCTGCGGCGACGATGTGGTGCAACTCCCGGCGCATGAACGCTTCGCAGCGTGGCTCAATCGTGATGCGACCAGCTCCCACGGCCTGCTGGAAATCATTTTGCCGGCCGGCCATTGCATGCCGGCCGACGCGATGCTGGTTAGCGCGGTCTGCGACTGCTGTCGGCGTCGATGATCGAGCCTGACCGCTGGCTCCTTGGCACATGGCCGATATCACCCACTCCCAACACCGTGACCGTGCCATTGGCGGCAATGCGCAGTGTCGTCACGCTGCCATGACTGAGGGAAAATTGCTGCCACGCCCGGGCGTCCAGGCCCATCGCGCGGGTCAGCAGATAACGGATGACGTTGGCGTGCGCCACCAGCACCTGCCCACTCTCGGCACCCTCGCTCGGCCGAACGTAGGCGTCGAAGACGCGATTGAACTGGTCGGCGCAGGCCTTCAGTTCCTCAGTGTTTTTCAGGGTCGCCGACTGTTCCGGCGGCATCGGCGGGGTGCATTCCGTGAGGTCGGGCAGCAGAATCAATCGGGCAGCCTTTAGTTCGCCGACGATGGCTTGCGCCGTTTCCTGCGACCGCAACATCGGACTGGCCAGCACCGCGTCCAGCGGAAACAGCGATTCCTGCACGCGCCGCGCAGCGAGGCGCGCCTGGTCCTTGCCGAGCGGTGTCAACGGTGGTCCCTTGGCAGGATCGCTGACTGGTTCCGTACTGTGATGGCCGTGGCGCACCATGACCAGATAGCGCGCGGCCGGCACGGTTGCGTCGGCCGCGACCAGGCTCGCCGGCCAGACCAGCGCAACGGTCATCACCAGGATCATCACTCGGCGCATCTGGGTGGCTCCTGACGGACTCGATTCGGCCGAATTTGCGCGAAATCGCCGCCAAGCTCAAGTGCTTGCATGCCCGAGTTCACAGTTCATCAGGGCGCGCGCTCAAGCAGTTCGACCAGTTTGGCCAATCGTTTGGCCGATACCGGCTCGGCGGTTTTCAGCTCCTGCGCGAACAGCGACACCCGCAGTTCCTCGATCAGCCAACGCAGGTGGTCGACCTCGACATCATCGGGACGCGCCGCCGCCAGCCGTTGCCAGGCGCGCCAGAACGGCAGCACCTCGAGCAGCTTGACCTGGTCCCTGGCCGGATCGCGTTTGAGCCTTTCGATGCGCAGTCGCAGGCCTTCCAGATAACGCGGATAGTGCGCCAGTCGCTCGAAGCCGACTTCGCGCAGGAAGCCCGGGTGCACCAGCGAATCCAGGTGCTCGCGCGCGTCCGCGAGATTCGCCGTGGCATAACCCATCAACGGCGGCGCCAACGCGCTGCGCAGCCCCTTTACCGCTTTCAGGATCAGATCGACGCGCTCGGCCAGGCGTTGCACTTCGGGACCGAGATCGCGCCGAACGCGCACCAGCAAGGCTTGGAAGTCGGCGCGCGTGCGGACATTGAAAAGGGGCAGGGGGAAGGGGGCAGGGGACGCGGCGTGCGCCTCCGAACCTGCGACCAACGCAGATCCAATCTGCGACGCGGCATTTCCATGCCCCGCTGCATTTCTCCTGCCCCCTGCCCCCTGC
>CALEZI010000204.1 GCA_937928755.1 uncultured Rhodanobacteraceae bacterium | reverse complement strand
GTCGAATGGGAGAGCAATTTTGTCGGCGGCCCCAACCCAAGGCATAGGGTCTACCACATCTTGGATCTACGTCACGATGGATATCCAAAAGATTCGCAGCCAGTTCCCGATCCTCGATCGCCAGGTGCACGGCAAGCCGCTGGTTTATTTCGACAGCGCCAACACGGCGCAAAAGCCGCTCGCGGTGATCGACGCGCTCGACGATTTCTATCGCCGCCACAACGCCAACGTTGCCCGCGCGGTGCATACGCTGAGCGAGGAGGCGACCACGCTGTACGAGGCGGCGCGCGAAAAGATCGCGCACTTCATCGGCGCCACCTCGGCGCGTGAGGTGGTGCTGACCAGCGGCACGACGATGGCGATCAACCTGGTCGCGCTCGGCTTTCTGCGCTCGCGCCTCAAGGCGGGCGACGAGATCGTGATCAGCCAGATGGAGCATCACGCCAACATCGTGCCGTGGCAGTTGCTGTGCGCGCAGAGCGGCGCCGTGCTGCGCGTGGCGCCGGTCTTCGAGGATGGCTCGCTCGACGTCGATGGACTGCTGACGTTGCTTAATCCGCGTACGCGCTTGGTCGGGCTCACGCACGTGTCGAATGTTCTGGGCACGATCAATCCGGTCGCGCGGATCGCGGCGCAGACGCGCAGCCGCGGCATACCGCTGCTGGTCGATGGCTCGCAAGCCGTGCCGCACTTCCCGGTCGATGTGACTGCGCTGGGTTGCGATTTCTATGTGTTCACCGGCCACAAGCTGTTCGGCCCGACCGGCACCGGCGCGCTGTGGGGACGCTTTGAACTGCTGGAATCGATGCAGCCGGTGATCGGCGGCGGCGAGATGATCGAATCGGTCAGTTTCGACGGCACGCTTTACGCGCCGCCGCCGCGCCGCTTCGAGGCGGGCACGCCGAACATTGCCGGCTTCGTCGGACTGGCCGCCGCCATCGAGTGGCTTCAGGCGCAAGACCAGTGCGCATTGCGCGCGCACGAGGACGCGCTCGGTGAGCGCCTGCGGGCGGGCCTCGCCACGGTTCCCGGTCTGCGCTTCATCGGTCATGCCGCCGAACGCGTGCCGGTGGTCAGCTTCACCATCGAAGGTGCACACGCCACCGACCTGGCCGTGCTGCTCGATATCGAAGGCATCGCCGTGCGCTCCGGCCAGCACTGCGCCCATCCCTTGCTGCAGCGCTTCGGTGTCGGCGCCACGGCGCGCGCATCGCTGGCGATCTACAACACCGCCGACGAGGTCGACCGATTCCTGGTGGCGCTCGACAAGGTGCGCGGGATGTTGTCGTAGGCGAGAGGCCCTTCCGTCGACCGATGTGGCGCTTGCGCAAGCGAGGGTCATGCCAGAGCATCGGCGCCGACTTTACTGGACCTGATTCGCCATGACGCGATACGACTACAGCGGCCGCACGGCCTTGATCACCGGCGGCGCTGGAGGCATTGGTGGCGCCGCCGCACTGGCTTTTGCCCAAGCCGGCGCCAATGTGGTGATTGCCGACATCGCCGCCGAGGGCGCTGCTCTGTCGGCCGAGATTGTCGCTCGGGGCGGGCGCGCCGTGTTCATCCGCTGCGATGTGACGCGAACAACCGAAGTCGATGCATTGGTCGAGCAGACCGTCGCCAGTTTCGGTGCGCTCGATTTCGCGTTCAACAATGCCGGCATCGAAGAGGAACACGCGCGTCTGGGCGACTCCGACGAGGCGCTGTTCGATCGCATGATGGCAATCAACGTCAAGGGCGTGTGGGCCTGCATGCGCGCCGAGATCCGGGTGATGCAGGCGCAAAAACACGGCGTGATCGTCAACACCGCGTCCGTCGCCGGCCTGGTCGGTGCGCCCAAACACGCGATCTATGGCGCCAGCAAACATGCGGTGATCGGCCTGACCAAAAGCGCCGCGGCCGAATACGGCCGCGCCGGCATCCGCATCAATGCAGTGTGCCCGGGCGTCATCCGCACGGCGATGTACCAGCGCGTCATCGAACAGGGCCTTGCCGACGAACAGGGCATCCGCCGCCTGCACCCGATCGGCCGCATTGGCGAGGTGAATGAAGTCGCCGGCGCCGTGCTCTGGATGTGCTCGCCCGAGGCCGGCTTCATGACCGGCCATGCGATGACCGTGGATGGCGGGATGACGGCGGTGTAAGGCGGAACCGCCGAAGGCGATTCCGCCGCGACCGTGCAGCATTGCATCGGTGGGTTTTTCGCCTGCGGCGAAGGATCCACCCGGCGCCCTTGAGCTCTTGTGGGTCCAGACTTGTCTGGACGCCTTTCGATCTCGCCAATGGGCTCAATGGCCGAGCAACAGCGTCCAGACAAGTCTGGACCCACCAGAAGCTCGCATCGTGTGCGACCTTGCAGCATTGCATCGGTGGATTCTTCGCCTGCGGCAAAGCATCCCACGCCCTTGAGCTCATCGGTGGATTCTTCGCCTGGGGCGAAGGATCCACCCGGCGCCCTTGAGCTCTTGTGGGTCCAGACTTGTCTGGACGCCTTTCGATCTCGCCAATTGGCTTAATGGCCGAGCAACAGCGTCCAGACAAGTCTGGACCCACCAGAAGCTCGTTTCGTGCGAGCCTCTCGCGTGCCCGGTGCCCGGTGCCCGGTGCCCGGTGCCCGGTGCCCGGTGCCCCGCTTCGCTCCTCAATGCACCAGGCCAAAAACGCAGCGGCGGATCTCTCGCGTGCCCCGTGCCCCGCTTCGCTCACTCCTCCTCGTGCCTCGGCTTGTACGCCTCCATCAACTGCTTCTGCACATTGCCTGGCACCGCCTCGTAGTGGCTGAGTTCGATGCTGTAGCGACCGCGACCGGCGGTCACCGCCTTCAGCTCGTTGCTGTACTCGCTGATCTCGGCCAGCGGCACCTGCGCCTTGACGATCAGTTCGCCGCCGCGCATTGAATCGGTGCCGTTGATGCGGGCGCGCTTGGTCGCAAGACCGCTGGTGATGTCGCCCATGCTTTCGGCGGGGACAGTGACGTCCAGATTGACGATCGGCTCCAGCACCATCGGGCGTGCCTTGCTGACGGCATCCATGAACGCCTTCTTGCCGGCGCTGACGAAGGCGACCTCCTTGGAGTCGACCGGGTGGTGCTTGCCGTCGTAAACGATCACGCGCACGTCGTGGATCTGGTAGCCGGCAACCGCGCCCTGATCGAGCGCAAGGCGCACGCCTTTTTCAATGGCGGGCAGGAACTGGCCGGGGATGGTGCCGCCCTTGACCTCGTCGACAAACTCGAAGCCGGAACCGCGGGGCAAGGGTTCCACCCTGAGGTAGACCTCGCCAAACTGGCCGGCACCGCCGGTCTGCTTCTTGTGCCGGTGATGGCCGTCGGCATTGGCGGAAATGGTCTCGCGATAGGCGATGCGCGGCGGACGCGTGATCACCTCGACGCCGTAACGTTCCTTCATGCGTTCCAGCATCACCCGCAGATGCAGTTCGCCGAGCCCACGGATCACGGTCTCGTTGAGTTCCTTGTGGTGCTCGATGCGGAAGCACGGATCCTCTTCGGACAGCTTGTTCAGCGCGTTCGCCAGTTTCTGTTCCTGTCCGCGCGTGGCCGGTTCGATGGCGAGTCCGAACATGGGCTGCGGGAAATTGATCGGTTTCAGGTGGATCTGATCCTCGTCGTGGCTGTCGTGCAGCACGGCGTCGAAGTGGATTTCCTCGATCTTTGCCACCGCAGCGATGTCGCCCGGAATGGCGTCGTCGATTTCCACATGGTCCTTGCCCTTGAGCTTGAACAAGTGACCCACCTTGAACGGCTTCTTGCCGTCGTCGATGAACAGTTGAGTGTCGCGACGCACCGTGCCCTGATAAACGCGGAACACACTGAGCTTGCCGACGAACGGGTCATTGATGATCTTGAAGACGTCGGCGACGACATGCCTGGAGGCGTCCGGTTCGGTACGGAAGGGTTCGGCGTCGGCGCCTCTGCCCTTGACGAACAGCGGCGGGTTGGCTTCGGACGGATTCGGCATCAGCGTCTCGAACAAATCGAGCAGTTCCTTGACGCCAGCGCCGCTGCGCGCCGAGACGAAACAGATTGGCACCAGATGGCCTTCGCGCAGGCACTGCTCGAAGGCATCGTGCAGTTCCTGGCCGGACAGGCCTTCTTCGCCCTCTTCGAGGTAATGGCCCATGACGTCTTCATTGATCTCGACCACCTGATCGATGATCCTCTGGTGGGCATCGGCAACGTTCGAGAAGTCCGATTCGCCGCTCGGAGTGCGGAAACAATCGACGACTGCCGAACGACCCTTCGCTGGCAGGTTGATCGGCAGGCATTCGTTGCCGAAGGTGTCGCGCAACTGCTCGACCAGCATTTCGAGGTCGTTGTCCTCGTGGTCCATCTTGTTGACGATCAGCAAGCGGCACAGCCGCCGCGCCTTGGCGTACTCCATCATCCGCGCCGTCGAATATTCGATGCCGTTGTCGGCATTGACGACGATCGCGCAGGTTTCGATGGCGGCCAGCGCCGACAGCGTCTTGCCGCGGAAATCCGGATATCCCGGCGTGTCGATCAGGTTGATGTGCACGCCGGCGTGATCGATCGAGGCAATCGACGAGCCGATCGAATGCTGGCGCTCGCGTTCCATCGGGTCGTAGTCCGACACCGTGTTGCCGCGTTCGACGGATCCCTGCGAGTTGATCGCGCCGCCGGCAAAAAGCAGGGCTTCAAACAGTGAAGTCTTGCCGGCGCCGGCGTGGCCCACGAGAGCGACGTTGCGAATCTGAGCGGTGGTATAGGCGGGCATGAGGGGTCTCCCTGGCTGGTGGTCGGCCATGGCGGTCGTTGCGGGAGGGCACGAGCGCCACAGCCTGATTGGATGATCGAAGCGGCTCGCGATCGACGATCCGAGCCTGTCGCGATCGATGATGAAGACTCGTTCGACACTACGCCTTGACCAAAGTCGCGCCAAGGGAAGGATGTGTTGCGGTGCAGCAGTGACGGCAGTTGCAGGAGCGTTCCGGTCGCCCGAGGCGGTGCGCTTGTTCGCGCATCAAACCCTTTTTTGTCCGCAAAGGACGCAAAGGACGCAAAGAGAGCCAGGAACCCAGGTGTTGATGTTCTGCTGGCTTTGCTTTCCTTTGCGTCCTTTGCGGGAAAAGATTCTCTTTCAGATACTTGCGTCATGTTTGATGAGGGCAGCCACGTCAAGACCGTGGGTTCCGTCTTTGCGCCGGTCGCGACGTGCACGTCGCTCCTACAGCGGCCCGTCATAGCTGACGGCGACGATCAGGAAGCGCACGCGGCCGCTGGGCAGGTCGGCGTCGAACTCGTCGTCGACGCGCTTTTTCAGCGCGCCGCGGGCGAGCGGCGAGTCGATGCTGATCCATCCCCGCGTGGCGTCGGTTTCATCCGGGCCGACGATGCGCACGCGATGCTCGCGCTCGTCGTCGACCGCTTCGAACCACACCCAGGCACCGAAGTAGACGGCGCTGCGATCGGTGGGCACGCTGTCGATGACCTTGATGTGCTCCAGCCGTTTCGTCAGATAGCGCACGCGACGATCAATTTCGCCCAGTTGGCGCTTGCGATAGGTGTACTCGGCGTTTTCCGAACGGTCGCCTTCGGCCGCGGCGGCGGCGAGCGCCGTGACGACCTCCGGCCGGCGGACGCGCCAAAGGTCGTCGAGTTCATCGCGCAGGCGTTCGTAGCCGGCACGCGTGATCAGCGCGGTCGACGGGGCTTGAGGGGGACGGTAGCGGGTGCCGGCCATGGGGCTTTTTGAAGTGCCTCTGGTGGGTCCAGACTTGTCCGGACGCTGTCGCCGCAATCCTACTCATCCTCGCCAGAGAATCTACGGATGCCGGCCATCGGGTTGCTGGAGGTCCGAGCGAAGGGGATGCGCAGAGTACCCATGGTGCGACCGCTGCGTTGGTGCGACCAGGCCGGCTTTGCTGTGGTGGGTCCAGACTTGTCTGGACGCTCTGTCTTCCAACGCCGGCCGAGTCAACAGCGTCAAGATGCGTCTGGACCCACCAGGCGCAAAAGCGCGCCCGATGCTCGGCGACGGCGTAGGATCGACCCATGACTCCGACCCTTCGAATCGGCTGTCCGGTGTGGGCCTGCGCCGACTGGCGCGGGCGCCTTTACACGCGCGGCGCCGAGCGCAAGGACTATCTCGCTCAGTATGCGCAGGTGTTTTCGACGGTCGAAGGCAACTCGACCTTCTACGCGCTGCCGAGTCCGACCGCGGTGGCGCGCTGGCGCGACGAGACGCCCGAACACTTCCGCTTCTGCTTCAAGTTTCCCAGCGAAATCACCCATCGCATGATGTTGCGCGATGCGCGTGCGGCTACGCATGCCTTCCTGAAGTTGATGGCGCCGCTCGGCGAGCGCCTTGGGCCATTCATGCTGCAACTGGGGCCGCGTTTCAATGGGGCGCTTCTGGACCGCTTGCGCGCCTACTTGCGCGAGTTGCCGAACCAGTTCCGCTATGCCGTCGAGGTGCGTCATCAGGATTACTTCGATCAGGGCGCGAATGAAGCCGCCCTGCACGAAGTCCTGCGCGAGCACGGCGTCGACCGTTGCCTGTTCGACACCCGTTGCATCCATGCGGCTGCCTCGCGCGACCGCAGCACGGCGCAGGCACAGGCGCGCAAGCCTGAACTGCCACTGCGCGCCGTGGCCATCGGCGAGCGGCCGATGGTGCGTTTCGTCGGCCAGAACCAGGCGATTGTCGCCGAGCCCTGGCTCGACGTGTGGGTCGACACGCTGACCGAGTGGCTGACGGCGGGTCGCGAGGCCCGGTTCTTCGCCCACACCCCGGACGATCGCGAGGCGCCGGAGCTGGCGCGACGGGTCTACGAGAGGGTGCGCGAGCGACTGCCGCAGTTGCCGCCGCTGGCGGCGTTTCCCGGCGAGGTCGAGGCGGCGATGCGAGCACCCACAGCGGGGCAGTTGAGCTTGTTTTAGCTTTGGCAGTGCCGGTCGCCCATGTCGGTGCGCTTGTTCTCGCATCAAACTGGCGGTGAACATGCGGGCTGCTTTTTTGTCCGCAAAGGACGCAAAGGACGCAAAAAGAGCCAAGAACCAATGGGTTGATATCCTGCTGGCCTCGCTTTCCTTTGCGTTCTTTGCGTTCTTTGCGTCCTTTGCGGACAAACGTCACCTTTCAACGACTTGCGTTATGTTCAATGAATGCGGGTTCTGCCCGCGAAGGTTGGCACGACTGCCAGAAGAACTCGCGGACAACGCCTGCGGTCATTGGTGCAAGCCACTCGACGCGTTGCACGAAGCCGTTGCGCTACTCTTGACAAGCCCGACATGCTCCCCCGGTTAGCATTCTTCGCTGCGACGGCGGCTTCCGCCCAGATATCCGAGCTCACCTACCTTGCGCACTGAAGCCACCATTCGGGTCATGCCCGACATCGCCAGCGAACTTGCCGCCGACCATGCCGGGCAGCTCGATTGGGTCGGCATGGACGCCATCGAGGTGCCGGTGACGATTGCTGGCGCCGATGGCCGCGTCATCCAGGCGCCGGGCAAGGTCAGCGCCCATGTCAACCTGAATCAACCCCAGGCGCGCGGCATCCACATGTCGCGGCTGTACCTGCATGTCGACCGTCACCTGTCGGAGCACGCGCTGACGCCGCGCTCGGTGCATGGCCTGCTGCACGATTTTCTGGATTCGCACCAAGGCCTGAGCGATCGTGCGTCGGTGCGTATCGCTTTTGACTACATGGTCCGGCGCCGCGCGCTGGTCAGCGACACCCAGGGCTGGCGCCGCTATCCGGTGGTGATCTCGGCGCTGCAGGAGCGCGGCCACTTCGTGCTCGAACTGGCGACCGAGGTGGTCTACTCGAGCACTTGTCCCTGTTCGGCGGCATTGGCTCGGCAGTTGATCCAGGAGCAGTTCCGGCGCGACTTCCCGGCCGGCGAAATGCTCGACCACCAGCGCGTGCTCGACTGGCTCGGCAGCGAGCAGGGCATCATGGCCACGCCGCACAGCCAGCGCAGCCTGCTGCAACTGCGCGCCCGCCTGTTGCCGAGTTTCCAGGACTTTCCGATTGTCGATTTCATCGACCTTCTGGAAAACGCGCTCAAGACCCCGGTGCAGACCGCGGTCAAGCGCGAGGACGAACAGGCCTTCGCGAGACTGAATGGCGCCAACCTGATGTTCTGCGAAGATGCCGGCCGTCGCGTGCGCAAGGCGCTCGCCGCCGACGGGCGCATCGCCGATTTCTGGGCGCGCGCGGTACACCAGGAAAGCCTGCATCCGCACGACGCCGTCGCGGTGGTCAGCAAGGGTGTGGCCGGTGGTTACGGGCCGCAGACCGAGTGGGTGGGGTAGGGTTCCGGTCGCCCCCGGGCGCTTGTAAATCCAGTATTCGGACGTAGACCCTATGCCTTGGGTTGGGGCCGCCGACAAAATTGCTCTCCCATTCG
>CALEZI010000203.1 GCA_937928755.1 uncultured Rhodanobacteraceae bacterium | reverse complement strand
GTCGAGATCACGGCCTGCGGCCGGTTGCCGAGCAAGCTCGGCACTACAAGAGCGCCGTGGCGCAGCTGCGCACGACAGCGATTGTCGTCGCCTGTTGTTTGTAGAGCGGAGCTTGCTCCGCTGCCCTTGGCGTCGAGATCACGGCCTGCGGCCGGTTGCCGAGCAAGCTCGGCACTACAAGAGCGCAGTGCCGCAGCTGCGCACGACAGCGATTGTCGTTGCCTGTTGTTGTAGAGCGGAGCTTGCTCCGCTGCCCTTGGCGTCAAGAGCACGGCCTGGGCGCACACCGTTGAATCCAAAAGCCCCTCAGCCTGCATCCAACTCTGTGAAACGCCGCAAATCGCGGCGTAACCGGGAGCAGACGATGGTCAGGTTCGATGATGTTCGGGTTGCTGCGCTGGGTGGTGTCGGGAGGTCCTCATGATCGGCCTCGGTTTGCTGCGTACCTGCGCGTTGATCGTCGGGATTGGTTTGGGGCTGGGTCCGGTCGTCGCCGTCGGCCAGCCGGGGCCGCCCCCGGACCCGGCCACTGTCAGCATGGACGCTGCGGCAAATCGCGCCGTCGTGCTGGCGCTGGCAGCAGAGTTGCGCGAGCGCTTTGCCTTTCGCGAGCGCGGTGCGAGCGCGGCGCTCGAGATCGAAGCCATGGAAGCGGCTGGCAGCTTTCGTGGTGCCCGCACCGCCGCGGAACTGCTGCAGTTGATCGACAAGAAGATCACGCCGATCGTCAACGACGGCCATTTTCGCGCACGGTACTTTGGGCCGGAAATGGTCGCAGGATTCACCGAAGCCGCGCCGACAGCAGAAGAGCTCGCCGCACACCACGAAGAAATTCGCCTGCGCGGTGGCGAGATTCCGGAGGTGCGCTGGCTTCCGGGCAATGTCGGTTATTTGCGCATCAAGATGTTTTTCGATGCCCCGCCCAGCGAGGAGAAGCTGGCGGCAGCCATGGGCATGCTGGCCGACTCCGGTGCGCTGATCATCGACGTCCGTGGATCGCCAGGCGGGGAACCTGCGGGTGTAGCGAATGTCATCGGGCATCTGGTGAGCGAACGCACCGCAACCGTGCGCACCGAAGACCGCTTCGATCCCAGCGCCAACCGCAACTATTTTGCCGAGCCCAGAAAGCCGGGATTCATCGGCAAACCCGTCTATGTGCTGACGGATGGAGAGACCGGCTCAGGTGCCGAGGAGTTTGCCTATGATCTGCAGGCGATTCGCCGAGCGACCCTGGTCGGCGAGACCACCTCTGGTGCGGCTACGCCGGGCGGCTATCGCCCGCTGGCGCACGGCTTCGTCGCGTTCATTCCCATGCAGATCGTGACCCATGCGGTCACCGGCACCAATTGGGAAGGTACCGGCGTCAGTCCAGACGTCGAGGTGCCGGCTGCCGAGGCCTTGCCGCGAGCGCATCGTCTGGCGCTCGAAGCCATTCTGGCGCACGCACAAGGAGTGCACCGCGCCATCGCCGAAGAAGGGCTGGCTTCGCTGAAACCGTAGTCGGGTCGCCGATTCCCATTCACGTCACGAAAGAGCGAGGCCGATGGAAGTCCTTCCAATGCTGTTCATTCCCGCGCTGGTGCTGCTGCCGCCGGTGTTGATCGTCGCCCTGGTGTTGCGCCATCGCCGCACCCGGGCCGAGATGCGCTACCAGTTTCTGCTGAAACTCGCAGAAACCGGAATCGCACCGCCGGCAACGCTACCCGGCGAGGCAACGCCGCAGCAGTGCGACCGTCGCCGCGCGCTGATCCTGCTCGCCGGAGGAATCGGCCTCAGCGCCACCTTGCTGTCGCTGCCGCTCGACTACCAGGTCGGTCACCGGCTGGCGGAACTTTGGGGCCTGGGCATCCTGCCCATGTCGCTGGGACTGGGATACCTGGCGAACTGGTATCTGGTCCGTCGCGGCAGCGGGCATGGATGATGGCGAAGCGCGGGCGCGCGTCGATGCGGCTCTGGTCGAACAGGCCGTGCGGCGAGGTGACACCCGCATCTTCGAGATCCTGGTGCGTCGGCATCAGGGTCCGGTTCGCGCGCAGTTGCGACGTTTGCTCTGCAACGATCCGGCCATGGCCGACGATCTGGCGCAAGAGACCTTCGTGCTGGCCTGGCGCAAGCTGCAGCAGTTCCGTGGTGACTCGCGCTTCGCCACCTGGCTGCATCGCATCGCCCATACCTGCTTCCTGCAATACCAACGCGGCCGAGGCGGGAAGACGCAAGCGGCAGCGCAGAGTGACAGCGCTGAGGGCGAGGCGCTGGACTTCGGGGTCGGTAGCGGCGCTGACCCCCAGGAACTCGGTCTCGATCTCGATGTTGCCCTGCGGCGACTGTCGGCCAACCAGCGCGCGGCGCTGCTCTACTGCGTGCAACTGGGAATGAGCCACGAAGAGGCCGCACAGGTGCTGGACATGCCGCTGGGCAGCGTCAAGACGCACGTGGCGCGTGGCAAGGCGAGACTGCGTGAGCTGCTGCACGACTGGGCTGAGGACAACGACAACAGGGACTTCAGATGACCCAACTCTCCGACGAGCAACTCGACGATCTGCTGCGCCGCAGCTTCAACGCGGCGGTGCCCGATGACGGATTTTCCTCGCAGGTGATGCGCGCACTGCCGGCGCGCTCGCACGGGCCCGAGTGGTTGTTGCCGGTTGCCGTCCTGCTTGGCGTACTGCTGGCGTGGCTGGCCCTGTCGCCATCACCGTTATGGCAACAAGCCGCACGCGAATGGCTGAGCGCAAATCTGCACGCCAGCTCCATGCTGGTCTGCGCATTGATGCTCGGTTCTGGTCTGCTCTCCTGCGTCTGGGCGATGGAAGAAGCGTCATGAGTCAGATTGGCGCTGGTCGCCGGGAGCCAGTTCCTGCATGAACCAAACGACGGGCCAGGCCAGCGAACGGGTATCAGCAAGTCGCGATTTTGCTCGGCGCGGCGGACCGGATGCCGGAACTGACGGCATGCTGACGCTGCGTGCACATTTCATGTGCATAACATCGCGTCCGGACGCGGCTTCCAGCGACCACTTCTGGCGCCCGCGCAGCGGTGCGCGTGCGCCCGGATGTGTTGCCGGATTCATTCTCGTCGATGAACTCAACCTGCACGGAGTGCACCATGCGTAGCGGATCTTTCACTCGGCGCTCAGCTCTTGCGGCTGTCATCGCAACAGTGGTCATGGGGGGAGCCGGCGCTGTTGCCCCGGTTTCGGGCGAGCCCGTCATGAGCGACAAAGGCGCCGTTCAGCCGTCGCCCGTCGGCGGTAAATCCGCGTTGCGCTCGCGTTACATCGTCGGACTGAGCGCGCCATCCCTGGGCATGGCTGAGCTGCCACAGGCGCGTCGGGCTTCGGATCGACGCTTGCTGGTGCGTTCGCCGGAGGCGCTCGCTTATGTCGCCGATCTTCGGGCGCAGCAAAGCAGCTTCCTGAGCAACGTCTCGGCGCAGTTGGGTCGCACGATCGCTCCGTTCCATCCGGATTTCCAGTTCCAGCATGCCTTCAACGGCATGGTGATCGAGCTGAGTGACGACGAAGCCAGTTTGCTGCGCAGTCGCCCCGATGTGTCGCTGGTCGAGCCCGAGGTCGAGCTGCCGCTGGATACCGACGCCGGGCCTGCACTGATCGGCGCGCCGACGGTGTGGGATGGCAGCAATGTGCCCGACAATGTCCCCACGCGCGGCGAAGGCGTGGTGGTCGGCATCATCGACAGCGGACTGAACATCGCCAGCGAGGCCTTTGCCGAGACCGACGCCGGCGGCTACACCCACGTCAACCCGTTGGGCAGCGGCAACTTCATCGGCTGGTGCAATCCAGCCAATCCGAACCACGTGCCGACGCGCGATGTCTGCAACAACAAGCTGATCGGTGGCTGGGATTTTGCCGATGCCGCGAATGCCTCCAGCACCACCAACTTCGAAGCGCCGGGCTTCGAAGACGAGAATGGCCACGGCTCGCACACCTCAAGCACGGCAGCGGGCAATGCCCGCCAGGTGACGTTCAATGGATTGCTGCGCGACGTCGCCGGCGTGGCGCCGCGGGCCAACATCATCCACTACGACGTATGCCATACCGTGGTGGCGTCGGGTCAGGGTTCGTGTTTCAACACGGCGACGCTGGCCGCGATCAATCAGGTGCTGGCAGATGGCATCGTCGATGTCGTCAACTACTCCATTTCCGGTGGGGCGCTGCCGTGGAACGAAGCCAACTCGCAGGCGTTTCTGGCGATCACCAACGCCGGTGTGTTCGTTTCCGCCTCAGCGGGTAACAGTGGGCCAGCGGCTGGAACTGTAGGGCACGTGGAGCCGTGGGTGACGACTGTCGCCAATTCCACCCACGATCGGGTGTTCGGTTTCAACTTCACACTGAATGGTCCGGGGACGCCACCCGCCAATACGCAGAACCTGACCGTGCGACCTGGCGCCACCCCGATCGCCACCTCCACGCTGATCGCACCGATCATCGTCAGCCCGAATTTCGCCAATGGCGCCACTGACGGTTGTTCGCCGTATCCGCCAGATGTTTTCCGGCGGCCGGCGAATCCCGGCGGTGTCCAGGGTCTTGCCGTGCTGAGACTGGATGCCGTCACCAGCCAGTGCGCCAGTGGTGCACGGCGCACCGCTGCGCTGAACGCCGGCGCAGCCGGTGTGTTGTTCGTCGATGGCCCACCGCTTAGCCTCGGTGCCAGCGGCACCAGCTATTCGATGTTGCTGTCGGCCTGGAACAACGTGGCGGCGCATATCGCCACCGACCCGGACAACGCCACAGCCACGATCGCCGTGCCGCTGGGCGCGGGTACGGGCGTGGCCGACAATCTGTCCAATTCCAGTTCGCGCGGGCCGAGCATCTTTGCGCTGCTGAAGCCGGATGTCTCGGCACCCGGCACGGAAATCCTCGCGGCATTCTCGCGTTGGGTCGCGGTCGTGCCCAGGCCTTTCGGCGGTGCCGTCAACACGGCCTTGAACAACGTGGCGAACGTCATCAGCGGCACTTCGATGGCGGCGCCCCACACTGCGGGTTCTGCGGCGCTGTTGCGGGCGCTGAACCCGACGTGGACGCCAACGCAGATCAAGACCGCGCTGGTGACCACCGCGAAGACGCCGATGCGCAAGCAGGATGGCGTCACCCCGGCCGATCCCTTCGACTACGGCGCCGGGCGTGTAGACCTCACCCGAGCTGCCAAGGCGGGTTTGATCATGGATGAGACCGGGGCCAACTACACCGCGGCCAATCCAGCCACCGGCGGGAATCCGGCATCCTTGAATCTTCCGAGTTTCCAGGAACCAGCTTGTGTCACCACCTGCACATTCATCCGCAGCGTGAGAGGGACCAGCGTGGACGTCGTGACCTGGAGCGCCACTCTCACGGGTTTGCCCGCAGGCGCTGGCAGCATCGACCCGCCAACGTTTGCTGCGTCCTCGGCAGCGACCACCGATTTCACTCTGTCGGTCGACTCCGCGCTGTTGCCGCCGAACAGCTGGGCTTTCGGCACGCTGGAGCTGACGCCATCGAATCCGGCGATTCCAGTCAGTCGCATGTCGATCGCGGTGCGCGCTGCGCCGCCGGATATCGCGCTTTCGGCGACCAGCTTGAGTGCGTCTGCCGCCCAGGGATCGAGCACCACGGCGACGTTGACCGTCAGCAACCTCGGTAACCCGACGCTGACCTGGTCGGCCCCGACCGGTTCGCAGCCGGCGAACCTGTTGAGTCAGCCGCTGGCCTTGGGCAATGGCTTCCAGTCTGCTGCCTACACGACGTCGGTGACCACTACGCGCTACGTTGCAGATGACTTCACCTTGCCTGCAGCAGGCACGGTGACCAGTCTGCGCGCCGACGGGTTCACCCTGCCGGCCGGTACCCTGCTGAGCCAGATTGCCACCGCCACAGCGGTCAATTTCGCCATCTATGCCGACGCTGCGGGCGTACCCGCCGGGTACCCTGCACCGGACGGCACCCAGACGGGGGCAACCGGGGCAGCGCCGTTGTTCGTCTTCACCAGCAGCCCGACCGGTCCAGGCGTGAACGTGGCCAACAACAACATTGCCATCGACCTGGTGGCGGCTGGCGCCACCCCGCCCAGTCTGCCCGCCGGCAAGTACTGGGTGATCGTCTATCCGAAGATGGCCGGTAACGGCAGCAATACCGCCGGCAATCCAATCTGGGCCTGGCGCATCAATGGCGTTGGCGCGCCGACCGCTGGCAGCGCGCCGTTGACCATCAATCCGAATACCGTCGGGGCTACCTGGGCAGTGCCCACGTTGGCCGGCGCGCCGGGACCTGGGCCGGCGTCGGGCTTTACCCTGTTCGTTAACGGCACGGTAACCTGCGGCGCGCCGTGGCTCAGCATCAACCCGAGCAGCGGCAGCCTGGGCAACAACGACAGCGATACCACCACGGTGACCCTGGATGCGGCTGGGCTGACGCCGGGGGATTACACGGCTGCCTTGTGCATCGCGTCGCCGAATGATCCGGATGAACCACTGACGGTGGTGCCGGTGACGTTCACGGTGATCGGAGACGACCTGTTCGCCAACGGCTTCGAAGCCGTACCTTTGCCGTAACTTCCCGTTGCATGATCATCACGACAGGCGCCCTCGGGCGCCTTCGTCGTTTGTGGGATGCTGGTTTTTCAACCCAGCTCAATGGAGCGCGCAACGAGCCGGCCGAGATATGGATTCTGTGGATCCAGACAAGTCTGGACTTGCCAAGGCGGCAGGTCCGCGAACCTTTCCGGCCCTCCATGCTCCCATGCGCGGCCCCCTCATCAAACCAGCAGCTCGCGCTGGCGCCCGAAGTCGTGCACGGCATTCACCAGCACGCTCATCTGCTCGGGATTGACGTCTGGCGTGATGCCATGGCCGAGGTTGAAGATGTGGCCAGGGCCGCTGCCGTAATCGCGCAGCAGCAGATCGACCTGCTGGCGCAGGCTTTCCGGCGCCGCGTACATTGCCGCGGGGTCCAGATTGCCTTGCAGCGCGACGCGGCCCCCGGTGCGCTGGCGCGCTTCGCTCAAGGCCACGGTCCAATCGATACCGAGGGCGTCGGCGCCGGTCTGCGAGAGCGCTTCCAGATGTCCGTTGGCGCCGCGGCTGAACACGATGATCGGCACCCGGTCCGGGCCGCGATCGATGCCCTGCGCCAGGCGGGTCAGATTGGCCAGCGAGAACTCGCGGTAATCGCCCGGTGCCAGCACGCCGCCCCAGGAGTCGAAGATCATGACCGCCTGGGCCCCGGCGGCGATCTGCGCCTCCAGGTAGACCTGCACCGAGCGCGTCAGCACGTCAAGCAACTGGTGCAACGCGTGCGGGTGGTCCCACATCAGTTTCTTGATGTGAGCGAACTTTTCGGTCGGGCCGCCCTCGACCATGTAACAGGCGAGCGTCCACGGGCTGCCCGCGAAACCGATCAGCGGGACGCGTCCGTCCAGCGTCTTGCGAATCAGACGCACCGCGTCGGGCACGTAGCGCAGTTCGACTTCGGGATCGGGCACGCCGAGACGCGCGATGGCGTCCAGCGTACGCAGCGGATGGGCGAAGCGCGGACCTTCGCCCTCGGCGAAGCTCAGGCCGAGTCCCATCGCATCCGGGATGGTCAGGATGTCCGAGAACAGGATCGCGGCATCCAGTTCAAAACGATCGATCGGCTGCATGGTCACTTCGCAGGCCATTTCCGGCGAGCGGCACAGGTTCATGAAACTGCCCGCGCGCTGGCGCGTGGCGCGATACTCGGGCAAGTAACGTCCGGCCTGACGCATCACCCAGATCGGCGTGGTGTCGACGGGTTGGCGCCGCAGCGCGCGCAGGAAGCGGTTGTGACGTCCACTGTCGATGGGACTCATGTGCAACTCCATGAAGTGATTTGGATAGCGTCGCTGCCGCTACTCATGTTCGCGCAGCAAACTGGGCGGCAGACCTGTCGATTGTCTTTTGTCCGCAAAGGACGCAAAGGACGCAAAGAGAGCCAAGGTGTTGATGTTCTGCGTTCTTGGCGTTCTTTGCGTCCTTTGCGGAAAAGCTTTTCTTTCAGATACTTGCGTTATGTTTGGTAAGTCCCGGTGGCCCCTGTCGGTGCGCTTATTTGCGCAAAGAACACACGGAAGTAGGTCACGTTGCCTGCACAGCAGGCTACGTGACGCTGCCCATTGTCACGTAGCCTGCTGCGCAGGCAACGTGACCTACAAATAAATGCTCTACAATCAAACGTTTAGGGGATGTTCTGTGAGAGGTCATGGCCATCAGTTCGGCGTGGCGCGGACTTCGCCCTGCAGCGGCGCCAGGCGCCGCGGCCAGAAGCTGCCGTGCGCGGACAGCGTTGCGGCGGCGCTGCGCGCACTGGCGAGGTCGGGGAAGTCGCGCCACAGCATCAGCCACCAGTCCTCGTTGCCGCGGCGCACGCGGATGACGAAAGTGTCCTCGACGGCGATGCCGAGCGTCTGGCGCAGCGCGGTGAAACCCTGGATGCCGCGCGTGGCGGCCAGTTGCACCGTGTAGCTGTCGCCCGGCAGGGCCAGCAGATCGGCGGCATCACGGGCGACGCTGGAGATGATGCGGGCAATCGGTTGTGCGGGATCGCGCAGATCGGCAGTCGGGGCCGGGGCCGGGGCCGCCGCAGGCTGGGAAACCGGCGCGGGTTCGGCAACCGGCGTCGGTGCGGGTTCTGGCACTGCCGGTGCCGTTGCCGGCACAGGTACAGGCTCCGGCATCGGTTCGGGAGCCGGAGCAGGTTCGGGTACCGGCACCGGGTCGGGAGCCGGAGCAGGTTCGGTTACCGGCACCGGGTCGGGAACTGGCAAGGCTTGGGGTTCTGGAGTCGGTATCGGTGCTGCAACTGGCGACGGTTCCGGTGCCGGCCGCGACGTGACGGGTGGCTCGGCGGGAACCGGCGCTGACGCTGGCGGCCCGCTGTCCGCCGGTTCGCGCATCAGCGACGGCATCTGCGAGGGATCCATCAGGAATGGCGGCGGTGCCGGTGTCGCCGGGCGACTGGGTGATGGCGGCAACCGGCGCGCCGTCGGCGCCTGCGCACCCTTGCCGCAATCCCAGCCACTGCCATCGGCATTCGGCACGCAGACGCTGCGTTGGTCCGGCGCCTGAGCGAACGCAAGGGCGAGCAGAAGTGGCAACAGGTTACTCATGCAGGACGCGCCCGCTGCCAGGTTCTTCTGCGCCCTGGCTGAACATCACTCGGAAGCCCTTCTTCAACTGCTGGTCGCGCGCTTTCACCAGTGCAGCCTGCGCCGATTCGAGATCGAGGAACTGCTCGCGCCGCAAGGTGCCACGGGTTCCCTGCTGTCCGGTTTCGCGGATCAACGACCACCCTCCCAGCAAGTCTTGTTGCAGGATCAGCTGGAAGTAACGTTGCGGCTCCGGCGAACCGGGCATGGATTGCATGAAGATGCGCATGTGCGCCAGTCTAGCCCAAGCCCGCGATGCCTAGCATGGTCCGGATGCGCGTCCACCGTGACAGGTCTGTAATCGGCGTCGCCTGCTGCGGTAAGGCAGCTACACGATCCATCTTTGCGGGGGATGCATGCCGGAACCATCGAACAGGGGCGATGCGGCGATTTCGGCCGAGATGTTCAACCACACGCGCTGGTCGCTGGTCGCGGCGGTGCGCGATGGGGCGCACGGCAGCGGTCGCAATCCACTGGAAGAGCTGAGCGAGGGCTACTGGTTTCCGGTTTACGCCTGCATCCGCCACCACGGGCATGCGCCTTCGGCGGCCTACCGGCTGGCGAGTCGCTTCTTTGTCTGGCTGGCGCAGCAGATCCGCCAGGACGCGCCGGCCGGCTTCGGTCGTTTCCGCGTGTTCCTGTTCGACCGTCTGCAGCGCTTCCTGGCCGAGGCGGTGGTCGATGAGGACGGCAGTGCGCCGGCCGCGGAGGTGGAGGCGCTGGAGCAGCGCCTGGCGCGCGATTTCGCCGGCGCGGCGCGACCGGACTCGGCCTTCGAGCGCAGTTTCGGGCTGCAGGTGATGGCGCGCAGCCGCGAGCGGCTGGCCGAGGAGACCCGGCGCAGTGGGCGCGGCGAGATGTACCAGCGGCTGGCACCGTTCCTGACCAGCGAACCGGCGCCGACGCTGCTGCCGGTGCTGGCCGCGGAACTCGGCATTGGCACGCTGGCGGTACAAGTGGCGGTCAAGCGATTGCGCCAGCGCTTCCGCGAACTGGTGGAGGCGGAACTGGCGGAGACGGTGACCAATTCCGCCGAACTCGAAGGCGAACGTGCGGCGCTGCTGCGCGCACTGTCGGGCACGCCATGAGCCAGCACGAAACTGCGGTCAACGTGGACACCGGCGCGGCAGTCGCCCCGGAACTGGCGGCGCTGGCGCAACTGGCTTTCGGTGCCTCGCTGCCGGTCGACACGGCGGTGGCGGGCGCCGACCGGGCCGAGGCCTTCGCGGCCTTCTCGCCGGCGCGCGCGGATGCGCTCGATCTCGACCTGTCCGATCCCGACCAATGCCGCTTCGGCGACTACACGCTGCGCGCCAAGCTCGGCCAGGGCGGCATGGGCGTGGTTTACCGGGCGCACCAGCACTCGCTCGACCGCGAGGTTGCGGTCAAATTGCTGGCGGCCGGACCGTGGGCGTCGCCGGGTTTCGTCGAGCGCTTCCGCCAGGAGGCGCAGAGCGCGGCGCGCATGCAGCACCCGAACATCGTCACCATCCACGAGATCGGCGAGCAGGACGGCCTGCCGTTTTTCTCGATGCGGCTGGTGCGCGGGCAGTCGCTGGCGGAGCGGCTGTTGCGCGGCGGTGCGCTGCCGGCGCGGCATGCGGCCGGGTTGCTGCGGGTGGTGGCCGAAGCGGTGGACTACGCGCACCGGCTGGGCGTGCTGCACCTCGACCTGAAGCCGGGCAATGTGCTGATCGACGAGCAGGGCGAACCGATGGTCGCCGACTTCGGCCTGGCGCGGCGGCTGGAAGAGACTCTGGCGGGCGTGGAGGAGGTGTCGGGGACACCGAGCTACATGGCGCCGGAGCAGGCGACTGCCGGTGGCCGCGTCGGCGTTGGCACCGATGTTTATGCGCTGGGCGCGACCTTGTACGAGGCGCTGACCGGGCGGCCACCGTTTCGCGGCGTGAATGCGCGCGAGACGCTGGAGATGGTGGTGAGTACGGTGGCGCCGGCGCCGCGGCTGTTCGAGCGCAAGCTACCGCTCGACCTGCAGGCGATCTGCATGAAGTGCCTGCGCAAGGATCCGGCGGAGCGTTACGCGAGTGCGGGGGCGCTGGCGGAGGATCTGGCGGAGTTCCTGAAGGGCAGGGAGGTGAAGGCGCGGCCGCTGAACCGTCCGCAGAAGCTGGTTCGACTGGTGCGTCGCGAGCCGCGCCTGAGTGCGCTGGTGAGCTTGTTCGTGGCCTCGCTGCTGGTCGGCCTGCTGGCGACCACGGCGCAATGGAACCGGGCCGATGCGAATGCTGCGGATGCACGCCAGAGCCTGTGGAGCGAACGCGCGCAGGCTGCCGAGAGCGCGCTCGATGACGGCAACGGCTTCCACGGCTTGCACGCCCTGGTGAACAACCTCAAGGAGATGGAAGCAGCGGGCAACGCCAAAGCGGCGACCGTGGAGCGCCAGCGCATCGGCACGCTGCTGGCGAATGCGCCGCAACTGGTCGACCGCATTCCAGTCGAATCCGGTCAGGTGGTCACCTCGGTGGCGCTGGCGCCGGATGCGCGTCGCGTCGCGGTCGCCACCCACTGGCCCGATGGCCGGCGCAGCGTGCGTCAGTACGACCTCGCCAGCGGGGAAGAACTGTGGTCGACCTCCACCGACGGACTTACGCGCAACCTCGCACTTGCCCAGGGGGCGCCCCACGGCATGCTGCGCTACACCAACGACGGCAAGAGGATCATTGCCAGCCTGGTGCAGCAGCCGGTATTCGCGGCGCCCGGTACCGCCGACCTGATTGCACTGGATGCGGGCGATGGCCGCGTGCTGCAGCCGGTCGAACTGCCCGCCGGGCAAAGCGACACGGTCTACAGCGACGAAGCCAGCCATGCCATCGTGCGTGTGCGCAGCAATCCGTCGCTGCGCTTTCCCGACCGCTTCCAGTTCTATCGGGTCGAGGGCTGGCAGCCGGTCGGCCCGGTGCACGCCGATACATCGAGCATGTGGCTGTTCGCGCCGGATGGCGAATGGCTGCTGCGCACCCGCGATTTCGTGCGCTTCGAGGCGGTCGATTTTGGCACGCTGGCGCCGCGCTGGACGCTCGAAGTGCCGGAAGACCAGATGATCCGTGCCTGGCGCTTCGCTGCGGACGGCAGCGCGCTCGCGCTCGGCGGGCTGGACGGCAGCGTGTTTCTGGTGGATGTCGCCAGCGGACAGGCCAGCGCGCTGCCGTCGACGCCCGTGGATACCGTGCGTTGGCTGGAGTTCGATCCATCCGGTCGCACGCTGGCGGCGCTCTCGGAGTCCGGCACCGTGGTCGCCTGGGACGTGCCGACGCGGCGTCCGCGCAGCGCGCCGATTCAGGGTGGCGACGTCATCGACCTCGGGCGCGTGCGGCTGGTCGACGACCAACTGGCGCTTGCGGACGGAAATGCCATTGCCATCTGGCAGTTGCCGCCGCTGTCCGCCTTCGACAACCAGATGGTGCCGGCACCGGCGCGCGTGCTTGGGCGGCGGGCGTTCACCGCGCATGCTTTCGACATCGATCCGGCTCGCCGGCTGATGGTGTCGGGCGGCGCCGAGGGTGCGCTGGGCGTCTGGCGCCTGCCGCAAGCCGCCCTGCTGGCTGCGCGCGCCGCTCCCTTGTTCGTCGGACAGCAGACCTTCGATGGTCGGCGCGTGGTCGCCGTGGACGGGCCGCGGGTGAGCATCCTGGATGTGGCCAGCGAGCAGGAACTGGCGCCGGCCCTGGTGCATCCGCACAACGTGGACGTCGCCGAGCTCAGTTTCGATGGTCGCTGGCTGGTCACCGTTGCCGGTCGCACGCTGCGCGTCTTCGATGCTGCCAGCGCCGTCATGCATGGACAGCCGATCGTGCTGCCAGCGACGCCATTGCGCGTGGAGTTGGCAAAGTCCGCGCCGCTGCTGCTGTTGACGACCGGCGAGCAGGTGGACGGCAAGTTCGTCGAACGCCTGCACGCCGTCGACCTTGAACAGCCAAGATTGCGCACCATTGCTGCGCCGTTGCCACAATACCTTTCGATCTTCCGCGTTGATCCACGAGGGCGTTATCTGCTGGTCGGGCCAGATCAGGACCGGCGACTCGACATTGTCGACCTGGGCGGAAGTCCGGCTTGTGCGGCGCTCGCACCGGAGAATGCCAATGGGTATTCCGACGTCGCGATTTCCGACTCCGGTGACGTCGCCTGGGTGCACCTGAGTACCGGCCGGCGGCGTGCGGCGGTGCTGCGCTGGGACCTGAGCGACTGCAGCGCGACGACCGTCGCCGAGGGTGCACACCTGGGCGTGTCGCCGGCGCTGCGTGCGCGTGGCGATGGGGTCGCGGCGCATCGGCACCTGGCCAATGAATTGGCGCTTTTCGGTCCTGAGGGCCCGCGTGGTCGAGTAACGACGCTGCCAGCGGCGCGCACCATTCCGCAGTTGGCGCTGAGCGACGATGGGCGCCGCGCCGCGATTGCGACCCGCAATGCTGTTCAGGTCTACGACCTCGACCAGGGCGAGCGTCTCAGCGCCCGGTTGACCGCGCCGCTCGGCGGTAACGACACCATCCTGCGGCTGGCCTTCTCGCCGGACGGCACGCGGCTGCTCGCCCGTTCGGCGCGCGGCCGTTGGCTGACCTGGCTGCTGGCGGCAAACGACGATGGGATTGCCGAACTCGAGCAACTGGCGCTGGTGCTCGATTCGGGAACTGGTGTTGGCGAGCTGGATACCGCCGAACTCGAAACGCTGCGCGGGCGATTGCGGGCCGCTGCGCCAGGCGGGCTCGCTGCGAACGTGGCAGCGCCGCAGCCGTCGTTGCGGCTGCAGGATGTCCCCGAGGCCGGCGTCGATGCGCGTTATGTGCCGCTCGACCTGGGGCCGGCGCTGAACGTCAAGCTGGATGGCTCCTGGGTGCGGATGGCCGCCCAGGGTGGTGACCTGATCACCTTGGCGCGCGGACTGCATCGACTCGGCAACATCGATTGGCGTATCGACGGCGGTGTGCAGTTGAGCGGTGGTGGGCCGGCGATTTCGCTGCATCCCACGCACCCGCTGAGCGACTGGGTGGTGGTGCCCAGGGTGCCGGCACTGCGCGTCCACGCGCTGATGTTTGTTCATGTTCCGACGCGTCCCAACACGCCGCCGCGGCAGGCGGGGCGAGTGCTGCTGCGGCACGACGATGGTCGCGAGAGCGTCCTCGAAATCATGAGCGTGCGCGACGTGGTGACCCACTGGCAGCCGGAACTGGCGGCACCGACGGCTCGCGTCGCGCGGAGCGGGAACGCGACGACATCGCTGCGCTACGGTAGTCCCGGCGTCCAGCTCGACTCGCATGTGTACGCCGTCAGCCTCGACCTTGCGCCCGGCAGCGCACCCGTGACCGGGCTGCGCCTGGGCATCGGCGACGGCCCCATGGAAGCGCCGCTGTTTTATGCGGTAACGCTGGAGATCGACGTGGCCGGGGAGGGGGTGAGATGAGTCGGAATCGTTGCGGTGCGCATGCCGATTGCGGAATCGAGGGCATGAGGGCACGAGGGCACGAGGGTACGAGAAAGCTGGAGCTCGCGGGCCTTTGCCTCGACGTGCCCTCGTGCGCTCGTGCCCTCGTGCCCTCCAACGCACTGATGTATGCGGCGCTGCTCGCCTTCGCCGGGTCCGCCCACGCGGAGGAAGTTGCCGACACCGACACCCTCGACCGCATCGAAGTTGTCGGCTCGCGCATCAAGCGCGTCGATGTCGAGAGCGCCGAACCGGTGATCGTGCTCGAGCGCGAACAACTCGAACGCAGCGGCCTGATGTCGGTGGGCGACATCCTGCAGGACCTCACCGTACACGGCGCCGCGCTGAACACCACGGTCAACAACGGCGGCGACGGCACCACGCGCGTCGATCTGCGCAATCTGGGACCGCAGCGCACGCTGGTGTTGGTGGATGGACGCCGCTGGATACCCGGCATCGACGGCTCGGTGGATCTCAACTCGATTTCGCTGGCGATGGTCGAGCGCATCGAGGTGCTGAAAGACGGTGCTTCGGCGCTGTACGGCTCCGACGCCATCGCCGGTGTGGTCAACATCACCACGCGCAAGGACTTCGACGGCATCGAGGCGCGCGCGTATTACGGAGAATCGGATCACGGCGACGGCCGCGTGCAGAGTTACGACGCCAGCTTCGGGGCGGCCGGCGAGCGCACCCGCTTCAGCGGCAGCCTGAGCTACCTGAAGCAGGCCGAGATCATGGCCGGCGACCGCGAGATATCGGCGGTGCCGGTGTTCGGACTGCCGCCCAACGACACCACGGCCGGCGCCAGCCAGTTCACCACCAACGGTTTGTTCGGATTCGGACTGCGCGGTGCCTGTCCGTTCAACCCCAGCGGCAACTATCCGGCGAACGGCGTGTGCCCGCGGCCGGACAATCGACCGCCACCGCAGAATCGCACGACCTTCGATCCGGCCACCGGCGGCTACCGGCTGTTCGACCCTCGCGGCGATGGCTACAACTTCGCGCCGGAAAACTATCTGCAGACGCCGCAGCGGCGGATGGCGGCATTCGCCAACCTGACTCATGCGCTGGGGGAAAGCACCGAGTTCAGCCTGCAGCTCTATTTCAACGAGCGCGAATCGCAGCAGCAACTGGCGCCGAATCCGATCCTCGTGGGTTCGACCTTCGCCGGTGCCAGCAACATCACGGTGCCGGCCGACCATGTGTACAACCCCTTCGGGCAGCCGGTGACCGGATTGTTCGTGCGTCCGGGTGGGGCCGTGCGCCAGTTCAGCCAGGACGCCGATACCAGCCGCGTGGCGGCGGGGCTCGATGGTACGCTGGAGTTCGCCGGTCGGCTGTGGCTGTGGGACGCGGATCTGGTCTACGGCAACTACGATCTTCAGAATCAGTCGAGCGGACTCAGCGACATCAACCGCTTCGGCCTCGCACTCGGGCCCTCGTTCCGCGACAGCTCAGGTACCGCGCGCTGCGGCACGCCGTCGGCGGTGATTGCCGGTTGCGTACCTTTGGACCCGTTCCGGGGCGCGGCCGGCGTGACCCCGGAGATGCTCGATTATCTGTACTACACCGGCACCGACACCACGCGTACGCAGTCGTGGAACACCCATCTGGGCCTGAGCGGCGACCTCTACGACCTGCCCGCGGGGCCACTGGCGTTTGCGCTGGGCTACGAATACCGTCGCGAGGAAGGCGAGGCCCGCTTCGACGCCCGCCGCGCGGCGCTCGAGAACCTCGACAACACCGATTTCGGCGGGGAGGTTGTGGCACATGAAGCCTACCTCGAGCTGGCGCTGCCGCTCCTCGAGGGCGCGCCGGGGGCCGAATTGCTGGAATCGAGCTTCGCCGTGCGTCAGTCGCATTACGATGCCTTCGGCGACGTCACCACCTTCGAAGGCGGCTTGCGCTGGAAACCGGTCGAAGACCTGCTGTTTCGTGCCAGCTATTCGGAGGGCTTCCGTGCGCCGATCGTGACTGACCTGTTCTTTCCGCAGGCGGAAATTTCTTCCACGTTTTTCGAGGATCCATGCAACATCGATATCCAGCAGACGCCGGTGCAGAACGCCAACTGCATTGCGGATGGCGTGCCGGGTGGGGCGTATGTCGCGGAGATTGGACGCTACGACGTCATCATCGGCGGAAACCCGGACCTGCAACCGGAAACGTCGACCAGTCGCACGCTGGGTGTCGTCTGGAATCCCGGCGGGCTTCCGGGCTTCGACCTCAGCCTCGACTGGTACCAGATCCGCGTCGAAGATGCGATCTCGTCGGTCGATCCCTCCGAACTGCTGGCGTACTGCGCCAACGCCGGCGTCCCCGAAGCCTGTGCGCGCACCGAGCGCGATGCGCGCGGCGAACTGGTGCAACTCGACGGGCGCGACCTGAATTCCGGCGCGCTCACCGTCGAGGGCTACGATCTCACGGCGGGCTACCGGATCGATTCCGACGCCGGCCTGTTCGAGATCCTGTGGGATTCCACCTATTACAGCGAATACACCTTCGAGGTTCCGCGCGGTTCGGGACAACGGTCGGCAGTCGGCCACTTGTACCCGATCGAGCCCGGATTCCGCGTGCGCTCGAACCTCGACTTCGCCTGGCAAAGCGGCGACTGGAGCGCGGCGGTCGGCATCCGCTACTACTCCGGCCTTGATGAGCCGTGCATCGCAACGGCAGCCGCCGCCGGGTTGTGCAGCAGCCCGGACATCGCCAGCCCGGTGTTCGACGGCCGGCCCGAGAATCACCTCGGCTCGCGCACCTACGTCGACCTGCAGGCCGGCTGGAACACGCCATGGAATGTGCGCGCGCTGCTCGGCGTGCAGAACGCCTTCGACCGCGACCCGCCGGTGTCGTACTCCGGGACGGCCAACTCCTTCGATCCGAGTTACCCGATTCCCGGCCGCTTCTGGTACCTGCAGTTGATTTTCAGCTACTGAGGCCGGCCGCTCTCACAGAGCATCCTCTAAACGTTTGATTGTATAGCATTTATTTGTAGGTCACGTTGCCTGCGCAGCGGGCTACGTGACAATGGACAGCGTCACGTAGCCTGCTGCGCAGGCAACGTGACCTACTTCCGTGTGTTCTTTGCGCGAACAAGCGCATCGACAGGGGCGACCGGGACTCTCACCAAACAAAACGCAAGTATCTGAAAGAAGAGCTTTTTCCGCAAAGGACGCAAAGGACGCAAAG
>CALEZI010000202.1 GCA_937928755.1 uncultured Rhodanobacteraceae bacterium | reverse complement strand
CCCCTGCCCCCTGCCCCGCCTTTGCTTCACCGAGCCCCGTGCTCTGTGCCCCCTGCCCCGCTGTTGCTTCACCCAGCCCAATCACCCGATCCAGCGCCGACTCGATCAGATCGCGGCGCAATGCATCGACGCTGGCAACCACGCCGTAAGCCATTTGCGCATCCGACGACAGCTTGACGTGCCGTTGCCAGTAGCGCAGCTGATCGTCGATCTGGATCAGCACCAGTCGACGCACGCCACGCGGATGGGCGACGGCGGCTTCGGCCGCATCGGCATAGGCGCGCAGTCCGGCATGCGTGCCGAGGTCGTGCAGCGCGGGATAAGCGCGCGCACCACCCTCGGCGTGAACGTCGAGCGGAATTTCGTCGAGCGGCCAACCGGTCAGATTCTCACGCTGGAAATCCGCATCTACACGCGCTGCAAACGCGGCCCGAGCGGCCTCGGCAAAATGCGCCTTCAGCGCCGCAAGGTCGCGACCTTCGGCCAAAGTCTGTCCGTTCGCATCGACGATACTGAGGTTGAAGCTGAGATACGCCGGCAGTGTCGACGCATCGAAATCCGCCTCGCGAACATCGACGCCAGCGACGCGACTAAGGAACACAGCCAACGCCGCCGCGAAAGGCTGCGCGCGAGGTGTCGCCGATTCGATGAAGGCGCACGCGAAGTCCGGCGCCGGCACGACGTGGCGACGCAGCGCTTTCGGCAGACTCTTGATCAGCAGCGTCGCCTTTTCCTCGCGCAAGCCCGGCACCAGCCAGTCGATTTCGGCATCGCTCAAAGCCAGCAACGTTGCCAGTGGGACGGTTGCGGTCACGCCATCGCGTGCGCCCTGCGGATCGAAGTGGTACTGCAGCAACAGCCGCGCGCCCTGCACGTCCAGCGCATCGGGAAACTCGAAACGCTCATCGCCGCGTGCGCTGGGGATCACCAGGTCATCGAGCGTCAGCCTCAGTGCGTCGCGTTCGGCTGCAGGCGCGTGCTTGAGCCAGCGATCGAGCGCATGCGAGTCGAGGATGTCCTTCGGGCAGCGCTGATCGAACCACTCGGCCAGTTGTTCCTCGTCGCGCATGAGTCCACGGCGACGCAGCTTTTCTTCCTTGGCATGCGCCTGCTCGCGCATGGCCGCGTTGTGCGCCAGCAGCGCATGCCGCGCCGGCCCCTCGCCGCGTACCAGTTGATGGCGCAGGAACAACTGCCGCGCCGCGAGCGGATCGACCGGCGCACAGGAAATCCGCCGCCGCTGCACGATCGGCAGACCGTACAGGCTGACGTCCTCGAAACCGACCGCGCGACCGCCCTTCGCATCCCAGCTCGGCTCATAAAACTGGCGCGTGGTCAGATGCGCCGCCGCCGGTTCGATCCACGCCGGATCGATGCGCGCGACGTTCAGCGCGTAGAGCTTCTCGGTTTCCAGCAGCGTCGCCGACAAAATCCAGTTCGGCCCCACCTTGAACTGCCCGGACCCCGGAAAAATCTGCAGCGCCCGACCGCGCGGCCCACGGTACTTCATCTTGTCGTCCTTGCGCGCCACCTGGGTCACGAAGGCGGTCAGCAGGGCGCGGTGCAGGAACTCGTAGGCGCGCGGGTCGGTCAGGGCGGTTTCGGGTTGCTGCTCTGCGACAGGAGCCTTTTTGTCCGCAAAGGAGGCGAAGGACGCAAAGGAAGAGCGATCCCGGGATTGACCCGCTCTTGCTTCCCTTTGCGTTCTTTGCGTCCTTTGCGGACCACGCTCTTTCTGTCCGACCCGAGCCGCGAGTGCGGTGTCACGTAGTCCCTGCGGGCCAACGTGACCTACGTCGACGTCATTCGCGCGCGAGCGCGCTCCTGCAGTTCCATCCCATCCTTTCTCCCGCACGATCAACAACAACTGCCGATGCAGTTCGCGCCATTCGCGCATGCGCAGGTAGGACAGGAAATGCGCGCGGCACCAGTCGCGCAGGCCACTCTGGGTGCGTTCTTCGTGTTCGTGGTTGTAGGCCAGCCACAACTGCACAAGAGTCAGGAAATCACTCTTCTCGTGGACGAAAGCCTGATGCGCGGCGTCGGCGAGGCCACGCACTTCGGGCGGGCGTTCGCGCGGATCCTGGATCGACAGGCCCGAGGCGATGATCAGCGCCTCGTCGAGCACCCGCGCATCACGCGCGGCGACCAATGCACGCGCCAGGCGCACGTCGATCGGCAGCTTGGCCATGTCGCGGCCGACTTGGGTGAGCTTCTTGCCATCGTCGATGGCGCCGACTTCGCGCAGCAACAGGAAACCGTCCTGCAGCGCGCGGTCGCTCGGCGGGTCGAGGAACGGAAAGCTGGCCGGGTCGCCGAGATCCAGATCGAGCATGCGCAGGATCACGCCGGCCAGCGACGAACGCAGCAGTTCCGGATCGGTGAATTGCGGCCGGCGCTGAAAGTCGGCCTCGTCGTACAGGCGCACGGCGACGCCGGCCGACAGTCGCCCGCAACGTCCGGCACGCTGGTTGGCGGAGGCCTGCGAGACCGGCTCGATCTGCAGCCTTTGCACCTTGGCGCGCTGGCTGTAGCGGTTGACCCGGGCGATGCCGCTGTCGATCACGAAACGAATGCGCGGCACCGTGATCGAGGTCTCGGCGACATTGGTCGCCAACACGATGCGTCGCTGCGCGCCCGGGCGAAACACCGCGTCCTGCGCCGCCGCACTCAACCGCGCGTACAGCGGCAGCACTTCGGTGTGGGCATAACGGCGCTGCTCCAGCGCCTTGTGCGCGTCGCGGATCTCGCGCTCGCCGGGCAGGAACACCAGGATGTCACCACGCGGATCCTCGCGCGCGAGTTCCTCGGTGGCGGCGGCGATCGCGCGATACAGGCCATCGTCGCCACGTTCCTCGCGATCGCCTTCGATCGGTCGCCAGCGCATTTCCACCGGAAAACCGCGACCCTCCACCGAGATCACCGGCGCGTTGTCGAAGTGCCGCGCGAAACGCTCGGTGTCGATGGTCGCCGAGGTGATGATCAGCTTCAGATCCGGGCGCCTGGGCAGCAACCGCTTCAGATAACCGAGCAGGAAATCGATGTTGAGGCTGCGTTCGTGCGCTTCGTCGATGATCAGCGTGTCGTAGCGGCGCAGCAAACGATCGGACTGCGTCTCGGCGAGCAGGATGCCGTCGGTCATGAACTTGACCAGCGTGTCCTCGCCGATCTGGTCCTGGAAACGCACGGCGAATCCAACCAACTGACCCAGCGGCGACTTCAGCTCCTCAGCCACGCGTCGCGAGATGCTCTTCGCGGCAATTCGGCGTGGCTGCGTGCAGCCGATCAGCCCGGTCAGTCCACGGCCCGCGGCAAGGCACAATTTGGGCAACTGGGTGGTCTTGCCGGAGCCGGTTTCGCCGGCCACCACCACGACTTGATGCGCACGGATTGCAGCGGTGATCTCGTCGGCCTTGAGCGCAATCGGCAGTTCTTCCGGCACACTGATCTGCGGCACCCGCGCGCGCCGCGCATCGCCCTTCGCCGCCGAAGCCTCGATCTGCTGGCTCAGCTGCGCCAGCCGCGCATCCGCATCCGGCGCATCCGCGCGCCAGCGATCGAGATCACCGCGCAGGCGCGGAAAATCCACGGCCATCGCCTGATTCAGGCGGCGGCGGAGGTTCTTGACTGTCGCGGTGGAATTTTCGGGCACGGTGGGTGATTTCGGCTAGGAGCATTTGTCCGCAAAGGACGCAAAGAACGCAAAGGAGAGCGGTTCAATCAGGGAACACGGCTCAGCAGGGTTTTCGACGCGCTCGCGCGCGGGGTGAAGCTCGCGGGATAAACCCGCTCCCACAGACTGCCGGCTTGATTGTGGGAGCGGGTTTGCCCCGCGAGCTTCTTGCTGCGCTCTCGCGACAGATAGTCGCGCCCACCACCAACCGGTGCCAACCGATCATCCCTGCTTCCTTTTGCGTCCTCTGCGGACAAAAAGTCTCCGGACCCGGCATCAGTGCCGACCCACCTGACCCGCCGCCAGATCCAGCCCATCCGCGCTCAACACTACCCGTTGCAGTCGCTCGATCACCCAACCGCGTTCGGCTGCCTCATTGCGGAAGCGGCCAATCGCGCCAGCCGACAAGGGATAGCGATGCTCGATGATGCTTCCCATGGCGTCCACCAGCGTGAACGCCAGCGCGCCGAGGCCCGGCGCCTCGTGCAACAAGGCGCACGTTGGCGTGCCGTCCGCGACGCTCTCGATCACGAAATCGTCGCTCTGGCGTGAGCAGGCGTGCTCGGCTTCAACCTGCGGGAGACGCACCCGCACGGCCACGCCGTGAGCGGCGAGCAGGCATTGCAGCTGGCGGAATTCGTGGAGTTTCTCGACGTAGGATTGCAGGCGCGTATCGCGATCGCCTGCGTGTTGGCGCGCGTGCAGCGAATACGGTTCAAAGGCCAGCCAGACTGCGCCGTCGTCAAGTTTCAGCGACTGGCCGAGCGGGCTTCGCACCTCAATCTCGCGCGGCGGTTTGCCGTACAGCATCTCCTCGATCAACTGCCAGGCGCAGCCGAAACCCACGTGCTCCAGTTGCGCCGCCATCATTGCCGACAGATCCATCAAGGACATCAGACGCACGTGTTCGAAGGCCACTCCCAGATCACGATGCAACTCGAACACCACCGCAGCGTCGGCCAGGCCCTGGTCGTAGAGTGCGCTTTCCAACTGCTCGCTGGCCGCGGTGATGGCCTCGGGACTGCCGGTCACGGCAATGGGAATGATGTAGAGCGTGCCGCCGCCGATCGCCGCCTCTGGCTCCAGCAAGGCGGTCGGCATGCGCCCGTCCAACTCGCACAAGGTCAGGCACTGGCCTGCATCGACGCCATGGCGCTGCCCGGCGACGAACAGATTGGCCAGTTCCTGGTACAACGGAAATCCACGTCGCAGCAGTTGCGCCGGATCGTAGATCGCGGCCGACCAGACGAAACCATAGTCGTGCTCGGGCGGCAGGAAACGCGCCAGCTGCGCGCCCATGGCGTCATTCAGGCCTTCGGCGGTCGCCCGAGTCAGCAACTGTCGCTGAGGCAATGCACCAGCAACCGGCTCCAGCGCCAGCACGCCCATCCACATCGTCGCCATCGTCGATCCGGCAAGTTCATTTGGGGCGCGCACGATAGCGCAGGGCCGTAGTGGGAGCGATCTGGCGCCGCCAGCTGCTGGCAAGAGTTCGCGGGATAAACCCGCTCCCACACCTTCGATGCGCGAACAAACGCACCGCAAGGGTGATCAGCACTCTCACAGAACATCCTCTAAACGTTTGATTGTAGAGCATTTATTTGTAGGTCACGTTGCCTGCGCAGCGGGCTACGTGACAATGGACAGCGTCACGTAGCCTGCTGCGCAGGCAACGTGACCTACTTCCGTGTGTTCTTTGCGCGAATAAGCGCACCAACAGGGGCGACCGGGACTCCCTCCAAACATGCCGTAAGTAACTGAAACAAGATCATTTGTCCGCAAAGAACGCCAAGAAGTGCAAGACCAGCACGTGATGCGCCAGGGGAGATCCGACCTCTGCACAATCACCGCTTCCGCTCCCTTTGCGTTCTTTGCGTCCTTTGCGGACGAAAAAAACAGACTCCGAGATCGCCTACGGTTTGATGCGCAAAGGTATGCACGGAACCAGTGCGCCAGTGGCGCCCACAGGAGCCAACCGCTCGGCCCTGGTCTACACTGGTGACCCTGTCGTCGCGGAGCGTCGCCATGTCCGACCGCCGTCCCCTGGCTGCGATTCTCGGTGGCCTGCGCATTCCCTTCTGTCGCCAGAACACGGTCTACACGGACCTCGGAAATCTGGCGCTGGGCAGTGAAGTGGTCAGCCGAATGGTCGAACGCTTCAGCCTCAAGGGCGTCGAACTGGGCGAACTCGCCTTCGGTGCGGTACTCAAGCACTCGCGCGACTGGAATCTGGCGCGCGAGATTGCGCTGGGCAGTGGCCTTGCGCACACGACGCCGGGACTGACGCTGCAGCGCGCCTGCGGCACCGGCTTCGAATCGGCGATCCTGATCGCCAACAAGATCGCGCTGGGGCAGATCCGCGTCGGTATCGGCGGCGGCAGCGATAGCGCCAGCGAGGTACCGCTGGTGCTGAACCAGTCGCTGAATGCGCGATTTCTTGCCGCCGCGCGGGCGAAGTCCTTCGGCGAGCGACTCCGGGCAATCAGGGGATTCCGCTTCGGTGAGCTGAAACCGGTCGCACCGGCCGTCGCTGAACCACGCACCGGCAAGAGCATGGGCGAACACTGCGAGATGATGGCCAAGACCTGGGCGATCAGCCGCAAGGATCAGGACCAGTTCGCCTGGGACAGCCACCAGAAGGCGCACAGCGCGTGGGAACGCGGCTTCCACGATGATCTGGTGTCGCCGTTTCGCGGCACCAGACGCGACAACGTGCTGCGCGCCGACACCTCGCTCGACAAACTGGCGACGCTGAAGCCCGCCTTCGATCGCAAGTCCGGCCTCGGCACCCTGACTGCCGGAAATTCGACGCCGCTCACCGACGGCGCCAGCGCGGTGTTGCTGGCAGCGCACGACTGGGCGCGCGCCGAAGGCCACGAGGTGCTCGCCGACCTCGTCGATGCCGAAGTGTCGGCGGTCGATTTCGTCGGCGGCGAAGGCTTGTTGATGGCGCCAACCGTTGCCGTCGCTCGCTTGCTGTCGCGCAACCGACTGACGTTCGCGGACGTCGACTTGTTCGAGGTACACGAGGCATTCGCGGCGCAGGCGCTGTGCACCTTGGCCGCATTCGAGTCGGACGGCTATTGCCGGGAACGTTTGAGCCTGCCCAAGGCGCTCGGCGCCATCGACCGCAGCAAGCTCAACATCGCTGGCGGCAGCCTCGCCATCGGTCACCCGTTCGCGGCGACCGGCGCGCGCATGTTGGCGGGTGGCGCGAAGCTGCTGAAGGAAATCGGTGGCGGACGCGCGCTGGTGACCGCTTGCGCGGCAGGCGGCATGGGCGTTGCGCTACTCCTGCAGCGCAGCTGATTGCCGGCGCAGGAGCGACGTACACGTCGCTCCTGCGTCCGGACGCTACTGCGCGCTCTGGGTCCTACGGGATTGGACGCTTACTCGCTCTTCGGCTTCACGCCGCAGTAGGTTTCGAGGATTTTCTGCGTATCGGCAATCTGTGCGTCGCGCTCGGCGCGCGTCAGCTCGCGCTGTTTGCCGCCCTCTTCGATCATCAGCGGATTGTCGCCCTGCAACATCTGCAGGTTCTCCTTGTGCCCCTTGCAGCCGGCACGACGCTGCGCATCGATCTCGGCGCGCTCCTCGTCGGTGAGCGGCTTTTGATTGACGGCCTGCTGCGCACTCGCGGCGGAGGCGCACAGGGCGAACAGCAGCACAGCAGAAAGACGTACGATCACGGGGTTCCTCCTCGGATTTCTTCGCTGAGCGCAACGGAATCGGCGCCTTCGACCATGATGTTAGCGAGTTCGCGACATCGGCGCGCGGCCACGGCGTGATTTCAGTCGTCACCGACTGTTGCGCCGCTCGCAGCGTTCATCCAGCGTGAATCCCGGCGTCTCAACCGCGCACTACGGCAAGTTCGTCATGCACGCAATCGAAGCGTGCAGCGATGGACGCTTCCGGCGGCTGATCGAGCCGGCTGACGATCAGGATGGCCAGACTGCACAGCACGAAGCCCGGCACCATCTCGTAGAGCCCGAACCAGGCGTACTGCTTCCAGACGAGAACGGTGATGGCGCCGGTCAGCATGCCGGCAAGCGCACCATTGCGCGTCATCCGCCGCCAGTACAGCGAGAACACGACGACCGGGCCGAATGCAGCGCCGAATCCGGCCCAGGCGTAGGAGACCAGATCGAGCACGCGGTTCTGCGGGTTCCAGGCCAACGCCATTGCCACCAGTGCCACCGCGAGCAAGGCACCGCGCCCGACCCAGATCAACTCGCGCTGGCTTGCGCGCTTGCGCAGGAAGGCCTTGTAGAAGTCTTCGGTGATGGCGCTTGAACACACCAGCAATTGGCACGACAGGGTGCTCATGATCGCCGCGAGCACCGCCGACAACAGCACGCCCGCGACCCACGGCGTGAACAACTGCTGGGTGAGCAGGATGAACACGCGCTCCGGATTGTCGTCGACCAGTCCTGCCTGTTGCGGATGCGCCGCATACCAGGCATTGGCGAAAAAGCCGACGGCGACGGCACCGATCAGACACAGCACCATCCAGGACATGGCGATGCGCCGCGCCGGGCGAATGGCCGCCACCGACGCGGCCGCCATGAAGCGCGCCAGGATGTGCGGTTGGCCGACATAACCCAGACCCCACGCCATCAACGACACGATGCCGACGAAGCTGGTGCCGTGGAACCAGTCGACCTTGGCCGGGTGCGCGTGGGCGATCGTGGCATACGCATCGAAGGGGCCGCCGCTGGCGATGACGACGAACGCAGGGGCCACCAGCAACGCAAAGATCATCAACGTGCCCTGCACCGTGTCGGTCCAACTGACCGCCAGGAAGCCGCCGATCAGCGTGTAGACGATGGTCACGGCGGCACCGGCCCACAGCGCCTGGTGATATTCGATGCCGAAGGTGCTTTCGAACAGGCGCGCACCTGCGACGATGCCCGAGGCCGAATAGATCGCGAAGAACACCAGGATCACCAGTGCCGAAAACACGCGCAGCAGGCGCTGGCGATCCTCGAAGCGATGGGTGAAGTAGTCGGGCAACGTCAGCGCGTTGTCGGCGCGCTCCGTGTAGACGCGCAACGGTGCGGCCACCAGTCGCCAGTTGAGCCAGGCGCCGACGACCAGGCCGATCACGATCCACGACTCGGCCAGGCCGGATGCATACAACGCGCCCGGCAAGCCCATCAGCAACCAGCCACTCATGTCCGAGGCGCCGGTCGACAACGCCGTGACCAGCGGACTCAGACTGCGGCCACCAAGGATGTAATCATCGAACGAGCGCGTACGCCGCCACGCCCAGAAACCGATGCCGAGCATGCCGATCAGATAGATCGCGAAAGTGGTCCACAGTTGCGTCGTTGCGGTCATGCCGACACCTGCATCAGGGGTGGCGGATTATTGGCACAGGTGCTCAAGAACCGGCACGGGAAAGTGCTGAAACGACTTGAGCTTTTGTGGGTCCAGACTTGTCTGGACGCTTTTCCCCACAGGCAGCGTCAACAGCGTCCAGACAAGTCTGGACCCACCAGATCAGACGCGGGAGCCAACAGCAAGATCAACGGGAAAGTGCCGAAACAACGTGAGCTTTTGTGGGTCCAGACTTGTCTGGACGCTTTTCCCCACAAGCAGAGTCAACAGCGTCCAGACAAGTCTGGACCCACCAGAGCAGAAGCAGAGCCAACAGCAAGATCAGCAGCATCCAGACAACTCTGGACCCACCAGATCTATGACTACGCCTGCAGCGCAGCCAGAGCTGCCTGTTTGCCTTCGTTACGCGCGATGTCGAGTGCATCGACGCCGGTATCGTTGCGAATTTGCAGATCGGCACCGGCGCCTCGCAGCACGGCCACCAGATCCGCGTAGTCGCGATGTGCCGCTGAATGCAGCGCGGTCCAGCCGCCTTGCTGGCGCGCATCCGGGTCGACAGCAAATGCGAGCAGTAGGTGGACCAGGCGACAGGCCAGTGCTTCGTCTGCTTGCGCGCACGCCGAGTGGATCGGTGCCACCCGCATCGCGTTGTTGGCCGCGGCATCCGGATCGGCGCCCGCCGCGAGCAGCAACGCGGCGCAGCGCACCTGACCGAAGAAGACGGCGAGTCCCAACGCCGGGAAACCGTCGCCCGAGCGCGCCTGTGCCTGGTTCAGGTCTCCCGCAAGCAATGCGAGCAGCGCCTTCACGTCACCCAATGCTGCTGCCTCGGTGATCGCCAGCGCCGGCTTGCGCTGCGCCAGCGCGGCCGCGAGCGCGCGCTTGCCCAGGTACATCGCCAGCAGCACCGGCCCCGCACCATTGGCGAGCGGCGCATCGAGCAACGAAACGTCGGCATCGACCAACGCCGTCGCGGCAGCCAGATCGTCGGCCGCAATCGCTTGCTGCAGCATTTCCTGTTTGGTTGCCATCGGCGTTACTCCCGGTTGAACGAGCGAGCTGTCCGCCGCGGGCATTCAGCTGACGGTCGGGCAAGCCTGCATAACGTGAATCCCAGCGACGATCTTCCAGGGCAAGTGCCGAAAGGCAGGGGTGAGTCATGGTGCTGGCGATGCGGCAATTGCGGGGCGGATTCGTTGACCAGAAGCGCGTACTGGCGATGACCGGTGTATTCCTGATTCATCTGATGGTGCTTGCCGTGATGTTGTTACCGCGCCAACCGGTCGAATTCTGGCGACCGGCGCCAGCCGAGTTCGACGTCGTTCTTGAGCGGGATGAACCGCCTCCACCCAAGCCACCCGAACCGATCGTGGTTCCACCGCCGCCGGTGCCGTTGGTGCCGATGACAGCACCGCCGCAGGCACCGACACTGGCGCCGATGCCGGTTGCACCGACGGCAAGCAATGACATCGTCGTCGATACGCCCAGTGATCTGCCGGTAGTCGCCAATGTGCAGATCGATGCGGACGCCAGCGGACCGGCGCTCGGGACCACCGGCAACCTGGTCACACTGAGCAAACGCAGCGGTGCGCCTCCGGGATATCCGCGGCGCGAAGTGATCGGCGGGATCGAGGGCGATGTGCTGCTGCGCGTGCTGGTGGATGAATACGGCGTCCCGCAGACCATCGAAGTCATCGGCGGCACACGCAATCGCAACTTCGAACAAGCGGCGATTCGCGCGCTCAAGCGCTGGCGCTTTCATCCGCACAAGGTGGACGGCGTGCCCAGGTCAGCGTGGGCGAGCGTGCCGGTGACGTTCCGGATGAACTGATTGCAGTTCAGCGTTCTTGTGGGAACGGGTTCATCCCGCGAGCTCTTGCTTCACTGTGGGAGCGGGTTCACCCCGCGATCTCCTGCTTCACGGTGGGAGCGGGTTCACCCCGCGATCTCTTGCTTCACTGTGGGAGCGGGTTCATCCCGCGAGCTCTTGCTTCACTGTGGGAGCGGGTTCATCCCGCGATCTCTTGCTTCACTGTGGGAGCGGGTTCACCCCGCGATCTTTTCGCTACGTTCGCCAGGAGATCGCGGGATAAACCCGCTCCCACATTGGATTTCGTCGCTGCGACAGTGACTTCACACCTCCGGCCGCACCACCAGCAGCGCCAGCCCGCCGACCACCTCGAGCGAAAAGAACACCAACAACGGGCCACTGGGCAAACCGTGCCGCGGTATGGCGATCAACCGGCCCAGCGGTTGCCCCAGGATCAGCAACGCGAGGATGTCGCCCAGCACCGCTTGGTCGACATGCACAAAAGCAAACACCCCAAGTGCGGCATGTGCCAGCCACAGTCCGACATAGATCGCGTGCAGCTCGCTGTAGCCGTTGGCATCGCTGACGCCGTAACCGAGTTCGCGGGCGACTTGGTCGGGCACCCACCAGGTGCGCAGCGCGAGGATCAGGAACACCAGCGCCGTAAGGGCCAGCAGAACCTGACGCGTCAGATCGCTTTCGAACATGGCGGTCATCCTGTGGCCGATCTCGTAAGGATAGGCGTCATTGCGAGCGCAGCGAAGCAATCCAGCGCCCCTGCACTTACGCGGGCAACTTTGAGACAGCAAAGGCAAAGTCACTGGATTGCTTCGCTGCGCTCGCAATGACGAGCCCGATTGTTAAGCCCTGCCCAAGCGTCGACGGCGGCCATTCATCTCTTCATCGCGAACAAGAGATAGAATGCGCGACCTCAGCCGGCGCGATGCCGTCTGGTCCGCTCATCGAGGGGCGCTGCAATCCCGGTCCAGGGGTCACGCTCGATGAGGTCAGGCCTTCCCCAGCGAAGGGCGCCCGTCTTTCCATCAGAGGACGCTTGATGAACGCAGTAGTGAAGGAACTCCCGGCGCACGATTTCAAGGTGCGCGACCTGTCGCTGGCCGAATGGGGCCGCAAGGAAATCCAGATGGCCGAGCACGAGATGCCCGGCCTGATGTCGATTCGCAAGAAGTACGCGCCGAGCAAGCCGCTGGCGGGCGTGCGCCTGACCGGCTCGCTGCACATGACGGTGGAAACCGCCGTGCTGATCGAGACCCTGGTTGCGCTCGGCGCCAACGTGCGTTGGGCTTCCTGCAACATCTTTTCGACCCAGGACTACGCCGCCGCCGCGATCGCCGTCACCGGCACGCCGGTGTTCGCGTGGAAGGGCGAGACGCTGGAGGAGTACTGGGATTGCACGCTCGACGCAGTCACCTTTCCCGGCGGCAAGGGCCCGGAACTGGTGGTCGATGACGGCGGCGACGTCACCCTGCTGATCCACAAGGGTTATCTGATGGAACAGGGCGACCGCTGGGTCGACAGCGAGAGCGAGAGCGAGGAAGAGGCGGTGATCAAGCGCCTGCTCAAGCGCACCGCCAAGGAACGCCCGGGCTTCTGGCACGAAGTGGTCAAGCATTGGCGCGGCGTCTCGGAAGAGACCACCACCGGCGTCAACCGCCTGTACCAGATGAAGGCGCTCGGCAAGCTGTTGGTGCCGGCGATCAACGTCAACGACTCGGTCACCAAGAGCAAGTTCGACAACCTCTACGGCTGCCGCGAATCTCTGGCCGACGGCATCAAGCGCGCCACCGATCGCATGATCGCCGGCAAGCTGGCCGTCATCTGCGGCTTCGGCGACGTCGGCAAGGGCTCGGCGCGTAGCTTGCGCGGCTTCGGCGCGCGCGTCGTCGTCACCGAAATCGATCCGATCTGCGCGCTGCAGGCGGCGATGGAAGGCTTCGAAGTCGATACCGTCGAGTCCACCCTCGGCCGCGCCGACATTTATGTGACCGCGACCGGCAACAAGGACATCATCACGCTGGAGCACATGGCGGCGATGAAGGACCAGGCGATCGTCTGCAACATCGGCCACTTCGACAACGAGATCCAGATGGATCGACTGAACACCGCCGAAGGCGTGAAAAAGGTCAACATCAAGCCGCAGGTGGACAAGTACCAGTTCCCCGACGGTCATGAGATCTACATGCTCGCCGAAGGCCGCCTGGTGAACCTGGGTTGCGCCACCGGCCACCCGAGCTTCGTGATGTCCAACTCGTTCTCCAACCAGGTGCTGGCGCAGATCGACCTGTGGGCGAACAAGGACAAGTACGAGCCGGCCGTGTACCAGTTGCCGAAGAAGCTCGACGAGGAAGTCGCGCGTCTGCACCTGGAAAAGATCGGCGTCAAGCTGACCACGCTGAGCGAAAACCAGGCCAGCTACATGGGCATCAAGGCCGAAGGTCCGTACAAGCCGGATCATTACCGCTACTGAGGAGACTCTCGCGACGCGGGAATCCGCAATGCGAGAAAGCCAGGGGCGCCGCGCGAGCGGCGCCCTTTTTGTTGTCTGGAGGCAGGTCATCCGCGATGTCTGGTTTACAGCCGCCGACAGGCCGACGTTTCGGGTCGGCGAGGTGACTGGCGCCTTTGCCGAAAGACCCTGGGGAAACCCGCAAAAAAAACCCTCGGCGACGCGGATGTCACTTCAGGCTGGTTTCCGACGTTTCGACCCAGGGCGTGGCGATTCGCGCCAGATCGCAATGCACACGCGCAATCTCGCGCAGATGCGCGCATGCTGCGAGAATGCAGCGACCAATTGTAAACATGAAGCCTGATGGTACCTGAGACTTCGATCGTCAGGTTGTTGCTGGTGGAGGACGACCCCGATGACCAGTGGTTGTTGCAGGACCTGCTGTCGCGCGTCGGCGGCAGCGAGCCTTATCAGGTTGAGGTCGTGTCCAGCTATGAAGCCGCGCTGGCAGCGCTGGCCCGGCATGAGCACGACATCGGCATCGTCGATTATCTGCTCGGGGGCTACACCGGCATCGATTTGCTGAATGCCACCTCGGCAGATCAGCAGCGACCACCGTTGATCCTGCTGACCGGGCATGGCAGCGACGAAGTGGACCGCGGCGCATTGCTTGCCGGTGCCGCCGACTACCTGGTCAAGTCGTCGCTCGACGCCCATCGCCTGGAACGCAGTCTGCGCTATGTGCTGGCGCAGCATCGGCTGAACCAACGCCTGCTCGAACGCGAACGCAACCATGCGGCCATCTTCGACGCCAGTCCGTTGCCGCTATGGGTCTACGACGATGCAACCCTGGGCATTCTCGAAGTCAACGAAGCCGCCCTCGACCTCTACGGCTACAGTCGCGACGAGTTTCTTCAACTGAAGATCACCGACCTTCGGCCCAGTTCGGAGATCCCACGCCTGCTGCAGTTCTTCGAGGAACGTGGCGACGATCCGGGCACCCTGAATGCGGGCGTCTGGCGTCACCAGCGGAAGGATGGTTCGCAGCTCGACGTCGAAATCGTGACCTCGCAGATCTACATCGCGGGTCAACGCCGGCGCCTGGTCGCCGCAACCGACGTATCGCTGCGGATGCAGGCGGAAAACATCCTGCGCGAGAGCGAAGCGGCGCTACGCCAGGTGCTGCACGATGTTGGCGACGGGCTGATGGTCACCGATGCGCAGAATCTGGTGCGGGTCGCCAATCCGGCGCTGTGTCTGCTGCTGGGACAGTCCGAGGAAGACCTCATCGGCCGACCGGCGCCGGCACAGCTAGTCGCAACCGGCCAGTCGCATATCGATCTGGTCGACAGTTTCGGCGCGGTTCACGACGTCGATCTGCGCGCCACCGAAACCGCCTGGAAGGGAGAAAGCGCGCAGGTACTGACGCTGCGCGACGTCACCGAGCAACGCGCCAGCGAACGCAAGTTGCGCCTGCTGCAACGTGCGGTCGAGTCCACCAAGGACGGCATGATCATCGTCGACATCACCGGCCCGGACCATCCGATTACCTACGTCAATGCCGCGTTCGAGCGCATGACCGGATATCAGTCGCGCGAAGTGATCGGCCGCAACTGCCGCTTCCTGCAGTCCGAGGATCGGCTGCAGAACGAGATCGGCGTCATGCATCGTGCGATCGCCGAGCGTGCCAGTTGCGAGGTCGTGCTGCGCAACTATCGCAAGGACGGCAGCCTGTTCTGGAACCGGCTGATCCTGTCGCCGGTGCACGACGATGCAGGCCAGGTCACCCACTACATCGGCGTCCAGACCGATATCACCGGCCAGAAGGTGATGGAGGCCGAGCGCAATTACCTGGCCACGCACGATCCGGTCACCCGATTGCCGCGCTTTGCCGGTTCCGAGGGCCGCATCGAGGTATTGATCCAGCAGGCGCGCGAGCTCGGCCGGCGCATGGTGCTGATCTTCGTCGACCTCGACGGGTTCAACTCGGTCAACGAGACGCTCGGCTTTGCCATGGGCGATGCCGCACTCAGGCACGCGGCAGATCGCCTGCGCGATGCTGCCGGACCCGCAAACGAAGTGATGCGTTATGCCGGGGACGAGTTCCTGATCGCGATCGGCGATGTCGATCCCCACATCGACCTGCTGCAACTGGCGACCCGCTTCTGCGACTGTATCGCCGAGCCGATGCCGATCTCACAACTGGCCACCCTGTACCTGACGGCCTCGGTGGGGGCTGCGGCCTTCCCCGACAGTGGCCAGACCGTGCTGGAACTGACGCGGCAGGCCGACATCGCCACCAATCGGGCCAAACGCAACGGGCGCAGCGGCGCCTTCGTGTTCAGCAGCGAACTTCGCGAAGCGCTCAGCGACCGGCTCGCCCTGGGCGGACGCATCCGCAACGCTCTGGCCCGCAATGAGTTCGTGCTGCACTACCAGCCGCAAGTGGACGCCCAGGATGGCTCGGTGGTCGGGCTCGAAGCGCTGGTGCGCTGGGACAGTCCGGAGTTCGGCCTGCTGCCGCCGAGCCGCTTCATACCGGTTGCCGAAGACAACGGCATGATTCTGCACCTGGGAGCATGGGTACTGCGCACCGCGTGCAAGCACCTGCGCGGCTGGATCGATGCCGGACTGTCGGGGTTCGAAGTCAGCGTCAATGTGTCGGCGGCGCAGATGCAGCGCCCAACCTTCGTTGCCGACGTCAGCCAGATCCTCAGCGAAACCGGCATCGACCCGGTGATGCTGCAACTGGAGCTGACCGAAAGCGTGCTGATGGACAATGCCGAGCGCGCCGCCGAGCAGATGCAGCAGTTGAACAAGCTGGGCGTGCAGATCGCCCTGGACGATTTTGGCGTTGGTTACTCCAGCCTGAGCTACCTGCGCCAGTTTCCGATCAAGCGTTTGAAGATCGACCAGTCGTTCATCGCCAACATCACGGAAGACGGCAAGGATGCGGCGCTGGTGCGCGCGATGATCGCCATCGGCCACCATCTCGGCATGCGCGTGGTCGCCGAGGGCGTGGAAACGGCTGCGCAATCGAGTTATCTGCGCCGCAGTCACTGCGATGAGCTGCAGGGATTCCATTTCAGCCAGGCAGTACCCGCAAGCAGCGTGCCCGACCTGCTGCGCCATCGCTACGCGACCAGGGACGACCACACGCAAGCGGAACCCCTGCGCACACTGCTGCTGCTCGACGACGAGGAGAATGTGCTGCGCTCGCTGACCCGGCTATTTCGTCGCGACGGCTACAGCATCATTTCCGCCACCAGCGCCAAGCAGGCGTTTGAACTGCTCGCCAATCACCCGGTGCAGGTGGTGTTGTCCGATCAACGCATGCCGGGCATCAGCGGCACCGAGTTTCTCAGCCAGGTCCGGGATCTGTATCCGGACACCATACGCATCGTGTTGAGCGGCTATACGGATCTGGCCAGCGTCACCGATGCCATCAATCGCGGCGCGATCTACAAGTTCCTGACCAAACCATGGGACGACGAAGCCCTGCGCGCCCAGGTTCAGGATGCCTTCCGTCGACATGAGCGAAACTCCGGAAGCGCCTCATGAGCTTAAACCTGGCGGCAAGCGATCGGAATCTTGCCGATCGCGTGCTCGATGCGCTGACCGACGGCGTGTTCGTCTGCGACCGCGACTGGAAACTCACCTGCGTCAACCCGGCAGGCCTGCTGCTCTGCGCACAGCCGCAAGTCGAGCTGCTCGGCAGGTGCCTTTGGGAACTCTTTCCAGGGCTTCGCGAGAGCGCTTTCGGCACCCATTGCCTGACGAGCCGGCAAACCGGCGAACCGACCAGCTTTGAACAACTCTGGTCGGCGACCGGCCAGTGGCTCGAAATCCGCATTTTCCCGGACGCCTGCATGACATCGCTGCTGCTCCGCGACATCACCCAGGCCCGCGCCAGCCGCGAACAGTTGGCCAACGCCTATCACCTGTACGAGAACGCCGCGTTGATGTCGAGCCTCGGCGCCTGGCAGTTCGAACCCGAATCCGGGCTCGTCTGGTGGTCGCAGGAGATTCGAACCTTGTATGGCTTGCCAGCCGACGCCGGCGCATCCTACGAAGCCTATGCGGCGCGGGTGCATCCCGACGATCGCGAAGTTACCCTGCAGGCATTGACCGAGGCGACCAACGCCAGGCGCCGGATCGATCTGCGCCACCGCATCATTCGCGCCAATGATGGCGCCGTGCGCTGGCTGCATCAGGTGGGTCGCGTGCAGCCACGCGACGATGGCCGATTGTTCTACGTGGGCGCGGCGCAGGACCTCACGGACGATGTCGAACGCGGGCGAGAACTGGCCAATGCGCTGGATCGGGCACTGCGGGCCGAGGATCGGCTGGCGGGCGAACTGTCGTTCTCGCGGGCCATCACCCATGCGCTGACGGAAGGCATCTACGTGCTCGATACCGAGCTACGCGTGGTCTACATGAACCCGGCAGCCGAGCACCTGCTCGGGGCGCGCCTGGACGATTGTGCCGGAACCGTGCTGCTGGATCGCGGTGGCTCCGATGCCGCCACCGGTCGTGAGTTCGACCGCCCTGGGCGCAACGCGCTTGCCAGTTCGAAGCCCGTGGTCAAGGACGCCAGCAACCTGCGGCGCGCCGACGGCAGCAGCCTGGATGCGGCCTACGTCGCCACGGCCATGTATTCGGACACCGGCTTGATCGGAGCGGTTGCCGTGTTTCGTGACGTCAGCGCTGAACGCAAGATGCGCCGTCTGGCCCAGGAGCGCGACCATCTGTTCCAGCTCGCCGACATCCTGTTTGTTGTCGCCCGGCATGGCGAGCCAGTGCAGGTCAATCCGGCCGCTGCGCGCGCGCTCGGTCTGCTCGAAACAGCACCCGGCGGTCGCCACTGGGCAGAACTGATGTATGCCGCGGACGTGGCGCCCGCGCGGCGCTGGTATCAGCAACTGGAGGGTGGCCAACCTGCTGCGCATGGACTCTTTCGCATCGCCGGCAGCGACGGCCAGTTGCGCTGGATCGAGTGGAACGGCGCCCACGACGAGGATGCGACGATCTACATCGTCGGCCGCGACGTCAGTTCACGCATCGAAGGCGCCGAGGCATTGCGCCGGGCCAACCAGGAACTGGCACTGCGCAACGAAGCGCTGGAGGAATTTGCCGTGGTCGCGTCGCACGATCTGCAGGAACCCCTGCGCAAGATCTGCACCTTTGGTGGCCGCCTGGCGGATCGCCTGCAGCCGATGGCGGATCCAGTCGCCCAGGACTTTCTGACGCGCATGATCGTCGCTGCAGAACGCATGCGCTGCCTGATCGAAGGCCTGTTGCAGTACTCGCGCGCCGCGCAGCCCGCCAGCAGCGAGGCGATCGATCTCAACCCACTGACTCAGGATGTGCTGTCCGACCTTGAAGTGCAGATCAGCAGCAGCGGCGCATCAATCGAGATCGGACTACTTCCGACGGTGCTCGGCGACCCGGTCCAGATTCGCCAGATTCTGCAGAACCTGATCGGCAACGCGCTCAAGTTCGTCGCACCGGGTGCGTCGCCCAATATCCGGCTGTACGCTGCGCCGGCGCCGGCCGCGGGGTCTGAAGATGCGCCGCGCAGCAGCATCGTGGTTGAAGATCAGGGTGTGGGATTTGATCCACGTTTCGCTGATCGCATCTTCGCGCCCTTCGAACGCCTGCACCCGCAAGCTGATTATGCGGGTTCCGGCATCGGACTCGCCGTGGTAAAACGCATTGTGCAACGTCATGGCGGCACGATCAGCGCGAACTCGCGACCTGGCGGCGGCGCCCGCATCGAGTTCGATCTGCCCATCGCCGCTGGCGACGGCGCAGGCTCCACCCAGAAAGCGGTGCGATAAGTTCGACGCCACGCAGACAAACAAGAACGCGCAAGCGCTGCGCCCGGCTTTGACTTGAAGGCAGATGCGATGAATGACAATGCGCGGCTGGTGTTGATAGCCGAAGATGACGGCGACGATCGCGTTCTGATCAACGATGCCTTGAACGACGTTGGCATCCACACCACCGCCTATGTGAACGATGGCCAGGAACTGCTGGAGTATCTGGACCAGGCGTTCCCCTCGGATGGCGCGACCGGCCGCGCGGCAACGCCCTGCCTGATCGTGGTCGACCTGAACATGCCACGCATGGGTGGCCATGCCGCCATCCAACACATCCGCAGCGATCCGCGCACCCAGAGCGTGCCTCTGGTGGTACTGACGACCTCGAGCGCGCCCGGCGACATTGCCCGCGCTTACGGGAGCGGCACCAACTCCTACATCGTGAAGCCGAGCAGCTACAAGGAACTGGTCGAAATCATGCGCACGCTGGATCAATACTGGTTCAAGACCGTGGCACTGCCGAAACAGAACTGACTCGGACGTTTTCGCCAGGCGCCGCGATTGCGCCGCAACCCGCAGACACTGGATACGCGGCGGATGCGCGGCAAGACGTGACAGCCAGAGCGCGCCCTACAGTTCTTCGTCCCATTCCAGATCGATCGAACCATCCGGCTGACGCTTGACCTGGGTGATGCCGGGATAGCGCTCCTCCAGCCTTTTCACCGCAAGCTCGTTGCGCGACAGTCTTCCTTGCTGGACGCGGACCAGATCAGCCAACCGCGCATTTTCGAGCACCAGCGCACGGTGTTCCAGAGCCTGGTTGATCGCCAGGGCCAGATCGTGGTCGTCCCAGGGTTTGCCGATGAACCGATAGATCTCGGCGCGGTTGATGGCGGCTATCAGCGCTTTCAGATCGGCATATCCGGACAGGATCATGCGCGCGACGTTGGGCTGGACATCGCGCAACTTCTCCAGAAAGGCAACGCCGTCCATTTCCGGCATCCGATAGTCCGAAATCACCAGGTCGAAGACTGACTCTCCGGCGCGCGCCAGCGCCAGCGAAGGGCTGGTGAACGTTTCAATGACCAGGGGGTCGGAAAAGGTGCCGGCCGGCATCGCGATCAGTGCGCGACGCAGGCTGTTGAGTATGTTGATTTCATCGTCGACCAGCATCAATCGGGGCATCGCAGAATTCCTCAGACCGTCGTCCCTGGCGCAGTCTGCCCCAGGTTATTCCTTCCGTGCTTGCGCAGTGGCAAATACACCCTGAAACAGGTGCCCTTGCCGACTTTGCTCTCCACTTCTATTCGACCATGATGGTTCTTCACGATGCCAAAGGACAGTGCCAGACCGAGTCCAGTACCGGCACCCACCGGTTTGGTGGTGAAGAACGGATCGAAAATGCGCTTCAGGTGTTCCGGCGCAATGCCGACACCATCGTCGGCGATCGCCACGCAGATTTCCCGATCCAGGCAGGTCGTCGTGACGCTGATCACGCCCCGTTCCTTGATCGCCTGTCCCGCGTTCACCAGCAGGTTGAGAAATACCTGATTCATCTGGGACGGCATGCACTCGACCGCCGGCAAATCGCCGAAATTCCGCTGCACTTCAGCCTTGTACTTGAGCTCGTTCCAGACGATGTTGATCGTGCTCTCGAGTCCACGATGGATGTCGACGCTCATCCATTCGTCCGAATCGGTCTGTCCTCGGTGCGAAAAATCACGCAGGTCGAGCACGATCTTCTTGACCCGCTTGATGCCCTCGCGCGACTCCTCCAGCAGTTGCAGCAGATCGTCGCGCAGGAAGCTGTAGTCGATCTGGCGCTTGATTTCCTCGATCTGCTCGCGCGCCGCGCTGGCACCATCCGACAACTCGCTGGCCCAGCGTTCATAGCTGTCGAGCAGATTCAACAGCCCGCGCACATAGGTCTGCAGAGTCCCCATGTTCGATTGCACATAGCCGATCGGATTGTTGATCTCATGCGCGACACCGGCCGCCAACTGGCCTATCGAGGCCATCTTCTCGGACTGCAGCAACTGCGTCTGGGTCTCCTTGAGTCGCGAATACGCCTGCTCGAGTTCGACGTTGCGATCCTGCAGCGTCTGCTCGCGGCTCCATTCGCGGCTGACATCGCGCGCGTGGAAGGCGATTCCGGGAATGCCCTGGGCGTTCAACAACTGCATCTCCATGGCGACGCTGCTGACGCGCGCGCCGTCCTCGTCGCCACTGCTCAAGTGATATTCGGCCGACCAGCGTCCGCGATCACGCAATAGTTGCAGAACTCCGGGGTTGAAGACCACGTCCTCGATGGTGCCGACATGGCCACCGTGCGACCAATACATCTGCTCCATGGCCGCTGCGGCAACGTTTCGGTAGATCACGTTGCCGTCGGTTTCGCTGATCCACACCCCGTCGTCCAGCAACTCGAGCGTCGCCAGGCGCAATTCGAGGATCGACCTCGGAGTGTCGGATGGAAGAATCAACTCGACATGGTCTTCGGACATTGACTCGGCCATGGCTGGTGGATGCCCGAATCTTGACCTATTGCGACGCGCTGCGCAAAGCCGCGCGCCTAGAAGCAGCTTCGGTTCAGGATGCGACGGTGCCGCTCCCGGCTGGCAGGATGACGCTGAAACGGGCACCGACGCCGGGCTCGCCGATTGCGCTGATGCCGCCGCCATGGCGCTCGACGAGGCGGCGCACGATGGCCAGTCCCATTCCGGTGCCCTCGTGCTCGCTGCGCGAATGCAGCCGCTGGAAGGGTTCGAAGATCTTTTCGGCGAACCTGGGATCGAAGCCGATGCCGTTGTCGCAGAACTGAAGCAGCACTGCCGGCTCGTCGCCGAGCATGCTCGATTCGCAGGAAATGCGGATCTCCGGGATGCGCTCCTTGTCGCAGAACTTGAGGGCGTTGGCCAACAGATTCTGGAACATCTGGCGCATCTGCACCGCGTCAGCGACGATGGTGGGAAGCTCGGCGACATGAATCCGCGCCTGGGTGGCTTCGATGCGCGCCTCGAGGTCGGCCAGCACCTCGCGGCAGATCGTCGCCAGATCGACTTGCGCTGATGGCCGATTGCCCGTCGCTACCCGCGAGTACTCGAGCAGATCGTCGATCAGTTTCTGCATGCGCGCTGCCGCCCGGTTCATCCGATCCAGGTAGTTGCGCGCCGAGTCGTCCAGTTGCTCCTGATGCCGCGTGGTCAGCAGTTCCGAGAAGGTGCGAATCTTGCGCAGCGGTTCCTGCAGATCATGCGAAGCCACATAGGCGAACTCCTGCAACTCGCGATTGCGGCGACCGAGGGCGTCCAGCGACCGCTGCAAGGCTTGTCGGGCTTCTTGTCGCTCGGTGATGTCCATGACCATGCCAAGATGGCGGACGGGCCGCCCGGCGGCATCGAACTCGATCACCCCGCGCTCGAACATCCAGCGCAAGGTTCCGTCCGGTCTGCGAATGCGGTATTCGACCTCGACGTACGGCTGACCCGCATTGGCTTGCGCGGAGGCATCCCTCACGATCGGCCGGTCTTCCGCCACGATGAACTCGTAGAAGTGTTCGACGGTGCCGCGGAAGGCCTCGGTTGCGACGCCGTACAGCGCGCAGGTGGCATCGGACCACAGCAGCCGCCCGCTGGCGACATCGAAACTCCAACTGCCCATCTGCCCGATCCGCTGGGCATTCTCCAGCAACACCGCCTGTTCCCGCTGTGCGTCCTCCGCTTTGCGCCGCGCCGTGATGTCGAGGCAGGTCCCCGCTGCGCGCGATAGTCGCCCACGATCATCCTTGAACACATGCCAGCGCTGCTCCAGGTATCTGACGCTGCCGTCAGGCAGCAGCAATCGATGCTCGAGCATCGCCCTCGGCGCCTGCATCCGGAGTCGAGCGAGGACGGCCTCGACCTGTCCTCGATCATCGGGATGCACCAGCGCAAGTACGCTTTCCCGGGTGGGCAAGAATTCGGTCGGGTCTACAGCGAAGATCTCATAGGTCTGCAACGACCAGCGCATTTCGCCGCTGGAGAAATCGATATCCCAACTACCCAGGTTGGCGACCTCCTGCGCCTCGATCAGCCTCGCCCTTTCCTGGCTCAGGCACTTCTCGCGTTCAACGCGACTGCGGATATCGCGCAGGATCAAGGTCAACGCAGTGCCCATCTCACCTTTGGTCTGCGCGATTGAAGCTTCCACCGGAACGGATGTCCCGTCCACTCCACGGACCTGAAGCAATTTGCTGCCACCGACGCCAGCCTCTGCAAGGCCCGGAACAAAGTCGCTGATCGACACGCCGATCAACTGCGTGCGCTCGGCTCCGAAGATTTGCTCGGCAGCCGCATTGGCAAGCACGATTCGCCGCCGGTCGTCCAGCGCGAGGATGGCATCGGTCGCGGTGTTGACGATCTCCGCCAACCGCATCTCGGTGGCGCGCAAGGCGCGTTCCTTCGACAAGGTATTCGCCTGCTCCGCGGCGAGCATTCGAAACGCGCGGCGCACCAGAAACAACAGCAGCAGTGCGGTAACGACAACGAATCCAATTCCCTTGTAGACGCTCCAACGGACAAGCTCATCGGGTTGGTCGTAGAGCAGCGCGAGAAGGTGATCGGACCCGAAGATCCAGAGCGCGGCAACCGATGTGTAGATGCCGACGATGCGCCACGCGCTCGGCCCTGTACTGGCCGATGCCGGCTGAGTTGCGCGGCCCATGGCTGAGGATTCGGATGGCGTGCGCCGATTGCTCGAAGACGACATGTTTTCCGCTCTCAGCGCCCCCGCAGCAAACCGGTCGCATTGTCGACCGCGTTCGCGTTACGCACAACTGGCAACCGACTCTTGCCAACTCGGAAACGAGAAGAGCGCCTTTCGGCGCCCTTCTTCTTCTGCGCGACGTTGTCGATCAGCGCTTCTTCTTGCCCAGCCCCGCAGCTTCGCGCAACGCTTCGGCTCGATCGGTGCGCTCCCAGGAGAAGGTGGTGAACGGCCCGACCTTTTCCCTGGCTTTCTTGCCGCCAACGAAGGTTTCGTAGTCGTAGTGCGCGCCGCTGACCGGCTTGCGCCCGAAGTGGCCATGCGCCGCGGTGGCCTGGTACATCGGATGGATCAGGTCGAGCATGGTGACGATGCCGTACGGACGCAAATCGAAATTTGCGCGGATCAGCTTTTCGATCTCGGCATCGGAAACCTTGCCGGTGCCGAAGGTGGTCACCGAGATGCTGGTCGGCTCGGCCACGCCGATGGCGTAGGACACCTGAATCTCGCACTTGCTGGCGAGTCCGGCGGCGACGATGTTCTTCGCCACGTAACGGCAGGCGTAGGCTGCCGAACGATCGACCTTGGACGGATCCTTGCCGGAGAACGCGCCGCCACCATGGCGCGCCATGCCGCCGTAGGTGTCGACGATGATCTTGCGCCCGGTCAGGCCGCAGTCGCCGACCGGACCGCCGATGACGAACTTGCCGGTCGGATTGACGTGGAACTTGGTGTGCTTGCCGATCAACTTGGCCGGCAGCACCGGCTTGATGATGGTTTCCATCACCGCCTCGACCAGATCCTTTTGCTTGATGTCCGGATCGTGTTGCGTCGACAGCACCACGGCGTCGATGCTGGACAGATTGCCGTCCTCGTAGCGCATCGTCACCTGGCTCTTGGCATCCGGGCGCAGCCACGGCAGCGGCGAATTGGCCTTCTTGCGCACCTTGGCCTGCTGTTCCACCAGGCGGTGGCTGTAGTGGATCGGCGCCGGCATCAGATCGCTGGTCTCGTCGCAGGCATAACCGAACATCAGGCCCTGATCGCCAGCGCCCTGCTCTTCCGGCTTCTTGCGGTCGACGCCCTGGGCAATATCGGGCGACTGCTTGCCGATCAGGTTGAGCACGCCGCAGGTGGCGCCGTCGAAGCCCACGTCCGAACTGTTGTAGCCGACGTCGACGATGACCTTGCGCACCAGCGCTTCGAGGTCGACCCAGGCGCTGGTGGTGATCTCGCCGGCGACGATGGCGACACCGGTCTTGACCATGGTCTCGCAAGCCACGCGCGCCGACTTGTCCTGAGCCAGGATGGCATCCAGCACGGCATCGGAAATCTGGTCGGCCAGCTTGTCCGGGTGACCTTCGGAAACGGATTCGGAAGTGAACAGATAGGCGCTCATCAATGGCTCCTGGGGAAAGGCGATACGGTAAAAGGTCGCGGATCATACCCGTGCTGGCAGCAGCGTGCACGTTACAGACGTTTAGACGTCCGAACTTTGTTCACCTTGTCATCCAGATGTCGCATTGACGCTGGCATTGCCGGGCTCTAGGATCGCGCGAAAATGTTGCGGCGCAGCATCAGGAGTGGCGAGTCATGAGCACCAATGGCAATCGTCTTGCCGTAGTCACCGGCGGCATCGGTGGCTTGGGAACAGAAATCTGCATCCATCTGGCGCGCGCCGGAAGGCGCGTGGTCGCAGCGGACCTGGAGGCACGCTCCGAACGCATCGACGCGTTCCGCGAAGCGGTTTCGCAGTTCAATGGGCAGATCCAGTTCGAGCCGCTGAACGTCGCCGATTTCGACCACTGCGCCGCATTCGCGGAGCGCGTCGAGCAGCACCACGGTCCGGTCGACATCCTGGTCAATGCCGCCGGCATCACGCGCGACACCACCTTGCGCAAGATGGACGCGAAACAGTGGAACGAGGTGATGCGGGTCAATCTCGACGGCGTGTTCAACCTGTCGCGCCAGTTCGTCGACGGCATGTGCGAACGCAACTTCGGTCGCATCGTCAACATCAGCTCGGTCAATGGGCAAACCGGCCAGTTCGGACAGACGAACTACTCCGCAGCCAAGGCCGGCATGCATGGCTTCACCATGGCGCTTGCGCGGGAGGTCGCGCGCAAGGGCGTCACGGTGAATTCGGTGAGCCCAGGCTATTGCAGGACCGCGATGGTGATGCAGATAGCCGAACCGATCCGCAACGAGATCATCGCCAAGATCCCGGTCGGCCGCCTGGGCGAGCCGTCGGATATCGCCCGCGTGGTCGATTTCCTGAGCGCCGAAGACGCCGGCTTCATCACCGGCGCCAATGTGCCGGTGAACGGCGGTTATTTCATGGATTGACCCTAGTGTGGTTTGCCATTAATTCGTTGAATCATTTCCGCGCCTTTTGACCCGAATGCGTCGTTGTTCGTCGTCGCCATAGCCCTGCTATGACTCCTCCTCTCGCCTAGCCTCGAGCCAAAATGCATCGGAAATTTTTTCAGCCAATTAATGGCAAACCACACTAGAAGCAGTGAGTAGACCGCGCGGCGATCGGCCGATGGGCTCAAATCGCAGCCCAAGGCGCCGCGCTCAGAAGTTAGTAGTGAGTAGGAAAAGCGGTCACGTAGCCGCCTCTGCTACTCACTACTCACTACTCACTACTCACTACTCACCGCTTCCGACACCCGCGCACCCTGCTTGCGCACGATCAGCATGGCCATCTCGATGGCCTGCTCATAGTTCAGGCGCGGATCGACACTGGATTGATAGGCGCGTTCGAGATCGACTTCGGTCAGATCGCGCGCGCCGCCCATGCACTCGGTGACGTTTTCGCCAGTCAATTCCAGGTGCGCGCCGCCGAGGCGAGAACCGCTGGCAGCATGGATATCGAAAGCCTGTTCCAGCTCCGAACGAATGTTCTCGAAGCGCCGCGTCTTGTAGCCGTTGGCGGTCGCCTCGGTATTGCCGTGCATCGGATCGCAGCACCACAACACGCGCTTGCCGTTGCTGCGCACCGCCTCGATCAGGCGCGGCAGGTGTTCGGCGATCTTGTTCGCACCGAGGCGATGGATCAGCGTCAGGCGGCCTGACTCGTTCTCCGGATTCAGCGTATCGATCAGCCGCAGCAACTGGTCGGCCGTGACCGACGGACCGATCTTGACGCCGATCGGGTTGCGGATGCCGCGGAAGTACTCGACGTGCGCGCCATCCAGCGCCGCTGTGCGCATGCCGATCCACGGATAATGGGTCGACAGGTTGAACCAGCCCCACTGGCGCGGTACCTGGCGCGTCAGCGCTTCTTCATAGTGCAGCAGCAAGGCTTCGTGCGAGGTATAGAAGTCGACCCGGCGCAAGCTGCCGATCGGCGCCCCGCCCACGCTTTCCATGAAGCGCACGGCATCGCCAATCGAGCGCACCATGTCGCGGTATTCACGCTCGAACGGCGAGTGCCTGACCCAATCGAGGTCCCAGTATTCAGGGTGGTGCAGATCGGCGAACCCGCCGTCGATCAATGCGCGCACGAAGTTCATCGTCAATGCCGATCGCGAGTGGCCCTCGATCATTCGCTTCGGGTCGGGGCGGCGTGCCTCGGCGGTGAAATCCGGGCCGTTGACCAGATCGCCGCGATAGCTCGGCAGCGTGACGCCATCCCTGGTCTCCAGATCGGCGGACCGCGGCTTGGCGTATTGCCCGGCGAAGCGCCCGACGCGCACGATCGGCTGCTTCAGGCCATGCACCAGCACCAGGGACATCTGCAGCAGCACCTTGAGCCGGTTGGCGATATGCGGACTGCTGCAGTCGCTGAAGTTCTCGGCGCAGTCGCCGCCTTGCAGCAGGAAGCGGCGACCCTCGGCGGCATCGGCGAGTTCCTGCTTGAGCTGCAGGATCTCCCAGGACGTGACCAGCGGCGGCAACCGCTTCAATTCGCGCAAAAGTTCGGCGAGCGCCTGCGCATCGTCGTAGTGCGGCTGCTGCAGCGCTGTGCATTGTGCCCACGACGCTGGCGACCAACCTTTGGCTTCATGTATCGCGGACAACACGCGTTCCTTCCTCAGCACGGTCAAGTTTCCTGTATCGGAGCGCCGGATCAGCGCTTCATGGCCCGGCGCCGGGGCGGGAACAGCAGCAGCACGATCATGCCCACGCTCATCAGCAAGAACATGGTGAAGGTCCAGACCGGCATGCTGAACCCGAGAAACTGCCAGTCGACCTCGGCGCATTCACCGGAGGTCATCAACACCGTTTTCAGCATGTTGCCGAACGGCAGGTTTTCCCACATGTAGTCCATCGGTGGCGCACAGGACGGAAGTTGGTCCTTGGGCAACGACTGCAGCCAGACGTGGCGCGCCGCAATTGCACCACCAAGACCGGCCGTCAGCAGCCCCAGCGCCGCGTAGACGCGTACGCCCCAGCCGGCAGGACCATGCAATGCCGCGAGTAGGCAAACCGCGCCGAATGCGAGCAGCGCCACACGCTGGAACATGCACAGCGGACAGGGTTCCAGGCCCAGACCATGTTCGACGTAGAACGCATAACCCATCGCCCCCGCGCACATCAGCACCAACGCAAAGAACACCTGACGCGCGGTCAAATTACCCAACCATCCGGACATGAAGCGGCCTACCTCAGTAGCTGACACCGATACGCTTGGACCACCGCGCGATCGATTGGTTCTCTTTCACTGCGCCCAGACGCCCGCGGGACGCGCCATCTAGTTTGAGTGTAACCCGAAACTTGCCGAATGCTGCAGCGCAAAAAGCAAGGCCGCCCAGCGGGCGGCCTTGCTTGAACACGCGTTGGGCGGATCGATCAGGCGTCGCTGGAAGCCGCTGCGGCAGCCACCTTCTGCGGACGATCCACCAACTCGACATAGGCCATCGGCGCATTGTCACCCGCGCGGTAACCGCACTTGAGGATGCGCAGGTAACCACCCGGACGCGAACGGTAGCGCGGACCGAGTTCGACGAACAGCTTGCCGACCACAGCCTTGTCACGCAGACGGTCGAATGCGAGACGCCGGTTGCTGACGCCGTCGACCTTTGCCAAGGTCAGCAGCGGCTCGGCGAACTTGCGCAGTTCCTTGGCCTTGGGCAGCGTGGTCTTGATCAGCTCATGCTGAAACAGCGCATTGATCATGTTCTGAAACATGGCTTTGCGGTGCGAACTGGTGCGCGCAAACGCGCGACCGGAATTACGATGACGCATGGCAAATTCTCCTTATCAACCGCCGAAGCCGCTGGTAGCCAGGCCCGGCGGCGGCCAATTCTCGAGCTTCATGCCGAGCGACAGACCGCGCGCGGCAAGCACATCCTTGATTTCAGTCAGCGACTTCTTGCCGAGATTCGGCGTCTTCAGCAACTCGACTTCGGTGCGCTGGATCAGATCGCCGATGTAGTAGATGCTCTCGGCCTTGAGGCAATTGGCCGAACGCACCGTCAGTTCCAGATCGTCGATCGGACGCAGCAGGATCGGATCGACCTCGGCGCGACCCGCAACCGGGCGCTCTTCGGTGCGCCGGCTGACATCGACAAACGCACCGAGCTGGTCGACCAGAATGCCGGCCGCCTGCTTCACCGCGTCGACCGCATCCACGGTACCATCGGTCTCGACGTCCAGCACCAGCTTGTCGAGGTTGGTACGCTGCTCCACGCGGGCGCTTTCGACCGCATAGGCAACGCGGCGGATCGGCGAGTAGGTCGCATCGATCTGCAAGCGACCAATCGGACGCGCTTCGTCTTCCGGCATGCGCCGGCTGCTGGCGGCTTCGTAACCGACGCCGCGCGCAACCTTCAGGCGCATCGACAACGACACATCCTTGGTCAGCGTGCAGATCACCAGGTCGGGATTCACGATCTCGACATTGTGGTCGGTGGTGACATCACCTGCCGTCACCGGACCACGACCCTTGCGGCTGAGGTGCACGGTTGTCTGCTCGACGTTGTGCAAGCGTACTGCCACGTCCTTCAGATTCAACAGGATTTCGACGACGTCCTCCTGGACGCCTTCGATGGTGCTGTACTCGTGCAGCACACCATCAATTTCCACTTCCGTGATCGCTGCCCCCGGAATGGACGACAGCAGCACACGTCGCAGCGCGTTGCCCAAAGTGTGGCCAAAACCCCGTTCCAGCGGCTCGAGGACAACTCGCGCGCGCCGTTCACCGGCATTTTCGACCACCAGATTATGGGGACGCAGCAAGCTCGTTGCAGACGTCATGACAAACCTCGCAGGATTACTTGGAGTAGAGCTCGACGATCAAGTTCTCATTGATGTCGGCGGACAAATCGCTGCGGTCCGGCAGCTGCTTGAAGACGCCCTGCGACTTCGCGGCATCAACTTCGAGCCAACCCGGCGCCAGATCCATTTCCTGGCTCAGCGTCAGCGCTTCCTTGATCCGGAGCTGATCCTTGGCGCGGTCGGCGACAGCGACCACATCACCGATCTTGACCTGGTAGGACGGCAGATTGACGATCTTGCCATTGATCTTGACACCGCGGTGCGAGACCAGCTGGCGCGCCTGGGCGCGGGTCACCGCGAAACCAAGACGGTAAACGATGTTGTCCAGCCGGCACTCGAGCAGCTGCAGCAGGTTCTCGCCGGTCGCACCGCGACGGCGGCTGGCTTCAGCGTAATAGCGCCGGAACTGGCGCTCGAGAACGCCGTAAATGCGCTTGACCTTCTGCTTCTCGCGCAACTGCACCGAGTAGTCGGAATTCTTCGCCTTCTTCGCCGCGCCGTGCTGGCCCGGCTTCTGCTCGAGCTTGCACTTCTTGTCGAGCGGCCGCGCCGGGCTCTTCAGAAACAGGTCTGTGCCCTCGCGACGCGCGAGTTTGCAGGTTGGACCAATATATCGTGCCATGACGTCAATCCTCCTTGATTACACGCGACGGCGCTTCGGCGGACGGCAGCCGTTATGCGGAATCGGCGTCACATCCAGAATGTTGGTGACCTTCAGACCGAGCGCATTCAATGCGCGCACCGCAGATTCGCGGCCAGGGCCCGGGCCCTTGATCCGAACTTCCAGCGCCTTGACACCGTACTCCAGCGCAACACGGCCGGCCTTTTCCGCAGCAACCTGCGCAGCGAACGGGGTGCTCTTGCGCGAGCCGCGAAAACCGGCGCCGCCCGAAGTTGCCCAACTCAGGGCATTACCCTGACGATCGGTGATCGTGATCACCGTGTTGTTGAACGAAGCCTGGACATGCGCGATGCCGTCGGACACCGAACGCTTGATCTTTTTCTTGGCCTTACCAGCCGCGGGCGCCGCCTTGCTCATTTTCTAGTTCCGTATGAATGTGCTTACTTCTTGATCTGCTTGCGCGGGCCTTTACGGGTACGCGCATTGGTGCGCGTCCGCTGGCCACGAATCGGCAGACCCTTGCGATGACGCAGACCGCGGTAGCAGCCCAGATCGATCAGACGCTTGACGCTCATCGCAACTTCACGGCGCAGGTCGCCCTCGACCGTGAACTTGCCGACTTCGGCGCGCAGCCGCTCGACCTCGGCCTCGCTGAGGCTCTTGACCTTGGTGCTCGGTTCCACACCAGCCTGCGCACAGATCTTGCGCGCGCTGCTGCGACCGACGCCGTAGATGCTGGTCAAGCCAATCCAGGCGTGCTTGTTGACCGGGATGTTGACACCCGCGATACGAGCCATTTGTACTCTCCACTCCAAGAGCGAGACTGGTGGAACCGCCTATTGTAGCAGCTCCGTACCCCAGTTGCGCAAGATGTTCTGATGTCGTTGATGCCGGACAGCTTTACTTCAGCATTCCGCCACGCCCGACGTTTTTCAGGTTTGCTTTCTTCAGCAGGCTGTCGTACTGATGCGACATCAGGTGCGCCTGGATCTGCGCCATGAAGTCCATCACCACAACCACCACGATCAACAGCGAAGTACCACCGAAGTAGAACGGCACGTCGAAGTAGATACGCATGAACTCCGGCAACAAGCACACCGCGACGAGGTACACGGCGCCAACTGCCGTCAGGCGAGTCAACACGCCGTCGATGTATTCGGCGGTGGCCTTGCCGGGCCGGATACCCGGAATCAGTGCTCCGGACTTCTTCAGGTTGTCCGCGGTTTCCTGCGCGTTGAACACCATCGCCGTGTAGAAAAAGGCGAAGAAGAAGATCAGGCCGGCGTACAACAACATGTGCAACGGCTGCTCGGGGCCCAACATCGCCGCCACTCGCTGCAACCAGCGCGCGCCTTCACCACTGCTGCCGAACCAGGTTGCCGCAGTCGCCGGGAACAGGATCAGGCTGGAGGCGAAGATCGGCGGAATCACGCCGGACATGTTGAGCTTCAGTGGCAGATGCGACGACTGGTTCTGGTACGCCTGTCGACCGGACATGCGCCGCGCGTAGTTGACCGTGATGCGTCGCTGCGCGCGCTCCATGAACACCACGAAGCCGGTCACGACCACGACGATCGCCAGTACCAGGATGATCGACAGGAACTGCAACTGACCGGTACTCGCAAGCTCCAGTGTCGTTGCGATGGCACCCGGGAAACCCGCCACGATCCCGGCAAAGATCAGAATCGAGATACCGTTGCCGATGCCGCGCTCAGTGACTTGTTCGCCCAGCCACATCAAGTACATGGTGCCGGCTGTGAGGCTGATCACCGCGGTGAGCAGAAAGCCAGCTCCCGGCGAGATGACCACGCTGCCGCCCTGCTGCTGCAGCGCAAAAGCGACGCCGAAGCCCTGGAATATCGACAGCCCAAGCGTGCCCCAGCGGGTGTACTTGGTCAGCGTGCGGCGACCGGCTTCACCCTCTTTTTTCAGCGCCTGCAGCGACGGCAGCGCCGTCGACAGGATCTGCACGACGATCGACGCCGAAATGTAGGGCATCACGCCGAGGGCAAAAATGGAGAAGCGCTCGAGCGCGCCACCCGAAAACATGTTGAAGACGTCGATGATGGTGCCGCGCTGCGACTCCATCAATTGCAGCATGGCTTCGGGATTGACGCCGGGAACCGGAATGAAGCTACCGGCCCGGAACACAATCAGCGCACCGAGGACAAAAAGCAGGCGCGAGCGCAGCTCGGTCAATCGACCGAGCCCGCCGAGCGCGGAACCCGCACTATTCGACGCGTTAGCCAAGGACGCTTACTCCACCGATCCACCGGCCGCGAGGATCGCCGCCTTGGCGCCCTCGGTGCAGGCCACGCCACGAACGGTCAACGCCCGCGCCACGTCGCCCTGCTTGACGATCTTTGCGCGCTTGATGTCGGCACCGATGATGCCGGCTGCACGCAACGACGCCAGGTCGACAACGTCGCCGGCAACCTTGACCAGCCGATACATCAACACTTCGGCCGCGTCGGCGGACATCTTCGAGCGGAAGCCGACCTTCGGCAGACGGCGCTGCAGCGGCATCTGGCCGCCTTCGAAACCGGCCTTGATCTTGCCCTTGCCGGTGCGCGCGTAGGAACCCTTGTGGCCACGACCGCAGGTCTTGCCCAGTGTCGAGCCGATGCCGCGGCCAACGCGTCGGGCTTCTTTCTTGCTGCCTTCGGCCGGCTTGATGGTATTCATTCTCACGGTGACTTCTCCACGCGATCGTCAGGCTCAGCCTTCGACCCGAACCAGATAATTGACTTTCTCGATCAGGCCGCGAACGCTGGGGCTGTCCTTCAGCTCGACGACATGATTCATGCGCTTCAGGCCAAGTGCCTTGACGCACAGGCGATGCCGCGCCGGCGTGCTGTTCGGGCTCTTGACCAGGCGGACGCGGACGGTCTTGGCGACGGTATCACTGCTCATTGGTCTTCCCCGTCAACTGTTCGAGCCGCTTGCCGCGCTTGGCGGCGTAGTCGCCCGGCGACGACATGCGCGCCAGACCCTGGATCGTCGCGCGCACCAGATTGATCGGGTTACGCGAGCCGAATGCCTTGGCCAACACGTTCTGGATGCCGACCACTTCGAAAACCGCGCGCATCGCACCACCGGCAATCACGCCAGTACCTTCGGACGCGGGCTGCATGTAGACCTTGGCGGCGCCATGCACACCGTTGGTCGGGTACCACAACGTACCGGCGTTCAAGCTGACCTTGACCATGTTGCGGCGGGCGCGGTCCATCGCCTTGGAAATCGCGGCCGGCACTTCACGGGCCTTGCCGTATCCGATACCTACGCGGCCATTGCCGTCGCCAACCACCGTCAGCGCCGTGAAGCCGAACTGCCGACCACCCTTGACCACCTTGGCCACACGGTTGACCGCAACCAGCTTTTCCAGCAGGCCATCGCTGCTTTCGTTATCTGTCGTCATGCTACTCACCTGAATAGGGTCGAGGGTTCGGCGTCGCCGTCCTCAGAACTGAAGACCACCCTCGCGGGCTGCGTCGGCCAGAGCCTGGATGCGCCCGTGATACTTGAAACCGGAACGGTCGAAAGCGACACGATCGACGCCTGCCGCCAGCGACAGTCGTGCAATCGCCCGACCCACTGCAGCAGCCGCGTCCTTGTTCTTGGTGCCGGTCAGGCCCTCGCGGACCTCCTTCTGCACCGTCGATGCCGCCGCCACGACGCCCGATCCGCCAGCCGCCAGTACCTGGGCATAGATATGTTGCCCGGTGCGGTGAACGGTCAGCCGAGGAACCATGAGTCCCCGAATCCGATGCCGTGTCGACTGCGCCCTGCGCAGTCGCGCTTCTTTCTTGTCCACTTTGGCCATGACTATTAATGTCCTTGCTTGTTACCGGGCCGCGACCGAAATCACGCCTTCTTGGCTTCCTTCAGCGTGATCTTCTCGCCGCTGTAGCGCACGCCCTTGCCCTTGTACGGCTCAGGCGGACGGAACGCGCGAATCTTGGCAGCGACCTGTCCGACCGCCTGCTTGTCCGCGCCCTTGATCAGAATCTCGGTCTGCGTCGGCGTTTCCACGCTGACGCCAGTCGGGACCTTGAACAGCACGGGATGGGAGAAACCGAGGGTCAGGTTGAGATCCTTGCCCTGCATCGCGGCGCGATAACCGACGCCGACCAGTTCCAGCTTGCGTTCGTAACCCGTCGCCACGCCCTTGACGCAGTTGGCGATCAGGGCGCGAATGGTACCCGCCATTGCATCATGCGCCAACGAATCGGGCTGCACGCTGACGGTGGATCCCTCAATCGAAACGCTGACGCCGGACGGCTGCGCGACGGACAACGTGCCCTTGGGCCCGGTCACCGCGAACGATCCGCCCTTTGCCGAAAACTCGACGCCCTTGGGCAGCGCGATCGGCATTTTAGCTACACGAGACATGTTCCACTCCTGACCTTATGCCACCAGGCAAAGCACTTCGCCGCCGAGACCCTCGGCACGCGCCTTCGCATCGGTCATCAGACCCTTGGAGGTCGAGACGATGGCGATACCCAAACCGTTCAAGACCGTCGGCAACGCATCATTGCCGCGATACTTGCGCAGGCCAGGACGGCTGACGCGCTGGATCTTCTCGATCACCGGGCGACCCTGGAAATACTTGAGCTTCAAGCTCATGACGCGCTTGCCGGGACCAGCCTCGGTAGTTGCGACGTCTTCGACGTAACCTTCATCCTTCAACAGTTGCGCTATCGCGAACTTGATGCGCGATGCCGGCATCTGCACGGTCGCCTTGCCCATGGCCTGGGCATTGCGAATGCGCGTCAACATGTCGGCGATTGGATCGGTCATGCTCATGGCGATTACCTGATTCTCGAAAATTCTTACCAGCTGGCCTTGCGCAGACCCGGGACGTCGCCGCGCATGGTGGCTTCGCGCAGCTTGTTTCGGCCGAGACCGAACTTGCGATAGAAGCCGCGTGGACGGCCCGACAATGCACAGCGGTTGCGCTGCCGACTCGGACTCGAGTCGCGCGGCAACTTCTGCATCTTGGCCTGCGCTTCCATTTTTTCTTCGTACGACGCGGTCAAGCTGGAAATGACGGCCTTCAGCTCGATGCGCTTCGCACCGTACCGCTTGGCCAACTTCTCGCGCTTGATTTCGCGATTTACCATCGACGTCTTCGCCATGGAATTCTCCTAATCAGCGCAATCAGTTGCGGAACGGGAAGCCGAAGGCCTCCAGGAGGGCTTTCGCTTCCTGGTCGGTCTTGGCCGTCGTGGTGAAGCAGATGTCCATGCCGCGCAGCGCATCGACCTGGTCGTAATCGATTTCAGGGAAGATGATCTGTTCCTTGATACCGAAGTTGTAGTTGCCGCGGCCGTCGAAGGCGCGACCCGACAGGCCGCGGAAATCGCGGACCCGCGGCAAGGCGATGTTCACCAGGCGATCGAGGAACTCGAACATGTGGGCGCGACGCAGCGTGACCTTGCAGCCGATCGGCCAGCCATCGCGGATCTTGAAGGTCGCGATGGACTTCTTGGCCAGCGTGGTCACCGGCTTCTGGCCAGCGATCTTGGTCATGTCGTCCAGCGCATTCTCAAGGATCTTCTTGTTGCCCACGGCCTCGCCCACGCCCATGTTCAGCGTGATCTTGACCAGACGCGGGACCTGCATCGGGTTGGCGTAGTCGAACTTCTTGATCAAGTTCGGCACTACGGTTTCGCGGTAAAACGATTCGAGTCTCGCGCTCACGGCCAATACCTCAAACAATATCGATGACTTCGCCAGTGGAGCGGTACACACGGACCTTGTGCTCCACACCGGCGTCGTTCTTGACGGTCTTGAAACCGACCTTGTCACCCTTCTGGGTGCTCGGGTTCAGCAGCATCACGTTGGAGACGTCGATCGACGCCTCTTTTTCGATGATGCCGCCGGGCTGATTGGCCTGCGGATTGGCCTTGGTGTGGCGCTTGACCACATTGATGTTTTCGACAAACACGCGCCCGGCAGCGGTCACTCGCGTGACCGAACCCTTGCGGCCCTTGTCCTTGCCCGCGATCACGACAACCTGATCGCCTTTACGGATGCGCTTCATACCAGAATCCTCAAAGCACTTCGGGAGCCAGCGACACGATCTTCATGAACCGTTCCGAGCGCAATTCGCGCGTCACCGGTCCAAAGATACGAGTGCCGATCGGCTCAAGTTTGTTGTTCAACAACACCGCGGCGTTGCCGTCGAATCGCAGCAGCGAGCCGTCCGGACGACGCACGCCCTTGCGGGTACGGACCACGACAGCGTCGTAGACCTCACCCTCCTTGACCTTGCCGCGCGGAATCGCATCGCGCACCGAGACCTTGATGACGTCGCCGATGTGGGCGTAGCGGCGCTTGCTGCCACCGAGCACCTTGATGCACATCAGTTCCTTCGCACCGCTGTTGTCCGCTGCGGCGAGCGTGCTCTGCATCTGAATCATGACGTGCTCCGGTTACTCGCCAGCGCGACGTACGATCTCGGTGACCGCATAGCTCTTGGTCTTGGAGATCGGACGGCAGGAAGTGATGGTCACGGTATCGCCCTCGCGTGCACCGAGTTCGTCGTGCGCATGGAATTTGGTCGAACGGCGGATGTACTTGCCGTACACGCCGTGCTGGACCTGACGCTCGACCAGCACGGTGACGGTCTTGGTCATCTTGTCGCTGACCACGACGCCAACGAGCGGGCGCGCCTTCTTGGTGTTTTCTGTCTGCTGCTCGCTCATGGCTTAACCCTTGCGCTCGATCTCGGCGATGACGGTTTTGACGCGTGCGACATCGCGGCGTACACGCTTGATCTGGTGAAGCTGGGTCTGCTGACCCTGACCGCGCTGCATGCGCAGATTGAACTGTTCCTGGCGCAGGCCAAGGAGCTGTTCGTTCAGCTCGGCGATCGACTTGACACGAAGTTCACTGGCATTCATCACAGCACCGAGCGGGTAACAAAAATGGTCTTCACGGAAAGCTTCGCCGCGGCCAGCGCCATCGCTTCGCGCGCCTGGGCTTCGGTGACGCCTTCCATCTCGTAGATCATCCGACCGGGCTGGATCTGGGCGACGTAATACTCGACGCTGCCCTTGCCGTTACCCATGCGGACTTCGATCGGCTTCTTGCTGATCGGCTTGTCGGGATACACGCGAATCCACAACTTGCCTCCGCGCTTGACGAAGCGCGAAATGGTTCGACGTGCCGCCTCGATCTGGCGCGCGGTCAGACGACCGTGCTCCACGGCCTTCAGGCCGTACTCGCCGAAGCTGACTTTGTTCGCGACAAATGCCAGGCCATCGTTGCGGCCCTTGTGCATCTTGCGATATTTGGTTCGTGCAGGTTGCAGCATGGCTTGAGTACTCCTTACTTCGCCTGCGAGCGCTCGGCCTTCGGTTCGGCCTGATGCGCATGGAGATCGAACACGTCACCGCGATAAATCCACACCTTGACGCCGATGATGCCGTACGTGGTCTTCGCCTCGGCGAAGCCGTAGTCGATATCGGCGCGCAGGGTGTGCAGCGGAACGCGACCTTCGCGATACCACTCGGAGCGCGCAATTTCCGCACCATTCAAGCGGCCCGCAACGGACACCTTGACGCCCAGGGCGCCGAGGCGCAGCGCATTCTGCACCGCGCGCTTCATGGCGCGGCGGAACATGATGCGGCGCTCCAACTGCTGGGTGATCGATTCGGCGACCAGCTGCGCATCCAGTTCCGGCTTGCGGATTTCCGCAACATTGACGTGCGTCGGCACGCCCATGATGTCGGAGACTTCCTTGCGCAACTTCTCGATGTCTTCGCCCTTCTTGCCGATCACCACACCCGGACGCGCCGAGTAGATGGTCAGGCGCGCCGTCTTGGCCGGGCGTTCGATCTGGATCTTGCTGATACCCGCCTGCGACAGACGGCTCTTCAGGTACTCGCGCACCTTCAGGTCGGCGATCAGGTAGTCCGCGAATTCCTTGCGGCCGGCATACCATTTCGAATTCCAGTCGCGGGAGATGCCGAGACGGATACCAATAGGATTGACTTTATGACCCATTTTTCGATCCTCAGTCCGCGCGGCCGTCGCCGACGATCACTGTGATATGGCTCGTGCGCTTGATGATCCGGTTGCCGCGACCCTTGGCTCGGGCGTGCATCCGCTTCAACTGCGGGCCTTCGTCGACACAAATTGTCGTGACCTTCAGCTCGTCGACATCCGCGCCGAGGTTGTTCTCGGCGTTGGAAACCGCCGACAGCAGCACCTTGCGGATCATTCCCGCGGCCTTTTTCGGACTGAAGGTCAACAGCTGCGCTGCCGGACCCACGGCCAACCCACGAACCTGATCGGCGACCAGTCGTGCCTTCTGCGGCGAGATTCTCGCCGTACGCAAAATTGCGCGCGCTTGCATGATTACCTTCCTGCCTTCTTGTCGCCGGAGTGGCCCTTGAAGGTGCGCGTCGGCGCGAACTCTCCAAGTTTGTGGCCCACCATGTTTTCGTTGACCACGACCGGCACGTGCAGACGACCGTTGTGCACCGCAATCGTCAGACCCACCATTTCCGGCAGAATCATCGAACGGCGCGACCACGTCTTGATCGGCTTCTTGCTGTTCCCGGCTGCGGCGACCTCGACCTTCTTCAGAAGGTGCAGATCGGCAAACGGGCCTTTCTTCAATGAACGCGACATGATCCGTTATTCCCTAATCAGCCGTTGCGACGACGCACGATGAAAACGCTGGTCCGCTTGTTCTTGCGGGTCTTGTAGCCCTTCGACGGCGTACCCCACGGCGACACCGGGTGCGGATTGCCCTGACCGGAGCGGCCTTCGCCACCACCGTGCGGGTGATCCACCGGGTTCATCGCGGCGCCACGAACAGTCGGCTTGATGCCGCGCCAGCGGCTGGCGCCGGCCTTGCCCAACTGTTCCAGGTTGTGCTCGGAGTTCGACACTTCGCCGACGCAGGCGCGGCAATCGGCCGGAACCTTGCGCATTTCGCCGGAGCGCAGGCGCAGCGTGGCGTAACCCTGCTCACGAGCGACCAACTGGGCGGAAGCACCGGCCGAACGTGCGATCTGCGCGCCCTTGCCCGGCTTCATCTCGATGCAGTGTACCGTGCTGCCGATCGGCATGTTGCGCAACGGCAGGCAGTTACCGGTCTTGATCGGCGCATCGCGTCCGCTCAGGATGGTATCGCCGACCTTGGCACCCTTCGGTGCAATGATGTAACGGCGCTCGCCATCGACGAACAGCAACAGCGCGATGTGCGCGGTGCGGTTCGGGTCGTACTCCAGGCGCTCGATCTTGGCGGCGATGCCGTCCTTGTCGCGCTTGAAATCGATCAGACGATAGTGCTGACGCGAACCACCGCCGCGATGACGCGTGGTGATGCGCCCGTGGTGGTTGCGTCCGCCGGACTTGGCCTGTGGCTCGGTCAACGGCGCGTACGGGTCACCCTTGTACAGCTCGGGGGAAACGACCTTGACGACACCGCGTCGGCCAGGAGAAGTGGGTTTTACTTTCTGCAAAGGCATGATCGACTTCCTCTTAGCCCTGCGCGCCGAATTCGATGGACTGACCATCGGCCAGCGTCACATACGCCTTGCGCCAGTCAGCCCGCTTGCCGGAGCGACCGCGAAAGCCTTTGGTCTTGCCCTTGACGTTCATGACCTGCACGTCTTCGACCTTGACCTTGAACAGAGCTTCGACCGCAGCCTTGACGTCCTGCTTGGTTGCAATGGTGGCAACCTCGAAGACGTACTGGTTGTGGTCGGCCTGGATGCGCGCCGTCTTCTCGGAGACACGCGGCGCAATAAGCACCGACAGCAAACGTTCGTTGCTCACGACAGCCACTCCTCGATCTTCTTGACCGCGTCGATCGTCAATACCAGATTGTCGGTGCCGACCAGGCTCGCGGGGTTCAAGCCGTGCACGTCGACGACATGCACATGCGGAATATTGCGCGCGGCAAGGTAGGCCGCTTCGCTGACTTCGCTGGCGACGAAGGTGGCGCGCGTGACGCCCAGTTCGGCCAACTTGGCGACGAAGTTCCTGGTCTTCGGAGCTGCAACATCCAGCGCCGAGATCACCTTGACGCGATCCTGGCGGATCAGCTCGGAAAGAATCGCCTGCATGGCGCCGCGGTACATCTTGCGGTTCACCTTCTGCGCGAAGCTGCGCGGGCTGGCGGCAAACGCGCGACCACCACCGACGAAGATCGGAGCGCGATAGTCGCCGTGACGGGCGCCACCGCCCTTCTGCTTCTTGAACTTCTTGGTGGTACCGGACATCTGCGAGCGCGTCTTCTGCGCCTTGGTGCCGGAGCGACCGGCATTGCGATACGCGGTGACGATCTGGTGCACCAGCGCCTCGGAATAGGGGCGATTGAACACCACCTCAGAGACCTGGATCGGAGATCCGCCTACGACATTGAGTTCCATGGTCATTCCTCAGCGCCCCTTCGAAGCCGGACGCACAACGACGTCACCGCCCGGCGCGCCGGGGATGGCGCCGCGGACCAGCAACAGGTTGCGATCGACGTCGACGCGCACGACGCGCAAGTTCTGAACCGTCTCGTTGGCGTTGCCCATGTGGCCCGCCATCTTCTTGCCCTTGAACACGCGGCCCGGCGTCTGGCGCTGGCCGATCGAGCCCGGCGAACGGTGGCTCAACGAGTTACCGTGAGTCGCATCGCCCATCGAGAAGTTCCAACGCTTGATGGTGCCGGCGAAGCCCTTGCCGCGGGTCACGCCGGACACGTCGACGAACTGGCCTTCGCTGAAGATGTCGGCCTTGATCTCGGCTCCGAGATCGAACTTGCCGACGTCGTCCGCATTCAGGCGGAATTCCCACAAACCACGGCCCGCACCGGTCTTCGCCTTGGCAAAATGACCTGCCTTGGGCTTGTTGACCAGCGCAGAGCGCTTGGTTCCGGTGGTGACCTGGATGGCGTCGTAGCCATCGTTGTCGACCGTCTTCACCTGAGTGACGCGGTTTGCTTCCACTTCGATCACCGAGACCGGAACGGACTCGCCGTTTTCGGTGAACACTCGGGACATGCCGCACTTGCGGCCGACCAATCCGATAGTCATGTCTGCTCTCCCAGGCGGCTCAGTAGAGCTTGATCTGAACGTCGACGCCGGCAGCCAGGTCGAGCTTCATCAGCGCGTCCACGGTCTTGTCGTTGGGGTCGACGATATCCATCACACGCTTGTGCGTGCGTGTCTCGTACTGATCGCGCGCGTCCTTGTCGACGTGCGGAGACACGAGCACGGTGTAGCGCTCGATCTTGGTGGGCAGAGGAATTGGACCACGGACCTGGGCGCCGGTGCGCCTAGCCGTCTCGACAATCTCGCTGGCTGAACGGTCGATCAAACGATGATCGAACGCCTTCAGCCGAATACGAATTCGCTGTTGCTGTGCCATTGTCTCTCTCCGTAGCGGTGTTCACGCCGAGCAGTTCGCCCGATCGCCACATCCTTGAGCCTGCGCCCCACCGCCGATGTTTGTTCCCACTCGCCAAAAGCGAGCAAGAGGGCCGCGGACTATACTCCGCGGTTTTGCAAATTCCAACCCCTTTTCCGAATCGTTTAACTTCGGTTAAAGGAACTCATGGGAAGCCGCCTCCTGGCAGCGCTCCTGACGCACTACACATCTGCAACAAGATCACAAACGGGGCAAGGGTCAGGGGGCAGGGGCCCTACCGCGACGTATTGCCTGCCCATAACGCGACTTGTTGCTCAACCGCACCTCAACGCCGGACCGTGCCGCAAGGTCCAGCCCCTGCCCCCTGCCCCTTGCCCCGCCTTTCGCAATCACAGGGCAAAAAGCAGTTACTTGATCACCTTCGCCACCACACCGGCGCCGACGGTACGGCCGCCCTCGCGAATCGCGAAGCGCAGGCCTTCTTCCATCGCGATCGGCGCGATCAGCGACACCACCATCTTGATGTTGTCGCCCGGCATGACCATCTCGACGC
>CALEZI010000201.1 GCA_937928755.1 uncultured Rhodanobacteraceae bacterium | reverse complement strand
CAAGTCTGGACCCACAGAAGCAAGATCAGAAGCGAGTGAGGAGCGGTGCAAGCTCCTGGTAGGTCCAGACTTGTCTGGACGCTCCCCTGTCAACCAGATCCATGCGGCCGCGTTGACCCACCTGTGAAAGTCGCAAGCGGATCGACGATGATCGTGATGGAACACACCGATGCCAGGACCATGACCGAGCACGCCAACGCCGCCACGTGCCTGCGTGAACGCCTGGACGGCTTTTTCCGCGGCGTCGAACGGCGCGCGCTGCGCATGGCGCAGTTTGCGGTGAACGACATGGATGACGCGCTGGAATTGGTGCAGGACAGCATGCTCGGGTTCGTCAAACGTTATGGCGACAAGCCTGAGGCCGACTGGGCGCCACTCTACTGGCGGGTGCTGGACAGCCGCATCCAGGACCATCACCGGCGACAATCGGTGCGGCGCCGCTGGCGCGTTTTCTTCAAGGGCGGCAACGACCAGGACGCCGACCACGACCCAATGGCGCAGGTCGCGGACCTGGTCAGCGCAGGCCCACTCGACCAGTTGCACGGCAGGCAAGCCGCTCACGCGATCGACGCCGCGCTGAAGGCACTGCCCGATCGCCAGCGGCAGGCGTTTCTCCTGCGCGTGTGGGAGGGCCTCGATGTGGCCGCGACCGCAGCGGTGATGGGATGCTCGGAAGGCAGCGTGAAGACGCACCTGTTCCGGGCGATGGACGCGCTCAAACGGCGCCTGGAGGATCATCGATGAATGCGCCTGAAGAAACGCGCTGGCTGGATCGGCTGCGCGCCCAACTCGACGAAGAGGTGCGCGACCTCGACGCGGCGACTGCGTCGCGCCTCAATCGTGCGCGCCAGGCGGCGCTCGACGCAGGCCTGGCCCAGCGCAAGGCACGCCTGCCGTTGTTGCCCTACGCCCTCGCTGCCAGCATCGCGGCGGTGCTGGCGCTGGCCGTGACGACACGCACGCCGGAGCCGACGCAAGCGTTGCCGGTGGCGACGACACCGTCGACGGTCGATGACCTGGACCTGCTCGCCAGCAGCGAGGAACTCGAGATGATCGAAAACCTGGAGTTCTACGCGTGGCTGGAGTTGCAATCGCTGGATGGTTGATGCTGGTCGCCGGCGTCGGCGATGCGGCTCCGGCGGCGGAAGCCGATCCGCTGCCGAGCGCCGAACTGTTGCTGTACCTGAGTGAATTCGAGGATGCCAACGGCGACTTCGTCGACCCGATGGCACTGCAGGAAGAATCGTCCAGACCCGTCTGGACCCACCATGACCCAGAAGAACGGGAATCCGACGATGCTGCGCCCGCTGCCCAACCCACCAGGGACGATGATCGCGATGAAGCGCAACGTCCTCGTTGACACACACCGGGTCCGGCGGCGTTGGCTGAGCGCGCTGCTGGTCTTGCTGCTGGCAGCGGCGAGCGCTGCGTTGCTGGCCCAGGCGCCTCCACCGGTGGTCTGGGACGATCTTGGCAAGGACGAGCAACGTGTGCTGGCGCCGCATGCCGACAGCTGGGAACGCCTCGATGCGCCAACCCAGGACCGTTTGTTGCGCGGAGCTCGCCGCTGGCTGCTGCTGACGCCCGACGAGCGCGCTGCGGCGGCCGACCGCTTTTCCCAATGGCAGAGCCTGCCTGCTGACCGCCGCGAACAGATTCGACAACGTTATCGAGCCTTTCGCGAACTGCCGCCCGAACAGCAGCGCGAACTCAAACGGCAGTTCGAGCGTTTCCGTTATCTGCCGCCGCAGCAACGCGAGGACCTCAAACGTCGTTTCGAGGGCATGAGCGCGGAAGAGCGGCGCGGATTCCTGAGCGGACTGCGCGCCACCCAGCAGGCAGAGGATGCGCGCCGATTCTGGAACCGCGTACCGGAACAGGATCGCGCGGCGACGCGCGCGATGGTCGAAGCCTTGTCGCCGCCCGAGCGCCAGAAGCTGCGGCGGATCATGCAATCACGCATGCCCGACGAACGACGCCGCTTGCATCAGGAGTTGCTGGCGATGGATCCTGATCTGCGCCGGGCGTGGATCGCGCAGCAGCCTGAGGCACCAGCGCGACCTGCGGAGAGGTGAATCGGAGTTCGAAAATGCGTGCAAATGCCCGCATCTTGCGAGCTTTTAGCTTGTTCACTCGGGTCTGCGCTTGATAGATTTCGCGGGCTAAGCTCTGTCTTTGTTCGCGCGCCCGATTGCCAGGGCCGACGCGCCCCGAAATTCCAGACGGCTGCCCGCCCGGGTCGGCGACCCCGGCGTCCCGTATCGATCAGGCTATTCCCCAATGTTCGGTTTCAAGCAACTTCGCGGTCTGTTCTCGACCGATTTGTCCATCGACCTGGGTACCGCGAACACCCTGGTGTACGTGCGTGGCCAGGGCATCGTGTTGAATGAACCCTCGGTGGTGTCGATCCGCCAGGATCGCGGACCCGGCGGCCCGCGCTCGGTGGCGGCGGTCGGCGCCGAGGCCAAACGCATGCTCGGGCGCACGCCCGGCAACATCATGACCGTGCGCCCGCTGAAGGACGGCGTGATCGCCGACTTCACCATGACCGAGGCGATGCTCAAGCACTTCATCCGCAAGGTGCATCCGAATCGCCTGTTCCGCCCGAGCCCGCGCGTACTGGTGTGCGTGCCGTGCGGTTCGACCCAGGTCGAGCGCCGTGCGATCCGCGATTCGGCCGAAGCCGCCGGTGCGCGCGACGTGTTCCTGATCGAAGAGCCGATGGCGGCGGCGATCGGCGCCGGCATCCCGATTCACGAGGCGCGCGGTGCGATGGTCATCGACATCGGCGGCGGCACTTCCGAAGTCGCGGTGATTTCGCTGAACGGTATCGTCTACAGCAACTCGGCGCGCATCGGCGGCGACAAGTTCGACGAAGCCATCATCAACTACGTGCGCCGCAACCACGGCACGCTGATCGGCGAAGCAACCGCCGAGCGCATCAAGATCGAAGTCGGCTGCGCCTATCCGTCCTCCGAAGTTCGCGAGCTGGAAGTCTCCGGTCGCAACCTGGCCGAGGGCGTGCCGCGCAACATCACGATCAATTCCAACGAGATGCTGGAAGCCCTGCACGAACCGCTGTCGGGCATCTGCAGCGCGGTCAAGATCGCGCTCGAACAGACGCCACCGGAATTGTGCTCGGACGTCGCCGAACGTGGCATCGTGCTTACCGGCGGCGGCGCACTGCTGCGCGACATCGACAAGCTGATTTCCGAAGTGACCGGCCTGCACGTGCACATCGCCGACGATCCGCTCACCTGCGTCGCCCGCGGCGGCGGCCGCGCCCTGGAACTGATCGACGAATACGGGCCGGACTTGTTCGCCAACGATTGAGGGTAACTGCGGGCCTGGCTGCAAGAGCTGGGTCCGCAAAGGACGCAAAGGACGCAAAGAAGAGCGTGCGAAAAGTGGACTCGTTGCCTTCGTGGCGTGCCGGAATGACGTACGCCCGGCAGTCGACCGCGAGCGCCGATGCCGTTCGTTTTCAGTCTGAGCGCCGCTTTCTCTCTTTGCGTCCTTTGCGTCCTTTGCGTCCTTTGCGGACAATGCTCTTTGCCCAATCACACCGGGTCGAGCAAGCAGCATGATGGGCCCCGGCTCCAATACGCAGGCGCCGTTGTTCGCGGGTGGGCGGCCGGGCACGCTGAAGCTGGTGGTGCTGCTGGCGCTGGCGATCATGCTGATGCTGGCGGATCGTCAGCGCGGGTTCCTGGTTGCGGTCCGCGAGCGTGCGGCTACGCTGACGGCGCCGGTCTACTGGCTGGCGTCGCTGCCGCTCGCCGGCATCGAAGCGATCCACCTCGCTGCGCGCGACCGCGATGCGCTGGCCAACGAAAATCGCGCGCTGCGCGAAGCGCTGCTCGCAGCCCAGACTGAACTGCATCAACGGCGGTCGGAGGGCGAGGCGCACGCCCGGGTGCTTGCGCTGGTCGAAGCAACACGGCGACAGGCGGTCGCCGGCACCCTGGTGCGCCTGGTGGACCTCGATCTTGATCCGTTTCGGCACCGCCTGCTGCTGGACCGTGGCAGCGACGCCGGACTCGCTCGCGGCGACGGTCTCATCGACGCTTTCGGCGTGGTTGGACAAGTCAGCGCGGCGGGGGCCAACAGCGCCTTCGCGATCCTGATCACCGACCCCAGTCACGCCCTGCCGGTCGAGGTATCGCGCAATGGCGTCAAATCGATCGCTTACGGCACGGGCGATGCGACCCGATTGGCGCTGCCCAATCTACCGCTCAGCGTCGACCTCAGCGTCGGCGACCGCCTGCTGACGACTGCCGTCGGCGGACGCTTCCCGGCGGGCATACCGGTGGGCGAAATCACCGCTGTCGAGCGCCCGACCGATGCTGCCTTCGCGATCGCCTATGCGCGACCCTTGTCTGGGCTCGGTCGCAATCGCGAACTGCTCGCGGTCAAGCCGATCGAATGGATCGGGCCGCCGGAGCCGACACTGCCGCCCGGTCGCAGCACGCCGCTGCCGTCCGCGGTCGACCAGGAGCCCTGACCATGCGAATGTTGCGCGGCAACTATCGCATGTTCCTGATTGCAGTCGCGCTGTCGCTGCTGTTTGCGCTGTTGCCGTTGCCCACCTGGCTGGCGGTGATGAAGCCGATGAGCCTGGCTCTGGTGCTGACCTATTTCGCGCTGGAGGCGCCGGAAATCGCCGGCCTTGGCCACGCGTTCGTGCTCGGACTGGTCGCCGATGTGCTCTACGGCAGCCTGCTGGGCGAGCACGCACTGCGCATGGTGATCCTGGTCTACCTGACGCTGCGCTTTCGCCACCGGCTGCGGTTCTTCCCGATCTGGCAACAGGCCGGCGCAGTATTCGCATTGTTGCTCAATGATCGCGTGCTCGACCTGTGGATCCGCATGATGAGCGGATCGAGCTGGCCACCGTTGCTGTTCTGGCTGTCGCCGATGGTCGGCATGGCGGTATGGCCGTGGGTCTTCCTGCTGCTCGATGGCCTGCGCCTGCGCCGCCGCCAGGCGCAGCGCGAACGCCATTGACGGCCATCGCGGCACGAGCACCAACTGCATCCCGCCGAAAGGCCGAAACTGAACGAAATCCACGCAAGTCATCAAATGCCGCGAGCGCGCCGCCACACACCCATCAAGGACCAGCAGCTCGAATCGCTGTTGTTCCAGCGCCGCGCCGTGCTCTCGTTCCTGGTGATGCTGGTGGTTTTTGTCGTGCTGCTGGCGCGTTTCGGCGAACTCATGATCCTGCGGCACAGCGAATACGCAGCCCGTTCCGAGCGCAACCGCGTGAAACTGCAGCCGCTGCCTCCGGCACGCGGCCTGGTTCTTGATCGCAACGGTCAGATCCTTGCCGATAACCGCCTCGCCTATCGGCTGGAACTGGTGCCTGAACGCGTCGGCGATCTGCGTGGCACGCTGGACGAACTGGGCCAGGTCATCGCCGTCGATGACGATGAGCGCAAACGCTTCATGGATCTGGTCGGTGCACGCAGACGCTTTCAGAGCCTGCCGCTGCGCCTGCGCCTGAGCGACGACGAAGTCGCGCGCTTCGCGCTGGAGCGTTACCGCTTCCCCGGTGTGGATGTGGTGCCGTATCTGACCCGGCATTACCCGGAGGGTGAGTTGTTTGCCCATGTGGTGGGTTATGTCGGGCGCATCGACCCCACCGACCTCGGCAACCTCGACGCCGAGCGTTATGCCGGCACCACGCACGTCGGCAAGACCGGCATCGAGCGCTACTACGAATCGCAATTGCATGGCGATGTTGGCTACGAAAAGGTCGAGACCAATGCCGAAGGACGAGTGCTGCGCGTACTGGAACGCTCACCGCCGCGCGCCGGCGACAATGTCTACCTCGCCATCGATGCCAATCTGCAGCGCGCGACTGCGGCAGCCATGGCGGGGCAACTGGGCGCGGCGGTCGCCATCGATCCGGCCAACGGCGAAGTGCTGGCCTTCGTCAGCGTGCCCTCCTACGACGCCAACTTGTTCGTCAACGGCATCTCGCAGAGCAACTACCAGGCATTGCTGAACGCGCCCGGTCGCCCATTGTTCAATCGCGCCCTGCAAGGCGGCTACGAACCGGGCTCGACCCTGAAACCGTTCATGGCATTGGCCGGGCTCGAATCCGGCGTGCGCGATGCCGGTTACACCATTTTTTCGAGCGGCAACTTCCAGATTCCCGGTCAGGAGATCACCTTTCGCGACTGGAAGCGCGGTGGCCATGGCCGCGTCGATCTGATCGAATCGCTGGCACAGTCGGTCAACAGCTATTACTACCAGCTCGCGCTCGACATGGGCATCGACCGCATGCACGAATACCTCGGGCGCTATGGCTTCGGCACGCCGACCGGCATCGACCTCAACGGGGAATCGGCCGGGATCCTGCCGTCGCGCGAGTGGAAGCGGGCGCGCTTCAACCAGCCCTGGTATCCCGGAGAAACCGTCATCGCCGGCATCGGCCAGGGCTACAACGTCGCAACCTTGCTGCAACTGGCCAATGCCACCGCCGCCATCGCCGGCAATGGCCGGCGCTTCCAACCGCGCCTGGTGCATGCGCTGCGCGCGAGTTTCGACGAACCGGCGCGCATCTTGCCGGGTACTCTGGTGGTCGCGAACATGGTGAGCAATCCGGCGCACATGGCGCTGGTCCAGCGTGGCCTGGAGGCGGTGCTGCACAGCCCGACCGGCACCGCGCGTGCGGTGGCGCAAGGGGCCAGCTACCGCATGGCGGGCAAGACCGGAACTGCCCAACGCGTCTCGCGCAACCGCGACACCGACGTCCAGCGAACCCTGAGTGCCGGCCAGAAGAACCAGGCGCTGTTCATCGGTTATGCCCCGGCCGACGCGCCGCGCATCGCCATAGCCGTGGTCGTGGAACAGGGCGGCTCCGGTTCCCAGGCGGCCGCTCCGGTGGCGCGCGCGATCTTTGATGCGTGGCTGGGGGAACCTGAAAACAGGAGCGGGACTGGAGACTTGGGGCTGGGCCGCGCTGATGGAACGTCGGGCGAGGCCGCGGATGCGCGACCTGCGTTCGACGACTCCACTTCCGCAGAAGACTCCTCCTCCGCGCCCCAGCCCCCAGCCCCCAACCCCGCCACTGCTGTCGATGCGCAACCCGACAGCGAATCCGCACCGACGCGCGTCCCCGGCGAAGACATCCCATGACCCTCGACGCCCACTTCACCTATTGGTCGCGCCGCCTGTTCCAGATGCTGCGCCCGACTGCAGTCGACCTGCCGCTGCTGATCGCGCTTTTGCTGCTGTCGGCGTTGAGTCTGGTGGTGGTCTGGAGCGCTGGCGCGCAGGACAGCGAGATGGTCTACAAACAGGGCATGCGCTTCGCCATGGGTTTTGCCCTGCTGCTGGTGTGCATGCGCATTCCGCCGTCGACCTGGCGGCGCTGGTCGCCGTGGTTCTATGCCGTCTGCATCGGTTTGCTGCTGGCCGTGGTGGTGCTCGGCGAGGGCAAGGGGGCACAACGTTGGCTGGACCTTGGTCTCTTGCGCTTCCAGCCCTCGGAACTGCTCAAGCTTGGCCTGCCGATGATGCTGGCGTGGTACTTCCACGACCGCGTGCTGCCGCCCAGCTTCTCCGCGCTGTTGGTCGCGCTGATCCTGATCGGATTGCCCGCTGCGCTGATCCGGATGCAACCGGATCTGGGCACCGCGATTCTGGTGGTGGGCAGTGGCGTGTTCGTGATCTTTCTTGCCGGCATTTCCTGGTGGTGGATTGGCGGCCTTGCCGTACTTGGCGCTGCCAGTCTGCCGGTCATCTGGCAGTTCATGCAGGAGTACCAGAAGGCCCGCGTGTACCAGTTCCTGGCGCCGGATTCGGATCCGCTGGGTGCAGGCTGGCAGACCATGCAGTCGAAGATTGCCGTAGGCTCCGGCGGCTGGAGCGGCAAGGGCTGGACCCAGGGTACGCAGTCCCAGCTCGAATTCCTCCCGGAACGCCACACCGATTTCGTGCTCGCCGTCTACAGCGAAGAGTTCGGCTGGATCGGCGTTGCGCTGCTGATGCTGGTGTACGCCTTCGTTGTGGGACGATCGCTGTGGATCGCCGCAAATGCGCGCGACAGTTATGGCCGATTGCTCGGCGGTGCCATCGCCATGACCTTCTTCGTCTACATCCTGGTCAACAGCGCAATGATCACCGGGTTGATGCCGGTGAAGGGCGTGCCGTTGCCACTGATCAGCTATGGCGGCACTTCGGCTGTGTCGCTGCTGATCGCCTTCGGCATACTGATGTCGATTCATGCGCATCGGCGGGTGTGAAGCGGGTGCTGGTTGCTGGCAGCAAGAGCATGTGAGCCGCTGCCTTTCGTTCTTGCCGTGGCTGCCAACAACCGGCTCCGATGACTTCCGTCCGATTGCCGAACCACCCGCCCGCCCCCATCATGACCGCATGGCTACGTTCCTGCTCTGGTTGCTCCTGTTCGTCTTCTGCTGGCCGCTGGCACTGCTGGCGCTGGTGCTCTATCCGCTGGTCTGGTTGATCCTGCTGCCGTTCCGGCTGCTTGGATTCGCCGTCGAGGGCGTGTTCAGCTTCCTGCATGCATTGCTGATGCTGCCGGCGCGTGCGTTGCGCGGACCACGCGGATAACGTCGGCGGTGGCTTTGGCCCTGGCTCTGGTGGTCTCGGACCTGTCTGGACGCGTCGCTCCGCTGTCGTGGGTCCAGACCTGTCTGGACGCCATTCCAGCCTGAACGCCACAAGCGTCCAGACAAGTCTGGACCCACCGAATCAACAGCAACGGTCGCCATCGCCGTGACCGACAACTGACAACCGCTTCGAGGGCCATCGGGTTAGCATCGCGCCCCTATGGCCAAGATCATCGCAGTCACCAACCAGAAGGGCGGGGTCGGCAAGACCACCACCTGTGTCAACCTCGCGGCCGCGCTGGCGGAGACGCGGCGTCGCGTGCTGCTGATCGATTTCGATCCGCAAGGGCATGCCACCATGGGCTCGGGCGTGGCCAAGAAGGACGCTAGGCCCACCGGATGCGAAGTACTGCTGCACGAGGTGCCGATCGCAGATGCGATCCGCAAGGTCGACGCGGGTTACGATCTGCTCCCGGCCAACAGCGACCTGACCGCCGCAGAAGTCCGCCTGATGCCGCTGCCGGGGCGCGAAATGCGGTTGAAGCAGTTGTTGGCGCCGCTCAGATCGACCTACCACTACGTGCTGATCGACTGTCCACCGTCGCTTGGCGTGCTGACGCTGAATGCGTTGACCGCCGCCGACAGTGTGCTGATCCCGGTGCAATGCGAGTTCTACGCACTCGATGGCCTCACCGCGTTGCTGGACACGATCAAGGCAGTCAAGGCCAGCGTCAATCCGGCGCTGCAGATCGAGGGCCTGCTGCGCACCATGTTCGATGTGCGCAACAACCTCGGGAACGAGGTCTCTACGCAGTTGCTCAAGCACTTCGGCGATCGCGTCTTCCGCACCATCGTGCCGCGCAATGTGCGCCTGGCCGAGGCGCCGAGCCATGGCCAGCCGATTACCCAGTACGACCGCGAATCGCGTGGTTCAGTCGCCTATCTCGGTCTTGCCGGCGAGATCATCCGGCATGAACGCGAAATGGCCCGACAGAGCGCGTGAGAGGCAGGGAAGCCAGCATGTCATCGAAAAAACGAGGATTGGGTCGCGGCCTTGACGCGCTGTTGGGCGACGCCGCGAACAGCGAGACCGGCGCCGGCGACAACCTCTCGGTGCTGCCGGTGGAGACGCTGCAGCCGGGTCGCTATCAACCGCGCACCGGCATGGACCCGGAGCGGCTGACGGAACTGGCCGCATCGATCCGCAAGCACGGCGTGGTGCAACCGGTGGTGGTGCGACGCATCGCTGCCGAGCGCTACGAGATCATTGCCGGCGAGCGCCGCTGGCGCGCCGCGCAGCAGGCCGGCCTGCACGAAATCCCGGTGATCGTCCGCGACGTCAAGGACCACGACGCGATCGCCATAGCGCTGATCGAGAACATCCAGCGCGAAGACCTGAATCCGCTGGAGGAAGCGCAGGCGCTGAAGCGACTGATCGACGAGTTCGACCTGACCCACCAGGACGCTGCCGATGCCGTCGGCCGCTCACGCGCGTCGGTCAGCAATCTGCTGCGGCTGCTGGAACTGGCGCCGGAGACGCGCAAGCTGCTGGAGACGCACAAGATCGACATGGGCCACGCAAGGGCACTGCTGACGCTGCCGCTGCTGCTGCAGGTGCGCCTGGCCACGCTGGCTGCCGAAAACGACTGGAGCGTACGCGAACTCGAGGCCGAGGCGCGCAAGGCGCAGGCGCAGCCCAAGGTCAAGGCCGCGCCGCGCCGCGATGCCAATGTACACAGCCTCGAGACCGAACTGTCCGAACGCCTCGCTGCGCGCGTTGCGATCCAACTGGGACGCGGTGGCCGCGGCAAGCTGGTGATCGCCTACAACAGCCTGGACGAGCTGGACGGGATACTGGCGCGGATCAAGTAGCCGGTATTGCGAAACCGGGTTGCCGCGTGAGCTCGGGCGACCGCACCGCATGCTTGATCTGCAAGTCATTGATCTAATTTAGCCAGAGCACGAACATGTCCACAACGGTAGTGCACCAGGCCGAGCGCCAACGCTTCGTGATCATCGAGGATGGTGCCGAGGCGCTGCTCGAATACCGCATGCTGGCGCCCGCGGTGATCGACTTCGTCTACACCTACACGCCGGCGTCGCTGCGCGGTCGAGGGCTCGCCGCGCGTCTGGTTGCGGCTGGCGTCGCCCATGCGCGCGAGCGCGGCTGGCAGGTGATCGGCAGTTGCAGTTACGTGGCGGCATGGCTGCAGCAGAATGCGAGCCCGAAACCGTAGGGCGGATCCCGCGCAGCGGGAATCTGCCGCCGAACTGGCGGCCGTGACACACCACCCTGGCGGCGGAATCGCCTGCGACGGTTGCGTCTTATCTCTCGTCGCGGCGAATCACCACGTATTCGGCATCGATGATGGTCTCGCCCGCGCGAGGCGGCGCGGCGCGGGGTTTCTGGCCCGGGAAAATCGGCTTGCCGAAGCGCACGCGCGCCCAGGCCACGAGGCCGCCGATCGCCGCGATGCCGAGCAGGGCGGCGCCGACGAAAAACCCGAACACCAACAGTCCGGCGACTAACGCCAGGCCGACCAGCCAGACCAGTACGGCAGCAACTCGCTGGGTCCACGGGATCGAGCCCGACAGCAACAAACGATCCACGACAGCGCTCCAGCGGCTCAGTAGTCGCTAGCATGCACGACATTGGTTTAAGCTGGGGTGAAGCCGGATGAGCGAGCGCTTGTGTGCGGCGGCAGAGGTGGCCGAGGGTCAGGCCATCGAGTGTATCGATCCACGCGTGGCCGACGACTCCACGCTGGTGCTGCTGCGCAGCGGTGGCCACCTGCATGCCTACCTCAACGTCTGTCCGCACGCCGGGCGACCGCTCAACTGGGCGCCCGGACGCTTCCTTTATGCCCATGGCCAACTGGTCTGCGCGGCCCACGGCGCTTCATTCCGGCCAGAAGATGGCTACTGCATTGGCGGTCCGTGTCGCGGCGAGTCGCTCAAGCGCGTCGCGATCGAAATCGTGGATGGTGAGGTGCGGCTGGCGTCGTCGACCGCGGATCAGCCGCTGGTGTAGCGGCGAAGCCGATATCGCGTGCCAGACATCGCGCAAGAAATCGACTTGCGTCGCAGCTCAGCTTGGCCGCGAAACGGACCAGGACCGTCAGCGTGCAAACACCCAATTGACCATCAGCACTGAAGTCACGGCGAACAACAGTGTCAGCGGCAGGCCGATGCGCACGAACTCGCGGGTACGATAACCGCCGGGACCGCTGATCAACGAGTTCACCGCGTTGCTGGCGGTCAGGAAGTTGTTGGACGCACCGAATGCGGCGATCAATGCGAACTCCAGGGGATCGGCATTGGCCGCCAGCGCCAGGTTGATCGCAATCGGCACCATCAGCACGGTGGCGCCTATCTGCGAGATGGCCATTGCGGCGATTGCCGCCAGCAACGCCATGGCCAACTGCAGCGCCCAGATCGGCCAGCCATCGAGGTAAGTGAACGCCTCCTGCGACAGCCACGCCGCCGTGCCGGTGTTGTCCATCGCGGCGCCGAGCGGGATCAGGCAGGCGAGCACGAAGATCGTCTTCCAACTGATTGCCTTGTAAGCCTCGTCCATGCTGATCACGCCGGTCAGCAGCATGCCGACGGCGCCGGCGAACAGCGCCACCGACAGCGGGAAATGGCCGATCAGCGCGAGGCCGAATCCGAGAGCGAAGAAAGTCACGGCGTGCCAGAGCTTCTGCGGCCGTTGCTCGTCCTGGGGATAGTCGGTGACCACCACGAAGTCCTTTTCGTGGGCATGTTCGGCGAGTTCCGGCCAGCCGCTGTGAAACACGAGGCAATCGCCGGGCTTGACCTCGATGCGGCGAATGTCCTCGCGGTAGATCTCCTCGCCGCGCGTCAGCGCCAGCGGGCTGATGCCGAAACGCTTGCGCAGGCGCAGATCGCCGATGGTCTTGCCGACGAATCGAGAACCCGGCGGTATCACCGCCTCGGAAATGCCCGAGCGCGCCGGGTTGAAAGCCTCCTCCAGTTGCCGCAACTGGGGTGCGCGCGCCAGACCGTGGTCGCGCGCGTACTGTTCGACGGCCTCGGGCGGGCCGAGCGCACCGATCACCGTGCTGTGCGCCAGCAACTGATCCCCGGGCGGCGCCACGCGCACGCCCTGGTTGTCCTTGATCGCCAGAATCAGCGGCGCACCGGGCAACGTCTCCGCATCCTGGATACTGTGCCCGATCAGAGCGCTGCCGGCATCGACGGTGAGTTCATAAACCTCGCCGCGGATGCCGTAAACCTGCTCGAAATAACTTTCGGTCGTACCCGGAGTCACCGGCAGGCGGTCGTCCTGCGCGGAAAGCACCTTGCTGCCGTAAAAGCGGAAGTAACCGACCCCGACCATGAACAGCGCCAGGCCTACCGGCAATACGGCAAACAGCGGCAGCGCGCGCAGCGATTCGGCGCCCGACGGCAGGTTGCGGTTGGCGGCGAGCAGCAGATCGTTGAACAGGATCATCGGCGAGTTGCCGACCATGCTCATGGTGCCGCCGAGGACCACGCAGAAGCCCATCGGCATCAGCAGGTGCGACAGCGGATATCCCGTGCGCGCGGCAATACGGCTGGCGACCGGCAGGAACAACGCCACCACCGCCGGATTTTGCATGAACGCGCTCACCGTGCCGGCAACCAGCGAGAGCGCCACCACCAGGCGCGTCTCCTCACCCTGCGACAGACGCAACACGAGGCTGGCGGCGTGGCCCAGGACACCGGTGCGATCGAGCCCGGCGCCGAGCACCATGACGGCGAGGATCGACATCACGGCATTGGAGGCGAACCCATCGAACAGACGTTCAGCCGGCACCAGTTGGGTCAGGCCGAGCACCACCAGGATCACCAGCGCCGCCACATCGGTCGAGACCCACTCGCGCACGAACAGCAGCACCGTGAGGCCGAGAATGGCCAGCACCAGCATGATGTCGAAGGAGAGTGTCAGACCACCTTCCATCTCGGTCGCAGCATCCCTGGGCGTTTGCCCGCAGGTCTGGATATTAAAAGGATGTTAAGCGGGTTGGCAGCGGAAATTTGCGAATCGTTGCGAGTTGTTCAGGGGGAGAGGCGGTGTTGGTTGTTGGTTGTTGGTTGTTGGCAGCAAGATCAACGGCACGCGCAGATTCGGCGCTTGCTGCCAGAAACCAACAACCAGCAACCGACAACCGCCCTTCGCAACCAGCGACCAGGACCACTATCGAACGCGTTGGTACACCATATCCCACACCCCATGCCCGAGCTTGCGTCCGCGGCGTTCGAAGTGGGTCTCGATGCGGCCATCCGGGCGCGGCACGAAGCCGCCCGCACCGCCGGTATTGCGAAACAGCGGGCTCGGGTCGAGCACCTCGCGCATCCACTGCGCATAGGGCTCCCAGTCGGTGGCCAGGTGGAACCTGCCGCCCGGGCGCAAGCGACTGGCCACCAATTCGACAAACGGCGTCTGCACGATGCGTCGCTTGTGGTGCCGGGTCTTGTGCCACGGATCCGGAAAGTACAGGCGCACTTCATCGAGGCTGCCGGGCGCGATGCAGTCGCGCAGGACCTCCACCGCGTCGGCCGAAATCACGCGGACGTTGTCGATTCCGCGCGCGGCGAGCTCACGCAACAATCGACCGACACCGGGTCGATGCACCTCGATACCGAGGTAATTCCGCGCCGGATCGGCCGCCGCGGCGGCGGCAATCGCCTCGCCATTGCCGAAGCCGATCTCGACCACCACAGGAAGCGGCGCCGCGAACCACGATTTCGGATCGGCCGATGGCCGCGGCCAGTCCAGTCCGAATCGCGGCCAGTCGCGCTCCAGCGCCTCGCGCTGCGCATCGGTGGTGCGTCCCTGGCGCAACACGAAGCTGCGGATCGCGCGATGCGGTTTGTCGCCGGGAGACTCGGGTTCGGACATGGTCGATCAATCCTTGCAGGCGGAACCGCATTTTTGTCCGCAAAGAACGCAAAGAGAGCGAAGCGCAATGATCGATCAGTTCCAGCGACAGTCTCGTCACCTGCGCCGACTGAATCTGCCCCTGCTTTCCTTTGCGTTCCTTGCGTCCTTTGCGGACCAGGCTCTTTGGTCAACTTCTTCCAGAGGGCCCCGATCGAAGCGACAGTTACTCGATCATGCCCGACATCGGCGACGATGCGTTGGCGAAGCGTTTGCGCGGGATGCGACCGGCGAGAAAGGCCTCGCGGCCGGCTTCTATCGCCTTTTTCATCGCCGATGCCATCAGGATCGGATCACGCGCGCCGGCGATCGCGGTGTTCATCAACACGCCGTCGCAGCCGAGTTCCATCGCCACCGCGGCGTCGGACGCAGTGCCGACGCCGGCGTCGACCAGGATCGGTACCGTGCGTTCTTCGACGATGGTGAGGATGTTGTAAGGGTTGCGGATGCCGAGGCCGGAGCCGATCGGCGCCGCCAGCGGCATTACCGCAACGCAGCCGCGTTTGGCCAGCTCCCGCGCAACGATCGGGTCGTCGTTGGTGTAGACCATCACCTGGAAACCCTCGCGCACCAGGATGTCGGTGGCTTTCAGCGTCTCGACCACACCCGGGAACAGCGTCTTGACGTCGGCCAGCACTTCGAGCTTGACCAGAGGCGCGCCATCGAGCAATTCGCGCGCCAACCGACAGGTGCGCACCGCCTCGTCGGCGCTGAAGCAGCCAGCGGTATTCGGCAGGATCGTGTAGCGATCCGGCGGCAGCACATCGAGCAAGTTCGGCTGGCCCCGGTCCTGGCCGATATTGGTGCGCCGGATCGCCACTGTGACGATCTGCGCGCCGGCGGCTTCGGTCGCCAGTCGGGTCTCTTCAAGGTCCTTGAACTTGCCGGTGCCGGTCAACAGGCGCGAGGAATAGGACTTGCCGGCGATCAGCAATGGGTCGTTGATGGATGTGCTCACGGGTGGGAGGCGAGATCAAGGAAAGGCGGAAGATTACGCGAGCACGCGGTGCGAGGCCATGAATCAGCTTGTCGCTGAATCGGCTTGTCGCTAAAGGCATTGGTCCGCAAAGGACGCAAAGAACGCAAAGGAAAGCCAGCAGATGATCGGCGCGCGGAGATCGGGACTCTCGCGCAAGCACCCCAATCCTGGCTCTCTTTGCGTCCTTTGCGTCCTTTGCGGACAAAAAGCACTTCCCGTCGCACTTACCCCGACAACCGCCGCAGCATCACCGTAAATCGCCAGTTGAGCAGGATCGCCGCCATGGTCAGGCCGGCGATGAAGCCGATCCACAACCCGGGCGCGCCGAGGCCGGTGCCGAAACCAAGGCCCCAGGCGAGCGGGAAGCCGACGCCCCAGTAGGCGAGCGCGGTGATGTACATCGGCAATTGCGTGTCCTTGAGTCCGCGCAGCGCACCGGCGGCAACCACCTGGATGCCGTCGGACAACTGGAAGATGCCGGCGAGGAACATCAGTTGCACCGCCAGCGGCACCAGCGACTCGGCGCCGGGCGCATACAGCCGCGTGATCTGCGCGGCGAAGATCAGCATCACGGCTGCAGAAAACGTCTGCGTCGCCAGCGCAAGACCCAATCCGGTGACACCGGCGCGGCGCACGCCGACGATATCGCCGGCGCCGCGCGCATGGCCGACACGCACGGTCACCGCCTGTGCCAGCCCGAGCGGGATCATGAACGCGACCGAGGCGACGCTGATGGCGATCTGATGCGCGGCGGCCCAGTCGCCGCCGATGCGCCCCATCAGCAGCGCAACGACGATGAACAGTCCGCCTTCCATCTGCCAGGCGAAGGCCATCGGCAGGCCGATGGCCAGCAGGGCGCGGATCGGTTCCCATTGCGGCCGGTCGACCTTGAGGATGCTGCCGAAGCGCTGGAACCACTGGGCGCGGTGCAGATACCAGGCGAGGCCTATCGCCTCCACGGTCAACGCGATCGCGGTGGCCAGCCCGAGTCCGAAGGTGCCGAGCGCCGGAATCGGTCCGGCGCCGAAGGCGAGCACGATCGCCAGCGGCACCAGCAGCACCAGCCCCAGAGTGGAGGCCACCATTCCCGGCTTGGTGCGCCCGAGGCCATCGGCATAACCGCGCAACATGAAGAAGGCGGCCAGCGCCGGACCGCCGCAGCCGACGCCGCGCAGGAAATCGCTGGCATAGGGATACAGCGCCGGATCGATGCCGATCGCCTTCAGCAGCAAGCTCGCGTTGAAGCACACCAGCATCACCGTCAACCCGAGCGCCAGCACCAGCCACCAGCCCTGACGCGCGCGCGGCGCGATCTCGTCGAATCGCCTGGCGCCGAACAACTGCGCCACAGTCGGCGTGACTGCGCCGAGCACGCCGATGGTCAGCAACAGAGAGAAACTGTAGATCGCGGCGCCGACCGCCACTCCACCCAGGGCCGCCGCGCTTATGCGCCCGGCGATCACGCTGTCGGCCACGCTCATGCCCATCGCCGACAACTGGCCGACGACGAGCGGCGCCGCCAGGCGCAACGTCGACTTCAGATGCGCGGGGTAGGTTTCACTATGCATATCGCAGGTCATTGATCAGAAACAAGATCCGAAAGAGCAAGGGGCGTGGCACGGGACCAACCTGCCACTCGCCATCCATGGCGCGAACTGGGTCCCCTGCCCCGCGTTGAATCGCAGACCGACATACCGGCAAGCTCGACTGCACTGCGATCACCTCGGCGACCGACGCTTCTGTAGAGCGGAGCTTGCTCCGCTGCCTTTCGGCTTCACCGAGCCGAGCAAGCTCGGCTCTACCAGCGCCTCGTCACTCGTCCCCTGCCATCGATCGCGGGGCCGCGTATCTTACGGGGCTGGACTGAACCTGGGGGACGCGCCATGCCGACCGCTGTTGTGACCGGTGCGACCGGATTTCTCGGCGGCCATCTGGTGCGGCTGCTGTGCGAGCGCGGCTACCAGGTGCGCGCGCTGTATCGCTCCGAAGGCGCGCTGGCGAGCCTGCGCGGCCTCGCTTTCGAGCCTTGCCAGGGCGATGTGACCGATGTGGCGTCGCTGGACGCCGCCCTGCGCGGCAAGCCCGATCTGGTGTTCCATGTCGCCGCCAACACTGCGTCATGGAAACCGAAGTTCGCCGAACAGACACGCATCAACGTCGGCGGCACGCGCAACGTGGTGCAGGCGGCGCTGCGCGCCGGCGTCGGCCGCCTGGTGCACACCTCGAGCGTCGCCGTGTACGGCCTGACCGACGAGGTCATCAGCGAGACCTCGCCGCACCTCGGCCGCGGCTCCTGGATCAACTATTCGCACACCAAGGCGCTCGGCGAGGTCGAGGTGCAAGCCGCCGTCAAGGCGGGCCTGGATGCCGTGATCTGCAACCCGACGCACATCTTCGGCCCAGGCGACACGAACAACTGGGCGCGCCTGATCGTCATGGTGGACCAGCAGAAACTGCCCGGCGTGCCGCCCGGCAGCGGCGCCTTCGTCGACGTGCGCGAGGCAGCGCGCGCACACATCCATGCAGCCGAGCGCGGCATCTGTGGCGAGAACTACTTGCTCGGCGGCGAGCAGACGAGTTTTCTCGACCTGGTGCAGCGTATCGGGCGCCAACTCGGCAAACCGACGCCGAGCAAGCCGATTCCGGCAATCGCACTCAAGGCTGTTGCCCAGGCCAAGGACTGGATCAGCCGGCTGACCGGCAAGGAGCCCGACCTGACGCCGGAATCGGTGGCCTTTGTCTGCCAGCGCATGCGTTGCGATTTCAGCAAGGCACAACAACAGCTCGATCTCAAGATCACACCGCTCGATCACCTGCTCGCCGATACCGTCGCCTGGATGCGCGAGCAGCGCATGGTGTCGGCGCGATGAGCGAAATCGGCGCGCTGCCAGCGGCTGCGGAGAAATCCGTCGCGGTCGCGGCGCGCAGCCGGCGCGAGCGCAAGGCACAGGCCTGGCGCGGCCGCTCCTGCGAGAACTGCGGCACGGTCCTGCAGGGGCCGTTCTGCCACCAGTGCGGGCAGCCGGAAAGAACGCCGATCCGCAACCTGCTGGCGCTGTCGAACGATGCCTTCGACTATCTGTTCGATGTCGACGCGCGCGTCTGGCGAACGCTGGTCAGCCTGTTCTTCCGGCCCGGGCGCCTGACCGAACTGTACCTGCGCGGCCAGCGCATGAGCTTCGTTCGCCCGCTGCGTATTTACCTCGTCACCAGTGCGCTGCTGTTCGTGGTCGTCACCTCGATGAGCGACCTGGGCGGGATCAAGGTCGACGACAACGGCGACATCGCAGTCATCAATGCCGATTCGGTTGTGGCGGAGGGGCAAGAAGCAGAGTCGGAGCATGAACCGTCGCCGTCGCCCGCCGCGACTCCCGCAACGCAACCGGAAATCGGGGCGACTGTCGAAGCAAAGGCTCCCGTCGCGGTCGGCAATGAAGACGACAGCGGCACCGAAGGCGAGAGATCCGGCAACGTCAAGAAGAAACCGCTGACGCTGACCTTTTGGGGCGACCAGCCCTGGCACCCGACCGACAACCCTCTGACCTTCGACTGGCTGCCAGCGGATGGCAATCAGTGGTTGAACGACTACATCGGCATCATCAAGGCCAACATGGAACTGGTGCGCGATGACCCCAAGCGTCTCGGCCACGCCTTCCTGCGAGTGCTGCCGCAGAGCATGTTCGTGCTGCTGCCGATCTTCGCGCTGTTGCTGAAACTAGTGCTGGTGTTCAAACGTCGGTTGTACATGGAACACCTGATGGTGGCGATCCATAGCCACACCTTCATCTACATGGGCATCCTGGTTGCGATCACCTTCTCGTGGATAGCCGAACGCTGGCCGGCAGGCTGGACCAATCCCTGGTGGATGCTGATGGGCTTTGCCATCGCCTGGATTCCGATCAATCTGTTTCTGACGCAAAAGCGTGTCTACAGACAGCGCTGGTGGGGGACGCCGATTGCTTTTTCGATCATCGGCACGCTGTATCTTTGTCTGGTCAGTTTCACCATGGTCGGCGCGCTGGTGGCGAGCCTGGTCAATCTGTAAGGTGGAAACTTCGCGTCTGGCGAAGTTTCCGCCATCATGTCCCGACCAAACCGTCGGCGGAAACGTCGCCTGTGGCGAAGGTTCCGCCCCACTCCCTCCTCTGATCAGGTTTCCTGATACCCGCATGATCGTCTACGAAGTCAACATCAAGGTCGGCGAAGCGGTCGCCGACGACTACCGCGCGTGGCTCGGCGATCACATGCGTGAACTTCTGACCCTGCCTGGTTTCGTCAGCGCCGAGGTGCTGATCGTGGAACCGGAGGTCGCCACTCCTGAACACCAGGAAATCGTCGTCCACTATCGGATGGAGAGCCATCACGCGCTGATGGTTTACCTGCGCGATCACGCCCCGCGCATGCGCGCCAAGGCTGGCGAGCGCTTCTCCGGCCAGTTCGAGATCCACCGCCGCGTGCTGGCGCCGCTGGTGGAGATGTTGCCGGTTTAGGGAGCGACGTGCAGGCCGGGTCGGAGGCTGGCGCTTTTCGTGGGTTCGGACTTGTCCGAACGCTCCTGCTTTGGTCATCTGCCGGCGGTTGGCACCATTGCCGCGCAGGATCGAGAAGCAACCGCAACGGCGTTCGGACAAGTCCGAACCCAGCAGAGCCGTGTGCCGCCGCTGTCCATTGTCCAAGGTTCGGCAAGGCATGGACGAGATGACAGCGCGCCTGCGCGTCGCCGTCCCCGTCCCGCTGCCGCGTCTTTTCGATTACGCGCTGGCCGACGGCATGGACGCGCCGCAACCCGGTGCCCGCGTGGCCATCGAATTCGGCCGCCGCCGCGTGGTCGGCATCGTCATCGACGTCGAAACCGGCGCGATCGAGGGTCTCAAACCGATCCTCGAAGTGCTCGACGATCCGCCATTGTTCGATGCCGCGTTGTGGGCGCTGATTCCGCGCGTGGCGCGTTACTACCTGGCGCCGCTAGGCGAGACACTGGCGACGGCATTGCCGGTCGGGCTGCGCCGCAGCGAGCCGATGGTGCTGCCAAAGCGTTGGTTGTATGCGCTGACTGACTTCGGCCGTTCCCAGGTGCTGGTTACGCGGGGTGCCGGCAAGCAACGCTTGTGGCAACGCTTGCACGAAGCGCCCGCCAGCGAGCCGGAACTGGCCGAACTGCATCCGCGTTGGCGCCCGGTCCTGGCGCCCTGGATTGAAGCCGGCTGGGTCGATGCCATCGCGATGTCGCCCTACGCGCCACCGCCGATCCTGGCGGCGCCCCCAGAACTGACCGAATCCCAGACTGCAGTGCTTTCCGAGGTCCGCGCGCAAGCGGATCGCTTCGCCGTGTTCGTGCTCGACGGCGTCACCGGCAGCGGCAAGACCGAGGTCTATCTGCGGCTGATCGCCGACGTGCTCGCGCGCGGTCAGCAGGCGCTGCTGCTGGTGCCGGAGATCGGGTTGACTCCGCAACTGGTCGCGCGCGTGCGCGAACGCCTGCCGGGGCGGATTGCCGCGATGCACTCGGAACTGTCCGAGGGCGAGCGCGTCGAGGCCTATGCCGCGGCGGCGCGCGGCGAGGTCGATGTGGTGATCGGCACGCGTTCGGCGGTGTGGACGCCGTTGCCGCGGCTGGCGCTGATCGTGGTCGACGAGGAGCACGACGGTTCCTACAAGCAGCAGGATGGCATCCGCTACCACGCCCGCGACGTCGCATTGCTGCGCGCACAGGGCGTCGGCGCGCCGGTGCTGCTCGGCAGCGCCACGCCGAGCCTGGAGAGCCTGCGCAATGTCGAGCTCGGGCGTTATCGACGGCTGCTGATGGCGACCCGCATCGGTGCGGCGAAACAGCCTCGCTGGCGTTTGGTCGACGTACGCGGCCAGCGCCTGCGCGATGGCTTGGCCGATTCCACGATCGCGGTGATTCGCGAGCATCTCACCGCCGGTGGCCAGGTGCTGGTGTTCAAGAATCGCCGCGGTTTCGCACCTGCGCTGCTCTGCCACGACTGCGGCTGGCACGCCGAATGCCCCGACTGCGACATCGCACTGACCTTCCACCGTGGCGCCGCGTGGCTACGCTGTCATCAGTGCGGATTCCAGCAACGGCCGCCGCATTCGTGCCCCACCTGCAGCAGTCTGGCGCTGGTTCCGCAAGGCGCCGGCACCGAGCGCCTGGAAGCCGCGCTGGCGTTGGCATTCCCGGACACGCCGCTGGTGCGTCTGGATCGCGACACCACCAGCAAGAAGTCCAGTTTCGCCGCCGCCATCGACGAATTGCTGCGCGGCATCCCGACGCTGATCGTCGGCACGCAGATGCTGGCCAAGGGCCATCATTTGCCGGCGGTCACTCTGGCGGTGATCGTCGGCGTCGACGAGGGCCTGATGAGCGCCGATTTCCGTGCCAGCGAGCGTCTGGCGCAGTTGATCGTGCAAGTCGCCGGGCGCGCCGGGCGCGCCGAACGCGCCGGCGAGGTGCTGCTGCAGACCCATCTGCCCGAGCATCCGCTGTTGGTTACCCTGCTGCGCAAGGGCTACGGCGAATATGCGCGTTTCGCTTTGCTCGAACGCGCCGACAGCGATCTGCCGCCGGTCGGTTTCGCCGCTTTGCTGCGCGCCGAACACGTCGACGGCGCCAGGGCCGATCGTTTTCTCGCCGACGTGCTTGCGGCCTGCCCCGCCAGGCTGCGCAAGGCGGTCGACATCAGTGGTCCGCTACCCGCGCCGCAACCCCGCCGGCAAGCGCGCTGGCGCTTCCAGTTGGTCATCATGTCACCCGAGCGTGCGCCGCTGCACGCATTCCTGAGCGCCGCCGTCGAAGCCGCCCATGCCCATGCGCGCGACCGCAACCTGCGCTGGAGCGTGGACGTCGATCCGCTGGATTTTGGGTGAACCGCGTAGGTTGGGCTAAGCGCAGCGTGCCCAACAGGTTCGCCAGGCGTTGGGCACGGCTGCGCCTTAGCCCAACCTACGGTTCATGGCCCGTGAGCACTTTTGCGCCGAAAGAGACAGCTCGCAATGACAAGTCATCCATGCCGCTCCAGCGTGCAATGTTCGCGGCCGTATAGGCGCTCGAGCCACGCCAGCAGATGCGTGTAGCCTTCCGCCCAGTTGAATTCCTGGCCGAAATTGACGGTGTAGCCGACGATGATGTCGGCGACGGTGAAACGGTCCTCGATCAGGTATTCATGTTTGGCGAAGTGCGCATCCAGCGCCGCTGCGCTTCTGCGATAGAGCTTGCGGCACTGCGGCAAGATGGCCGGGACGTGTTTTTCCTTGGGGAACACGTACTCCATGCTGTTGAGCTCGGCGGTCCATACCCACGCTTCCATCTCGGTCAGCGCGAACAGCACCCACTGCTCGTGCAGTGAGCGCGACCAGCTTCCGGGTGGCGGGATCAGCTGTCGCTCCGGTACCAGATCGGCGATCGCCGCGCAGATTGCCGCGGACTCGAACAGCGGTCTGCCGTCGATGATCGCCGCCGGCAACTTGCCCAGTGGGTGCACCCGCTTGAGCTCCTCGCTGCCGATGATCCCGGGTTGATTGCCGATGGACTCATAGGCCAGTCCGGCTTCGAGCAAGGTCCAGCGACAGCGCGCCGAGCGGGTGGGGCCGAGTTCGTAGAGCTGGATGTGGGGCATGCCTGAAAGCCTCCGCGCGGATCGGCCTCGCTGGCCTGCGCACAGGCTGGATTCTAAACGCGTTGGGTGTGGCGCTCGAACCCGGAGACTTCACGGCAACCCCTGCGGGCCCGTCAGCGGAGCTGCAGGGCTCGCCAGCGGCGCTCCTGCACCGCGATCACCACAAGGTACAAGGCCACCACGGCCGCCGGGATAACCACGTAGCGCTGATCGGGGAAAGCGTAGTGCAGCACAAGCACTGCCAGTGTCCGGGCGATGGCGTGCGCGTAACCCACCCAGTGATCCACGATCCAGCTGTACACCATCCACATCGCACCGCTCAGCACCGCGATGCCGAGTGGCATGGCGCTCGGGTCGGTTATGCCAAACGGGATGGCGATGGCGTAGGCCAGCAGCGCCTGTCCCATCGCCACGAAAAACAGCGTGTCGAACACGTTTTTCGGTTTGCTCTTGTCGAGGAAATCCTCGCCCGTGAGTTTCGACAGCGCCATGCCGAGGTAGGCGATCATCCCGGTGGCGATCACCAGTACCCAGAGCATCGTCGCTTCAGGCAGAAACAGCCCGGACACGCCGACCGCCATCCAGGCCAGGGTGCCGGCCAGGGGCATCGCCAGGCCGCGCCCGGCGCGGAATTCGGCTCGCTGAACCTCCAGCGAGCGGCCCCGACCGTCATCGCGGCGCTCAGGCGCGGACATGACGCGCCCTCCCGGAACGACGGGTCCAAAACGTCCCGCTCGCGCAGCCGCAGCCGTCGCAGGCCGACTGTTTCACGCTACGGATGACATTACCGGCGACATCGGCCACGCCCGCAATCCGGGCGAAGCGGGTCGGGTCTCGCGATTCCATGAGGCTACTCCTTGGCCCACCCAAGCGTGGGGCTTGAAGCCAGTCTCCCCGTGCGGCCGAACTGACTCCACCCACGCGCGTCAGGACTTGTGGATGACGCTTGTCATGCCGCGTTCGCCCTGGATCGGTGCCCACGTTCGAGCACCGTCCAAAGGCCGGTCTCGCGCGCAGGAAATCTGGCCCGCTGTTTAGTAGGCGGAACCCGCGCGCCGAAAACAATGACCATGCCGCGGTCCAACCACGCGGATTCCGCCGCCAACGCGTTAGGGTGGATACCGCACGGTGAAGCGTGTGCGGGATCCACCCTACCCGGGAATCCGCCTTACGCGGGTTTCCCGGGAATGCGCCTTACGCGCGTTTACGCGGGTTGGCCTGCGAGTGTGGCCATCAAGGCAGGGGATTGACCGGAGTTGCGCACGGCTGGGGTGGCGCTGCGACGACGCCACCGCCACCCGCAAACTCCGTAGCCACGATCGCGCCGCTGTTGTTCCCCTGTGCGATCCAGGTCGCTGCGAAACTGCCCGAGTAACCGGTGACGTAAGTACCCGTCGGGCTGAACGCGCGTGCGCGGGCAGCGCGGTTCCAGATGCCGTTGACCGTGTTGCCGGCGGCGGTCATGCACACGACCTTGCTGCCACCCAGGGTGGGATTGACGAACGCATTGATGCCGTCGAGCGGAATGCCTGGCGCGCCAGCCGCCGTCAAGGTGTTGCCAGTGATGTTCGCGTCGATGCGGGCGGCGGAAGCACCTTGTACGCTCAGCGTGATGCCGTCGGTGCCGTTGTTGACATTGAGCACATTGTTGGTGATCGCCAGGGTCACGCGCGAGGTGGTGCCATCCGACACCGCCCGCATGCCGACGAATGACGAGCCGCCCGGACTGGCCGTGGTGAAGCGCATATCCGGATTGTCGGCGATGCGCCCTTGCAGTTGCGCAGTCCCTGTCGTCGAGACGGTGACGACATTCTCGTCCTGTGAATACAGCACAGGATTTCCGATCACGTTGAGCGCGATCTGCGAAGCCCCTTCGGCATCGACGCGGATACCGGAGCTGGGTCCGCCATCGTTGTTCATGGTGATGCCGGTGATGTCGAGTTCGGTGATGACCGCATTGTCCTTGGCCACTGCGTTGATCTGGTGCGTGGCGGACTTGAGGAAGGTCGAATTGCTGATGTTGAACGCCGCCGACGCCGTGCCGCTGGCGTAGATCTGCAGGTTGTCCGTGGCTGGCGTGCCCTGCCCTCGGGTGTCGTCGAAGGTCGAGCCGGTGATGTTCAGGGTCGTCGTGCCGGTCGGGTTGCTGATGTAGAAGTTACGCAGCCGACCGCGCACGAAGCTGGAGTTGCTCACGCTGTTGAGACCGGTCAATCCGAAAGCCTGGACTCCGGAACTGTTGCAATCCACGCAGCCGGCAGTGGCGGATCGTCCCGGCTCGGTAAATGTCATGGCGCTCAGGGTGAGATTGCGCGAGTTGCGGATGTCGATGCCGTCGTCGCCGGGCTGAGTGATACCGCCGCCGTTGATGGTCAAGCTGCCGGTCAGTCCGGTCACATAGATGGCGTCGCCGTTGCCGGCGTTGTCGCGCGGCGTGTAGGCGTCGTGGTTGCCCGGGCTGACCTCGAAGTTCTCGTTGCCGCCCGCGCCATTCATGTTGATGTTGGTCTGCGCGAAAGTCACCGCGCTGCTCGAGGCATCGATGCGAATCGCCGGCGTGCCCACGCCGCTGCTGTTGATCGTGGTGTTGCCAAAGCCGATCGTGCCGCTGGAGTTGGCAATGCGGATGCCGTTGTTCGGGCGGTTGGTGATGGTCACGGTGCTCGGGATGGACAGCCCGATCACGGCGCTGGAGTTGCTGATCTCGATGCCCGCAGTGGTCTTGGCACCGATCGTGGTGACGCCGGTGACCGTGACTGTTCCGCTGATGTTGTTGAGGCGAATGCCGTGAGTACTGGTTCCGCCGCTGGACACGATCGAAGCGAAGTTGAGATTGACCGGCTGCGAAGCCGGATGGTTGACCAGCAATCCGGTACCTGTGGTTGCACTGAGGCTGTTGCCGGCGCCAGTCACGTTGACCGTTCCGCCGCCAGTCACCGCGAAGGCGTCGCCGCTGGTCGTTACCACGCCGAGTCCACCACCGGTGAAGCTGATCGTCGCGCCGGTATTGGAGTCGAGACTGATTCCGGTATTCGCGGTACTGCTGTTGAAAACCTTGGAAGCGCCGGAGAACGTCAGCGTACCCCCGGTCCGGTTGCCCACGCGCACTCCGTTCGCCCCGGCGCCGGTACCGCAGGCAGCAGTGCAGGAAAGATTGCCGGACAGCGTCAAATCGCCGCCACCGGCTCCCGATGTGAACACCAAGGTGCCACTACTGGTCTTGGAGATCGCACCGCCGTAACTGACGCCGCCGCCGAGGCCGTTGGCCACGTTGAAGGCGGTGCCCGTCGGATTCACGATACTGCCGCCATTGCCGATCACGATCGAGCCCGTCAGGCTGCCGATGCTGATGCCCTGCGTGCTGCTGTTGGTAGAGGAAGCGGACGCCAGGGTGACGGCGAGGTTCGCCGTTGCGACATCCAGCGCCGGGCCGCCGGTGGCGGTCAGCGAGCCGCCGGAGATGGTGATCAGGCCACTGCCGCTGAGTTGCGCCGCAGTGCCTGCACCTGCCGTGATCGCCACCGGACCCAAATCGATCGGTGCGGCGTTGCCCGTCAGCAGCAGCGCGGTGCCGCTGCTGGATTTGTTGACCGCGACCCCATTGGTGAAGGTGGCGCTGCCGCCGGCGGGTGTGTTGGCGATGTTGAAGCCGGTCGCGCTGATGTTCGAGATGCTCACCGAACTGGTGACGCTCCAGGTACCGCCCACTGACGCCAGCCGCAGGCCTTCGTTGTTGCTGCCATTGACATCGATGTCGAGGAAGTTTCCGTTCAACGTGCCACCGACCAGGTTCAGTGCACGACCATTGCCGCCGAGCGTGACCCGATCCACCGTCAGCGTGCCGAAGGCGTTCCCGGCGATGTCGTTGCCGGCCAGGCCGCTGTCGTTGATCGTGAAGCCTTGCAACGCATTGTCCTGACCGAGCTGTATGCAGGTTCCATTGACGCTGAGCACCGGCGGAACACCGTTCAGCGCGTTGTACGGCGCAAAATCGCTACCCGGAACCGGCGTCACGCGCGAGGCTGCGAGGGCGGCGAGTGTCGAGGTTGCTCCATTGCCGACCACCAGCACGTTGTTCGGCAAGGTGAGGCCGCAGCCATAGTTGCCGCTGTCGATGAAGAGGATGTCGTTGACCGTGAGGTTGCCGGCGATGGTGCTGAGATCGCTGGACGGGCAGGCCTGCGTGCCGACGTTCGTGCCCGTGCAGACGATGCCTGACGGCGTTGAATCGGCGAACCAGACCAGTTGCTCGGCCTCGAAGGTCAACGTGACCTGGGCGGTATCGCCACCGCTGATGGTGTAGAAGAAAGTCACCGTGCCATCGGTGTTGTCGTCGGTGGCGTCGGGGAAGAAACTGAAGGTGCCGTCTGCATTCATCACCACGCGGCCACCCGCGCCGCCGGCGGTGATGAAGTTCGTGCCATTCGGAACCGTGCCGTTGGCCGTTCCCAGGGAATTGCCGAATCCGGTCACGGTCACGGTGACCGGGTTGTCGTTGGCCCGCACACTGGTCGGAGAGGCAAAGGTCAGGTGTGGCGTGACGGTATAGGCGTCGTCAAGCGCAATGGACTGGGTGGTGAAGTTGACCGCAATCGAGTCGCCTTCCACACCGTTGCCGTCTCCATCCAGTTGATTCGGCGGATCGAAGCTGTCGGAGTCGGTGATTGCGGTATGCACCAGAGTCAACCTGCACACGGTATCCCCCGGCAAGTTGCCGGTGGGATTCACCGTGATATTGGTGTTGTTGGCCACCGGCAATCCGGCGAAAGCCACTGGCACTCCGACAGGGCATTCCAGGGTGATGCCCGCGGCGGTCGCATCGATGTTCTCGCTGAATACCGCTCTGATATTGCTGCCCACATCCACCACTTGACCGCCGAGCAGCGGCAGGAACTGCGGGACTCCCGCTACATCCACGCTCAAACTCAAGGGCGTCGGCGGCGAATCCACATTGAAACTGACCGAGAAGTCGTCGGCATCGCCGTCGACCAGATCGCCGCTGCTATCGCCGTCCAGCTCATTGGGCGGGTCAATCGCATCGACGTCGGTGATCAGTGTCGATTCCAGCGTGACCGTGCAATTCGCGCCATTGGGCAATGCTGCGGTTGGCGTCAGCGTCAGCGTGCTGATCCCGGATTGCGGCAATGCCGGCGTGAACGTCACCGCGGCTCCGCAGTTGAAGTTGATGGCGCCGGCGGCGACGTTGACCTGCTCGCTGAAATTCAGTGTGACCGCTTGCGTGTTGGGCACGGTGGCCCCCGCGGCTGGCGTGCTGGTGACTGTCGGAGCGACGTCGGGGGTAGTGAACTGCGCCACGTAGTCGTCGGCATCGCCGTCCGCCGTGTCGCCGCTGGCGTCACCGTCGAGTTCATTCGGTGGGTCGATGGCGTCGTTGTCGACGACACTGGCCGAGTCGATGGTGATGGCGCACGACTCGCCGTTCGCCAGATTGGCGATCGGGTCGATGGTGTACACCAGGTCCGGCGTGTTCTCGATGATGTTGATGCCGGTGCCGGTGAGTTCGCCGGTGCTGGTGCGCATTCCGCTGATCGGACAGTTGAGCTGGAACCAGGCGCCGGTCAGCGTCACCGTCTCGTTGAAGGTCACTGTGATATTGCCGTTGAGTGCAATGTTCGCCGCACCGTTGGCTGGATTGGTGACCACCGTCGGCGGGTTGTCGTTGACCGTGGTGAAGCTGATGGTTGTGACGCCGCTGCCGGCATTCGGCGGATCGGCGAGATCGACGTCGGTCACTTGCGCGTCGTCGACGGTCAGCACGCACAGGGTGTTGATCGGCAGGGTTGCCGGCGTCGGGTCGATGCTGGCGGTGTTGCTGCCGCTGCCGCTGACGGTGAACGCGACCGGCGAGCCACCAGGGCAGTCCAGCGTGAACGCGCTGGCGGTGAAGTTGACCGGCTCGGTAAAGGTGACGCTGAGGTTGGCGCCGAGGCCGACATTGACCGCATTGTTGGCCGGGAGGCTGGAGCTGAAGTCCGGCGCGGCGTCCACCGTGAAATTGACGAGCGCACCGCTGGTCAGGTTCTGCGGCGGGTCAAAGCTGTCGCTGTCGCCGACGTCGCTCGCGCCAACCGAGGCAATGCAACTGGCCCCCGGCGTCAGCGGGGCGTCCGGCGTGAAGGTCAGCGTGGGCGTGCCGGAACCGGTGATCACGCCAGGGACGGCGCCACCGCACTGGAGTTGGATCGCGTTGCCGAGGTCGTCAACGTTCTCGCTGAAGGTGAAACTGATCGCCTGCGTGGTGCTGGCGACCCCGCCATTCGCAGGATTCGAGCTGACGAAGCTGGGCGCGGCGTCGACCGTGAAGTTGACCACCGTGTTCGCTGCAGGGTTGGCCGGCGGATCCAAGGCATCGCTGTCATTGATCTGCGCAGCGACTACGGTCAGCGTGCAGGGGCCCGCGGGCAGCGGCGCGGTGTAAGTCGGGTTGAGCACGCTGACGCCGGTACCGGTGATCGCACCAAGCGCGATCGGTCCGCCGCAGTTCAAGGTCACGGCGGCGCCAGTCGCATCGACGGGCTCGCTGAAGTTGATCTGCAACGCGACGTTGTTCGCGGTCGTACCGCCGGCGGGGAACGTCGAGGTGACGACCGGTGCGACATCGATCGTGTAGGTCGACACGAAGTCGTCGGCATCGCCGTCGTTGGTATCGCCGCTGTTGTTGCCGTCGAGCTCATTCGGCGGGTCGATCGCGTCGATATCGGTGACCAGGGTCGATTCGACCGTGATCGTGCAGGTGTCGCCGGGTTGACCGGTGGTCGCCGGGGAGCCGGCAAAGGCAAGACCGAGGATATTCGAGACCACTGCGGCCGGTTGCGTGATGGTCGCACCGGACGGGGTGCAGGCAATCACGATCGCGTTCGCGCCGACCGAGACCTGCTCACTGAACGCGATGTTGAATGAAGGTCCGGAACGGGTGATCTCACCATTGAGGGGGGTCACGACCGCGACCGTCGGCGCGCTGTCATTGACCGACGTGAAGCTCACCGGGAAGGCTGCGGACAGATTGTTCGGCGGATCGGCGGTGTCGCTGTCGACGATGGTGGTCAGCGCGGTCACCGTGCACGGCGCGTTGACCGGGATATTGCCGGTCGGGGTCAAGGTGGCCTGGTTGGTGCCGCTGCCGGCTACACCAAAGATCACCGGGTTGCCGTTGCAGACATAGGTGAAGTCGGCGACGACGAAGTCGACGTCCTCGGTGAAGTTGAAGACGACGACGCCCGCGAGCGGCACATCGATTGCACCGCTGACCGGGTTGGTGGTGGTCACGCTCGGCGGCGTGTCGACCGTGAAACTGCGCGTGCTGTTGGCGGCCGGATTCTGCGGCGGATCGAACAGATCCAGATCGCCGATCTGCAAAGCGACGGCAGTCGCGGTGCAACTCGCACCTGCGGTCAGCGGGTTGGTCGGCGTGAAGGTCAACGTTGCGGTGCCCGAACCACCCACCGTGCCGGGGACATTGGCGCCGCAGTTGAGCGTGATCGCGCCGCCGAGGTCATTGACCGGTTCGTCGTAGGTGAAGCTCACGGTCTGGCCGGTGCCGACCACCGCAGCGGCGGCCGGGGTCGCGCTGACCAGCGCCGGTGGTGCATCGACGGTGAAGTTGATCACCGTGTTCGCTGCGGGATTGGCCGGCGGATCAAAGGTATCGCTGTCATCGATCTGTGCAGCGACGACGGTCAGCGTGCACGCACCCGAGGGCAGCGGCGCGGTGTAGGTCGGGTTGAGCACGCTGACGCCGGTACCGGTGATCGCACCGAGCGCGATCGGGCCGCCGCAGTTCAAGGTCACGGCGGCGCCGGTCGCATCGATGGGCTCGTTGAAGTTGATCGAGAGCGCAACATTGTTCGCGGTGGTCGCACCATTGATCGGCGTGGTCGTGGTGACCGCCGGCGCCGCATCGACGGTGAACGTGGCGACGTAGTTGGCGGCGGGGTTGTTCGGCGGGTCGATGACGTCGGCATCGCTGACGCTGGCCGCGGGCACGGTCAAGGTGCAACTGCCGGCTGGCAGCGGCGCGCTGTAGGTCAGATTCAGTGCGCTGACGGCAGCGCCGGTCGCGCCGCCGGTGATCAGGTTCGGGCCGCCGCAGGTCAGCGTGATGCCGGCAATGACATTGACCGACTCGCTGAAGTTGACCGTGATCGGCGCATTGTTGGCGATGGTGGCGCCATTGACCGGCGTGCTGGTCACCACCGGCGGTGCATCGACATTGACCGTGATCGTGTCGGTGTCGAGCAGCGCGCCGCCTGAACCGGTGTTGCCCTGGTCGTTGGTGATCACCGTGATGATGCGCGCGGCTGTGGTGCCGGCGACCGGCGTGTAGGTCAGCGAGCCCGACGGACCGTTGAGTGCGAGATTCAGTGCCGTGACAGTGCCGGTGGCGATGACTTGCTGGGTGCCGTTGCCGGTCAGGCTGGTCAGCACCGATCCCGGATTGGCCAGGGTCAGCGTGCCGTTGGCTGCCGCACCCGTACCAAAACTCATCTGCACGATGCCGGCCGCAGCATCGATGTCGGCCACGTTGATCGCATTGGTATTGGTGGTGCTGAACACCAAAGGTACCGTATCACCGGTGCCTTGGGCCCCGGGCACGGCGTTGACCGGCGCGTCGTTGACCGGATTGACGGTGATGGTGAAGCTCTGCGGGGCACTGGTATTGACGTTCGGTGGTGTATTGCCGCCGTTGTCGCTCAGGGTCAGCGTGATGGTCGCCACACCGTTGGCGTTCGCTGCCGGGGTGTACGTCAGCGCGCCGGTCGGGCTGATCGCCGGCTGCGCGCTGAATAGCGCCGCATTGGTGTTGCCAGTCACGTTGAAGCCCAGCGTTTGGCCGGACTCGTCGGCCGGGCCCGCGCTGATCGCCGTCGCCCACGGGTTGACCGTTTGTGCGCCCGCGTCTTCATCGACGGTCTGGTTGGGACCGGCAAGGAAGCTCGGCGCATCGTTGACTGGCGTCACGGTGATCGTGAAGGTCTGCGTGGCGCTGGTGTTGACGTTCGGCGGCGTGTTCGAGCCGTCGTCCTGGACGCGCAAGGTGATCGTCGCGATGCCGTTGGCGTTCGCCGCTGGCGTGTAAGTCAGGACACCCGTCGGGCTGACGGCCGGTGCGCTGCTGAACAGCGCCGCATTGCTGTTGGCGGTGATGACGAAGCTCAGGTTCTGGGTGATCTCCGGATCACCATCATTGAGCGCGGTCGCCCACGGGTTCACCGTCTGTGGCCCCGCATCCTCATCGACGGTCTGGTTGGGGCCGACGATGAAGCTCGGCGCATCGTTGACCGGCGTGACTGTGATAGTGAAGGTTTGCGCGATGCTGAGATCGACGCCACCGTTGGCAGTGCCACCGGAATCCTGCACGCGCGCCACGAAACTGCTGCTGCCGTTGGCGTTCGCCGCCGGCGTGTAGGTCAGCGTGCCATTGTTGGCCACCGCCGGCGGCACCGCGAACAGCGCGGGATTGCTGATCGCGCTGATCTGGTAACCGAGCACGGTCTGGCCGGCCTCATCGGGCGGGCCGGGATTGAACGTCGCCCAGTTGGCAACCGTCAGCGGACCTGCGTCCTCAAGCACGGTGGGCGGATTCGCCGCGGTCAGCGTCGGCGCATCGTTGACCGCGGTCACGGTGATGGTGAAGGTCTGCGTGGCGCTGGTGTTGACGTTCGGCGGCGTGCTGGAACCGTCGTCCTCGATGCGCAGCGTGATCGTCGCGCTGCCGTTGGCGTTGGCCGCTGGCGTGTACGTCAGGACACCCGTCGGGCTGACGGCCGGTGCACTGCTGAACAGCGCCGCATTGCTGTTGGCGGTGATGACGAAACTCAGCGCTTGCGTGAGTTCCGGATCGCCGTCGTCGAGCGCAGTGGCCCAAGGGTTCACCGTCTGCGCACCGGCGTCTTCAAGGACCGTCTGGTTGGGGCCGACGGTGAAACTCGGTGCATCGTTGATCGCATTGACCGTGATCGTGAACGTCTGCGTGGCACTGGCATCGACGCCACCGTTGGCGGTACCGCCATTGTCGCGCGCACGCAGCGTGATCGTCGCCACGCCATTGGCATTGGCCGCGGGCGTGTAGCTGAGCACGCCAGTCGGGCTCACTGCGGGCAATGCGCTGAACAGCGCCGCATTGCTGTTGTTGGTGATCTCGAAGCTGACCGCCTGGCCGGACTCGTCCGGCGGACCGGCGCTGATCGCGGTGGCCCACGGGTTCACGACTTGCGAACCGGCATCTTCATTGACCGTCTGGTCCGGCCCCACAGTGAAGCTCGGCGCGTCGTTGACCGCGGTCACGCTGATCGTGAAGGTCTGCGTGGCGCTGCTGTTCACGCCACCATTGGCGGTGCCGCCGTCGTCATTGAGGCGCAGCGTGATCGTCGCGCTGCCATTGGCGTTGGCCGCTGGCGTATAGCTCAGCACGCCGCTCGGGCTGACCGCCGGGCCGGCGCTGAACAGCGCGGCATTGCTGTTGGCGGTGATCTCGAAGCTCAGGGCCTGGGTGACTTCCGGATCGCCGTCGTCGATGCCGCTGGCCCACGGGTTGACCGTCTGGGCACCCGCATCTTCCAGCACCGTCTGCGAGCTACCTGCGGTGAAAACCGGAACGTCGTTCACGGACGTGATCGCGATCGTCACCGTCGCCGGGCTCAGGCTGGTGACCTGGCCATCGAAGGCGTTGTAGGTGAACGAATCGCTGCCGTTGACGTTGGCGTTCGGCGTGTAGACGAAGCTGCCGTCGGCGTTCAGCGTCAGCGTGCCGCGCGTCGGGCCCGTCACCAACTGCGCGGTGATCGGGTTGCCGTCCGGATCCGAGTCGTTGGCCAGCACACCCGGCGCCGCGATGTTGAGCACACCGTCCTCGATCATCGTGTAAGCGTCGCCCACCGCCACCGGCGGGCGGTTCTCGGCGTCGACCACGTCGATGCGGAAGTGAAGGTTGCGGTTCTCTTCGGCGGCGAACGCGCCGACGATATCCGTGGCGCTCAGGTTCGGCAGCGAATCGCCGATCGCATCCAAACCCACCGGCGATGAACCGGACCAGTCGCCGACCTGGCCATCGGCGATGAAGTTTGCCGCCCACGCGGCAAAACCCGCGGAAAAGAACGCCCCGATCAGCAGCATCTGCGCCAGCCGCCGGTTGTGCTTGAGCGCACGCAACGCCAGCGCTGCCAGCGCCAGCGCCAGGAGCAGGGCGCCGAAGAAGCCTATTGTTGGAATCAGCGCCGCAAGACCGACGACCATCGGCGGGCCGCCGACCTGTCCATTCGCGGTGTACAGCACATCGACCGAACCCGACGCACTCGCCGCGCCGAAACCGATGCGCACGATCGGTTCGGCGCCCGCCAGTTGCGCCCGCGCCACGGACAACTCGATCACATCGGCAAAGGCGCCGCCCAGCGGCAGGCCGTTGTTCAAGCCGACCGGGTAGTTTGACGGCAACACGTTGCCGCCGGCAAAACTGCCGCCATCGCAAGCCGCCAGCGTACGCGTGGTGACCAGCGGCGGATTACCCGAAACCGTCGCCGTCAGCCGGTAATCGGCCCCCTCGAAGCTCTGTCCGCCGCCACTGACCGTGCAGCCGGTGGTCGAGCGCTGATCGCTGTCGATGTAGACGTGGTACTGGTAGGGCTGCGCCCAGGCAGCCATCGAGATCAGCAGCGAAAACAGACCGAGGGTTCGGGTGACGACAGAACGGATGGACATGCGGCGCCCCACGGCTGAATCACAGCGCCCAAGCATGCGCCGGCCGGTCGCAATCGTTCAACTCCGATTCAGACGGCAACCAGCCGCGACCATCGCGCGCGATTCGGGGCCGAGCGCCAGCGCCGTCCTGGCGAAACGGACTACCAGAGCAGCTCCAGTCCCGCGGCGTTATAGTCGGCGTTTTCCTTCCGCCATCACAAGGACCGGCCATGAGCCAAAACCTGCCCGAATTCATCTGGTTCAATGGCAAGCTCGTGCCGTGGGCCGAGGCCACCGTGCACGTGATGTCGCACGCGCTGCATTACGGCTCGTCGGTGTTCGAGGGTATCCGCTCGTACCAGACGCCGAACGGCCCGGCGATCTTCCGCTACACCGATCACATGAAGCGACTGTATGCGTCGGCGAGCATTTACGATCTCGACACCGAATACGATCTGGCCACGCTGCTGGCTGCCGGTCGCGAAGTCATCACCTCGAACAAGCTGACCGCCGCTTACCTGCGCCCGTTGATCTGGCGCGGATCCGGCGGATTCGGCCTGGGCGCCGACAACCCGACGGGCTGCATGATCGCCGCATGGGTATGGGGCCCATACCTCGGCGCGCAGGCGGTCAACGACGGCATCGATGCCTGCATTTCGTCGTGGCGTCGCGTCGCGCCGGATACCTTGCCGGCGACCGCCAAGGCCGGTGGCAATTATTTGTCCAGTATTCTGGTGTCGCGCGAAGCCAAACGCCTCGGCTTCCACGAGGGCATCGCGCTGACCCACGACGGCTACCTCGCCGAGGGCGCCGGCGAGAACATCTTCCTGATCTTCGGCAAGGTGATCTACACGCCACCGATGGGCGCTTCGATCCTGCAGGGCATCACTCGCGACAGTGCCATCGTGATCGCCCAGGAACTCGGTTACGAGATCCGCGAACAGAACCTGCCGCGCGAAATGATCTATCTGGCCGAAGAAGTGTTCATGACCGGCACCGCCGCCGAAATCACGCCGATCCGCAGCGTCGACGGCAAGAAGATCGGCAGCGGCAAGCCCGGCCCTGCCACGCGCGCGATTCAGAAGCAGTTCTTCGGGCTGTTCGATGGCAGCGTGGCGGACACTCACGGCTGGCTGGAGTACGTTTGAGGCGCCGCCACCTAAGCCCCGACGGAGCAAGAGCAACGCGGCCAAGCAGCGCTTGGCCCTCCAGGAGCACGCCAGATCACGGCTCGCGGCCTTTGGAGGGCGCCGCGCCTGCGGCGCCGCTTTT
>CALEZI010000200.1 GCA_937928755.1 uncultured Rhodanobacteraceae bacterium | reverse complement strand
TCCAGCGCAAGGGCAACGAGGGCTTCGGCGAGGGCAATTTCAAGGCCCTGTTCGAGTCGATCGAGGCCGACCAGATGCGCCGGGGGGTGCTGTGAGTTTCGAGGGCACGAGGGCACGAGGGCACGAGGGCACGTAAGAGCAGCTCCGCGCGAGCTTTTGCTTTTACGTGCCCTCGTGCCCTCATGCCCTCCCAGAAAGCCATTCGGAGGTCAAGCAACATGTCCAAACGCTGGATCGGAGTTTCCAAAGTCGAAGGCAAGGCCTCGCGCCAGGCGCACTGCGACCTGCCGGAAGGCACCTACGAGCGCGAGATGGGCAAGGAGGGTTTTTTCGGCCCGGCCTGCCACATGTACCACGCCAATCCGCCCACGGCGTGGTCCAGATTCGAGGGGCCGCTGCGTCCGCGCGCCTTCGACACCAACAAGTTCGATGCCCACGGCGACTCGCCGTGGCGCGCGCATGAGCTGATGCACAATGCGCATACGCGACTGCGCGCCTGGCGCTGCAGCAGTTCTATGAACCACCTGGTGCGCAACGCCGACGGCGACGAACTGATCTTCGTGCACAACGGGTCGGGGCACCTGTTCTGCGATTATGGCCACCTGGCCATCGAGGCCGGCGACTACATCGTGCTGCCACGTTCGACGACATGGCGGCTGGAAGTCACCAGCCCGCTCGATCTGATGCTGATCGAGGCGACCAATTCCAGTTACATGCTGCCCGACAAGGGGCTGGTCGGCCCGCACGCGATCTTCGATCAGGCGATGCTGGATGCGCCGCAGATCGATCCGCTGTTCAAGCGTCAGGTGCAGGGCGAATGGCGCGTCCTAGTCAAGCGCCGCAACGCGATCACCACGATCACCTTCCCGTTCAATCCGCTGGATGCGGTGGGCTGGCATGGCGATCTGTTCCCGGTGCGCATCAATGTCAAGGACATCCGTCCACTGATGAGCCACCGCTACCACCTGCCGCCCTCCGCGCACACCACCTTCGTCGCCAACCGTTTCGTCGTCTGCACCTTCGTGCCGCGCCCGTTCGAGACCGATCCCGGTGCGCTGAAAATCCCGTTCTTCCACAACAACGACGATTACGACGAAGTGATTTTCTATCACCGCGGCGACTTCTTCAGCCGCGACAACATTCATCCCGGAATGATCACGCTGCACCCCTGCGGCTTCACCCACGGCCCGCATCCGAAAGCGCTGACGCGCGCCTTCAAGCAGACCAAGGACGCCACCGACGAATACGCGGTGATGATCGACACCCGCGACGAACTGATCGTCAGCGAGGTCGCCGAGACGGTTGAGTGGACCGGGTACGTGGACTCGTGGAAGGGCGCTTGAGAGCCGTTTCCCGGTTCTCGAAGCGGGGCATCGCCGGTCGAGCCTGACGGAAAACCCTGGTTCTCCGGATGGGACGCAGGGAAAGCACGCCGACGGCCAGGGGGCATGGGCAAACCATGCCTTCCCTTGCGTCCTTTGCGGACAAGTAAACAGGTCTGCGCACTTGGCCTCAGGTTCGATCGGCGAATAGCGGCACCGACAGGGGCGCAAACTCGCGGCAGGGTCCGACCCCGACGTGGCTCGACCTCTGCCCCCTGATCCTTGCCCCTTTCTGCCTTGTTGGTTGCCGCTTGCCCGCAAGCCGCCCGAAGCGTGCCCGCTCCCGCCCTACCATTCGTCGCCCAGTTTTCCTTTGGTTGCGCTGGAGGTGCTTGCTCGGGTCTGCGCGTTTCTCGTCAATTCAAGCACTTATCCTCAACTCCTAGAATTCACCTCACCATTGTTAAGTCATTGTCCTGCAAGGTTTTTTCCTTGACCCGTCCACGCACCGGCCGTAGAGTGGTGATACATGGTGAATTGTGGGTTTTTGTGGGGAGACGTGGCAGGTGTTTTACGGGGAATCCACGGTTGCGATCGACGACAAGGGGCGGCTTGCCATCCCGACGGCGTACCGTGAGCAACTGTCAGCCCTGTGCGCCAACCGTCTGGTGGTGACCTACAACCCGTTCGAGCGCGAGTGCCTTTGGCTGTTTCCGTTGCCCGAGTGGGAACGCATGCGCGATCAGGTGATGCAGTTGTCGAGCTTCAACACCGCTCACCGCGACCTGCAGCGCAAGCTGGTGGGCGCTGCGGCGCGCGTCGAACTCGACGGCAACGGACGCATCCTGCTGCCGCATACGGCGCGCCAGGTTGCGGCTCTGCAGAAACAGGGCGTGTTGCTCGGCATCGGCGCCAAGTTCGAGCTGTGGAGCGAGTCGGCGCAGCGCGCGCGGCTGGAGCTTCCGATCGACGACAAGGACATCAGCGACGACATGCGTCAGTTGCGCTTCTGAGGGGAACCTGAGATGGCGCAGCGCAAGGAAGAACGGGTGGCAAGTCCCAGCTCCGGCCACCAGCCGGTGATGCTGGATGCGGTGTTGCAGGGGCTGAATGTGCAACCCGAAGGGCGTTATGTCGACGCCACTTTCGGGCGTGGTGGCCATAGCCGGGCGTTGCTGGCGAGCCTGGGCGAGGAGGGGCGGCTGGTGGCATTCGATCGTGATCCTGACGCGGTAGCCGCCGGTGATGAATTGGCTGCCGTCGATCATCGCTTCGAAATGCGCCGCGGCAACTTTGCCGACCTCGCCGACGAGCTGCCGCCCGCCAGCCTCAACGGCATCCTGTTCGACTTCGGTGTGTCCTCGCCGCAACTGGATCAGGCCGATCGCGGATTTTCCTTTCTGCGCGATGGGCCGCTCGACATGCGCATGGACCCGGACAGCGGTCTCAGCGCGGCCGATTGGCTGGCGCGTGTGCCGGAAACCGAGCTTGCCGACGTGCTCTACCAATTTGGCGACGAGAAACACTCGCGTCGCATTGCTCGCGCCATCGTCTCCCGCCGCGCTGAAGAACCCTTCACGCGCACGGTCGAACTGGCCGATTTCATCGCCGGCGTGCTGCCCCGCAGCCACGACGGTATCCACCCGGCTACCCGGGCATTCCAGGCGATTCGCATCGCCGTCAACGCTGAACTACGGGCTATTGAGCGCGGCATGGACGCCGCGCACTTTTTGCTCGCGGCGCAGGGGCGATTGGTGGCGATCAGCTTCCATTCGCTGGAAGACCGGTTGGTCAAGCAGTTCATCGCGCTGCATTCGCGCGCGCCACAGGGTTCGCGGCGGCTGCCGCCGACCGCTGCTGCCGTTCCCACGCTTCGCGATCTGGGCAAGCAGCGCGCCAGCGCCGATGAGGTGACACGCAATCCGCGTTCGCGCAGCGCCGTGTTGCGCGTGGCCGAGCGCCTGCCATGACCGTCGCCCGAATGCTCTTTGGCTTGATGCTGGCGGCGGTGATCGGCAGCGCCATCGCGCTGGTCTACGCGCGCCATGAGAACCGCCAGTTGTTCTTTGCGCTGGAACGACTCAATGCCGAACGCGATGAACTCAACATCGAATGGGGCCAGTTGCAACTGGAGCAATCGACCTGGGCCGACGCCAACCGCGTCGAACAAGTGGCAACGCGCGAACTCGGGATGAGTTTCCCGGCGCCGCAGGACATCGTGGTGATCGCGCCATGAACGGTCATGCTCCGATTGTCGATGCTGCGCTCTGCGCTTTTCCGCGGGCCAGGCCCAATCAGGACGTTCGCTCTTGCCTGACCGCTGGCCGGCCCTCCGCGCACACCGGGCAGGGCCTGCATGCGCACCTCGGTCGGGTGGACAGACCATGAAAACTCGTTTGCGCCCACCCAACTACCGGCTGCGCCTGCACTTCGTGATCATGGTGCTGGCGCTGGCGACGACCGGGTTGATCGGCAAGGCGCTGGCGGTGCAGATCCTTGGCAAGGACTTCTATCAGCGTCAGGGCGACGCCCGGCATTTGCGCAACGTCGCCATCCCGGCTTACCGCGGCATGATCAGCGACCGCAATGGCGAGCCGCTGGCGGTGTCCACGCCGGTCGCATCGCTGTGGGCGGAGCCGGCCGTGGTGCTCGGCGAAGGCATCAAGCGCGTGCCCGAACTGGCCGCGGCGCTCGGCATCGGCGAGGAACCGCTGATGCAGCGTCTGGTGCAACGCGCCGACAAGGAGTTCGTCTACCTGAAGCGCCACATCAGTCCGGACGAAGCCTCTGAAGTCACCGAACTGGACATCCCCGGTGTGCACGCCCAGCGCGAGTTCAGGCGCTACTACCCGGCCGGCGAAGCGCTCGCCCACGTCATCGGGTACACCGACATCGACGACCGCGGCCAGGAAGGCCTGGAGCTGGCGTTCGAGGACTGGCTGGCCGGCAAGCCGGGCAGCAAGCGCGTGCTGCAGGACCGTCGTGGTCACCGGGTCGAAGACGTCGACCTGCTCGAAGCGGAAATGCCGGGCAAGGACCTGGTGCTGTCGATCGATCGGCGCATCCAGTATCTGGCCTATCGCGAGCTGAAGGCGTCGATCCTCGAGCATCAGGCTTCCGGTGGATCGATCGTGGTGATGGACGTGCCCACCGGCGAAGTCCTGGCGATGGTCAATCAGCCGAGCTACAACCCCAATCAGCGCGATCGCCAGCGCGGATCGAATGTGCGCAACCGCGCGGCGACCGACGTGTTCGAGCCGGGCTCGGTAATCAAGACCTTCACCGTGGCCGCTGCTCTGGAAAGCGGCAAGGTGACGCCGCAGACCATGATCGACACTTCGCCGGGCCAGATCCAGGTGGCCGGCGGTTACACCATCAAGGACATCCACAGCTACGGCACGCTCAGCGTCGCCGGGATCCTGACCAAGTCGAGCAACGTCGGTGCGATCAAACTGGCGCAGCAGGTGCCGGACGAATACCTTTACGACGTGTTCAGCCGCTTCGGCTTCGGCCAGATCACCGGATCGGGTTTCCCCGGCGAGTCGCCCGGTGTGCTGCCGGACTTCAAGCGCTGGCGTCCGGTCGAAAAGCTCAGCATGTCGTACGGCTATGGGTTGTCGGTCACGGCGCTGCAACTGGCGACTGCCTACACCGCGTTGGCCAACGGCGGTCGCATGCGCGCGCCGACCTTCGTCAAGGGCGGCTCCAACCCGGATACGGCGATCATCGACCCGGCGCTGGCGCAGACTTTGCTGGACATGCTGGAAACCATCACCAATGCGGGCGGCACCGCCGGCAAGGCGGCGATCCCCTACTATCGCGTCGGTGGCAAGACCGGGACCTCGCGCAAGGCCGGCGCCGGCGGTTACCAGGAAGCGCGCTACCTGTCGTTGTTCGCCGGCGTGGCGCCGGTCTCGGCGCCGCGGCTGGCCTGCGTCGTCGTCATCAACGACCCCAAGGGCAAGGTCTTTTATGGTGGCCTGGTCGCAGCGCCGGTATTCGGCAACGTGATCGGCGGTGCGCTGCGCCTGATGGACGTGCCGCCCGACAGCGAGCTGCTGCTTGCCGCAGCGCGCAGCGCCGACGAAGAAATGGACGCCGCAGCCGAGGCGGTCGGCGAGCCGACGTTGCCATGAGCATCCACATGACCCTGGCCGAGTTGTTGGCGCTGGCGGGCGCGGATGCAGCTGCGCTCGATCCCGGCCTCTTGCCGCAAGCCGCACGCCAGCATGTGCCGGGCATTGCACTGGACACACGCGAACTGCGCCGCGGCGACGTGTTCCTGGCGTTGCGCGGCGCCAGCGCTCACGGCCTGCAGCATGCCCGCGAGGCAATCGAGCGCGGTGCGACGGCAATTCTCGCTGAAACGCCGCTGCCGACCGACGTTGCGCCCATCGTCGAGGTGCCACTGATTGCGTTGCACGATCTGCGCCGCCAGGTCGGCACGCTGGCTGCCAGTGTGCATGGCGCGCCGAGCCTTTCCATGGATGTCGTCGGCGTCACCGGCACCAACGGCAAGACCTCGACGGTGCAGTTCATCGCCCAGGCTGCCACCCATGCCGGTCGCCGCGCGGCGACTCAGGGCACGCTGGGCGCCGGTCCGGTGGGCCAGCTGCAGGCTGCATCGCGCACCACGCCGGATGCCTGCACGACACAGCGCTTTCTTCGCGAAATGCGCGAAACCGGCATCGATCTGGTTGCCATGGAAGTGTCTTCCCACGCGCTGGTTCAGGGTCGTGTCGACGCGGTGCGTTTCGAGGTCGCGGTCTTCACCCAGCTGTCGCGCGACCATCTCGATTACCACGGCAGCATGCAGGCCTATTTCGACGCCAAGGCGGGTCTGTTCCAGTGGCCAGGGCTGCGCGCTGCGGTGATCAACATCGATTGTCCGTGGGGACGCTCGCTGCTGCCGCGGACCGCCGCAAAGATCATCAGCTACAGCGCAAACGGCGCTGCCGACGCGCTGCTGGCGGCCGAGCAGATCGAACTCGATCATCGCGGATTGCGCTTCACGCTGCGTCTGCACGACCAGCGTCGCGCCGTCAGCACGCGGCTGCTGGGTCGCTTCAATGTCGACAACCTGCTGGCTGCGAGCGGCGCACTGCACGCGCTGGGCGTGTCGCTCGACGAGATTGTCGCAGCGCTGGCGCTGCTGGAACCGGTGCCCGGGCGCATGAACCGCCTCGGTGGCGACGTTTTGCCGCTGGTGGTGGTCGATTACGCACATACGCCGGATGCCATCGTCAAAGCGCTGGCGGCCTTGCGCGAACACGCGCCGCGGCAGCTCACCATCGTCTTCGGCTGTGGTGGCGAACGCGATCGTGGTAAACGCGCGCAGATGGCGGCTGCCGCCGAAGCGGGTGCCGATCGTGTGATCGTCACCGACGACAACCCGCGCGGCGAGGATGGTGATGCCATCGTTGCCGATATTCGCGGCGGCTTTGTTGCGCCGCATGCGGTGCTGGTCGAACGCGATCGCGCGCGCGCCATCGAGATCGCCGTCGGATCTGCCGGCCAAGGCGAAATCGTGCTGATCGCCGGCAAGGGCCACGAGCCGTATCAGGAAATCGGCGGCCGCGTGGTGCCGTTCGACGACCGTTTGGTGGCCGAACAGTGCTTGCTGCGGAGGGCGGCATGAAAGGAAACACCACTGCATTTTTGTCCGCAAAGGACGCAAAGAACGCAAAGGAAGGCAGAAAGCTCTGCTTTGCGTTCTTTGCGTCCGTTGCGGACAGAAGGGCTCTTTCGGGTCCCGGTGAGGTGCGTCGATGAACGCGCTCGCCTCGCAGGTTGCGGCCTGGACCGGCGGACGCCTGGTCGGCGCCGATGCGCTGCTGGTCGGCGTCGGCCACGATTCGCGCAATCTGCAGCCCGGCGCGCTGTTCGTTGCGCTGCGCGGCGAACGCAGCGATGGCCACGACCACGTGGTCGCGCTGGTCGACCGCGCCGGCGCTGCGCTGGTCGAGCGCGAACTGCCGCTGGCGATCACCCAGATCGTGGTGCCGGATGCGCTCGCGGCGCTGCAGCGACTGGCGCGTGCCTGGGTCGACACCCTCGACCTCAAGCGCGTCGCGCTGACCGGCAGCAACGGCAAGACCACCACCAAGGC
>CALEZI010000199.1 GCA_937928755.1 uncultured Rhodanobacteraceae bacterium | reverse complement strand
CGTTGTTGGAGATGATACGGGGTTTCAGAACCGTCCATGGTGCAGAGCGCCAGCCTCGGCATCCATGCCTAGGCGTTCAAGGCTCGCGAGGCGATGCCTCGCGTCCGCTGCGCGGACCGCCTTTCACCCAGCTGAGCTACGGGCGCGTTGTTGGAGATGATACGGGGTTTCAGAACCGTCCATGGTGCAGAGCGCCAGCCCTCGGCATCACGCTCCCAGCTAAGCTAGCATGACACGCCCGATTTCCGGCCCCGTCGGAACACGGTGCCCAGATGAAGACTGATTCAAGAAGGGCCTATAGCTCAACGGTTAGAGCAGGAGACTCATAATCTCTTGGTTCCAGGTTCGAATCCTGGTGGGCCCACCAACTCTCGGTTCCAACCGACTCTCCCCGCCAGCCCAAAAGCGCAACCACTGCGCACGGCTGCGGGTTCCTGCGGGTCAGTGCGTGGACCTGGCTTCTCGCCGTCGCGGGCCCAAAAGCCCGAAAAGTGCTCTCTACCCGTCCGTACTCTCTGTCCCCCTGGTCCCGAGAGAGCCAAGAACCAAGCGATGAAGTTATCCATACGATAAGGATCAAGCACTTACGCTTGGTTCAAGAGTGCGAGTTGGACGGCAGACGTGGTTGGCAATCTGGGGTCAAATTGTGGCGATGTTTGGGTCTGAACGCCCGACAGGTCGTTACCCCGCGCAGCAAGACAGCTGCTTCACATCCTTGGTGAAGGTCTGTGCCGCGAGCTTCAGCCCCTCGACCATCGTGAGGTAGGGGAACAACTGGTCGGCCAATTCGTGTACCGTCATTCGTGCCCGAATGGCGATCGCGGCCGTTTGAATCAGCTCACCCGCCTCGGGGGCCACTGCCTGCACACCGATCAGTCGGCCGGAGCCTGCCTCCGCGACCAGCTTGATGAAGCCACGCGTATCGAAGTTGGCCAAGGCTCGAGGCACGTTGTCGAGCGTCAGCGTGCGGGTATCGGTTTCGATGCCGTCGAGGTGCGCATCTGCTTCGCTGTAGCCCACGGCGGCGACCTGCGGATCGGTGAACACCACCACCGGCAGAGCCGTCAGGTCCAACGCCGCATTGCCGCCGGTCATGTTGATGGCGGCGCGAGTTCCGGCCGCCGCCGCAACGTAGACGAACTGCGGTTGGTCGGTACAGTCGCCAGCGGCATAGATGTGCGACACGGCCGTGCGCATCGCTTGGTCGATGTTGATGGCGCCCCGTGCATTGACGGCCACACCGGCCGCTTCGAGGTTGAGGGTTCGGGTGTTCGGAGTGCGGCCGGTGGCGACCAACAGCCGGTCGGCACGCAGTTCGCCGTGTATTGTGGTGAGCACGAACTCCCCGTCCGCAAAGTCGACTCGGCTGGCCTGCGTGTGATCCAGCACATCGATGCTTTCGTCGCGGAACGCGGCCGTGACAGCTTCGCCGATGGCGGGATCTTCTCGGAAAAGCAGCGTGCTGCGCGACAGGATCGTGACCCGGCTGCCAAGCCGGGCGAAGGCCTGCGAAAGTTCGACGGCCACGACCGACGAGCCGATCACGGCCAATCGTTCGGGGATTGTGTCGCAAGCCAGCGCTTCGGTCGACGTCCAGAAGGGCGTGTCCTTCAAGCCTGGGATCGGTGGAATCGCAGGACTGGAACCGGTGGCGATGAGGCACCGCTCGAAACTCACCGTGCGCAGTTCGTCAGCATCGGTCGCCACGAGAAGCGTGTTCGCGTCCTTGAACCGGGCGTCGCCGCGCAGCACGGTGATGGCCGGGGTGCTCGCCAGGATGCCTTCGTACTTGGCATGGCGCAGTTCATCGACGCGCCCCTGCTGCTGAGCCAACAAGCGCTCGCGCTGGATCTTCGGCGAGACGGCGGCAATGCCGCCATCGAACGGGCTCACGCGCCGCAGACGAGCAATGTGGGCAGCGCGGATCATGATCTTGGACGGCACGCAGCCGACATTGACGCAGGTGCCGCCGATGACGCCGCGCTCAATCAGCGTCACCCGCGCACCTTGCTCGACAGTCTTCAACGCCGCTGCCATCGCCGCGCCGCCACTGCCGATAACGGCCACGTGTAGAGCAGCCTCATCGTTCCCGCGCACTGGTTCGCGAACCAGTTGATCTTGTGCTTTGTCCAGCAGCTCGCCGGGCTGCCCTGTCCCATCTACAAGCTGCGCTCGGTAGCCGAGTGCGGACACCGCCGCGAACAGCGAGGTCACGTTTATGGCCGAATTTACATTGGCCTCGATATCAGCCTGGCGCCGCGGATAGGACACCGAGGCCGAGCGCACACCGAGCACGGTTTCCAACGCTTGCTTGACGTGCCCGGCGCATGACTCGCAGGTCATACCGTCGATGTGCAGCCTGAGGATCTCGGTCATGAGCGTGTGCTCATTCCTTGACAATGGACGGATAGCCAGCGTTTGCAGTGGCCTGGGTCAGGGCGGCCTGCGTGGTTTTGGTGTCGTCGTAGGTGACCACAGCCTCTTTGGGCTCCCAGGTCACCTCGGCGTCGATGACGCCTTCGACCTTCGACAACGCCACCTTGACTGTGATCGGACAGGTGGCGCACGTCATGCTCGGGAGCGACAGCGTGACGGTTTTGGTGGCGGCCCAGGCGGGCGCGCTCAGGGCAACGATCAGAGTGAGCAATGCGACGAGTTTCTTCATAGCGATGTCCTTTCAGTAGAACAGGGGCATGAGGTAGGGGAATACAAGGGCCATCAGCACCAGACCTGCGACAATCCAGAAGATCACCTTGTAGGCCGTCCGCACCTGGGGCGCGGCGCAGACGTCGTCCGGCGCGCATGTGCCGGTCGAACGGAAAATGCGACGCCAAGCGAAGTACAGCGCCACTAGCGCCACGCCAATGAAGATTGGTCGGTATGGTTCCAGCGCGGTCAGGTTGCCAATCCAAGCCCCGGAGAAGCCCAGCGTGACCAGCACCAGTGGGCCGAGGCAGCAGGTCGAGGCGAGGATGGCGGCGATGCCGCCGGCAGCCAGTGCGCCGCGGCCGTTGCTGAGATCTGCCATTGGACTCTCCTTCCGGGACTTCGCGTGATGAGCTAACGTTACTCCCGTAGTCAAGTACGGAGTCAAGCGATATGACGAACATCCCGGAAACCCTGACCATCGGAACCTTCGCCAAGGCCGCCGGAGTCAACGTGGAGACCATCCGGTTCTATCAGCGCAAGGGTCTGCTGTCGGAGCCGGATCGACCTAACGGCGGGATCCGCCGTTATGGGCCGGCGGACGTGGAGCGGGTGAAGTTCGTAAAGTCCGCACAGCGACTGGGGTTCAATCTGGACGAGGTTGCGCAGTTGCTCAAGCTGGAGGACGGGACGCATTGCCATGAAGCCGCCGACCTTGCAGCAGCTCGCTTGGCAGACGTGCGCTTGCGACTAACCGACCTCCAGCGCATGGAATCAGCTCTGTCCCAACTGGTAAAAGCGTGCAGTTCGAGCCGGGACAAGGTGACTTGCCCTCTGATTGCGTCCTTGCACCGGCATACCCACAGCGGACATCCGCGATGAGCATGCCGAGGGAGCATAGTCAGGCCTCGGCGCATCGATGGCAGCCAACAGGCGGATCGTGTGTACTTCACGCCGCGGGCCACCTAACTTAGCCGGAACGCTTAGAACGAGGCGAGCATGGACCTGGGAAAAGCGCTGGTGAGCGAAGCCATCGCGCAGATCAAGAATGACTTCCACGAGAAGATCGGATCAATTCGACACCCAGAAACCGGCGAATTCCCGACGGTGATCGTCAGGGGCGACGCGCTGGGCGACCTTAGCGTTCAGGTCGAAGGCTCGCCGGAACTGCTTGCGCTCGTAAAGGAAAGGCTGGGCGTGGAGGCCGACGGCGTGTCGTTCGAGGAAGCCGCATCGGTCAGACGCAAGGTATTCCTGAGCTACACGACGGCGGATCAGGCTTTGGCCAAGCAGATCGCCGAAGCCTTGATGGCGCAGGGTATCGAAACGTGGTGGGATCAATGGGAAATTCGGGCTGGCGACAGCCTGCGCCAGAAGATCGACCAAGGCTTGGGCGACTGCACGCACTTCGTGGTGCTCTTGACGGCGACTTCCATCCAGAAGCCTTGGGTGAACGCCGAACTGGACGCCGCCTTCGTGCGAAAGCTGAACAATCAGTGCAGGCTGATTCCCTTGCGACTCGGAATTGAGCCTTCCTCGCTGCCGCCGCTGCTTCAAGGCTTGCGCTCGCCCACGATCAGTGCAGACGCCAGCGACATTCAGCAAATCATCAACGACATCCACGGCATCACCGACAAGCCGCCGCTCGGTCAGGCGCCGGACGCGGTCAGAAGCTCTGCATCGACCGGATACTCCGCCGCCGCGAACGCTGTGGCGCGCGTGTTCGTGGAAGCATCCGAACATGGCGACAGCTTCGACCCGCAGTTCTCGGTGGCCGAGCTCCGTGAGAAGTCGGGCCTCACCTCCGAGGACATGGACGACGCGATCCATGAACTGCGGGACCTCGTAAAGGAGCGATTCGGGAGCGTTCGGCCGGAACGCTACCTGTTCGCCGAGTTCGATCAGCACTGGAAGCCGTGGAATCCATCGGAAGATGCCGTTTTGCTGGCGGCGGCGATGGTCAACTCGCCTGACTTCCCGGCGGCGATGTCCGCTATCGCGGGTCGACTGGACTGGCCCGCCCGCAGGCTGAACCCGGCGGCGAGCTATCTGATGCGCCGCCAGCTCGTCGAGTTTGTCGACTCATTGGATTCGCGCCCGTTCACCGCCCATCGGATCACCCGCAGCGACGCCACGCGCCGGTTCTTGAAAAGTCGACAAAGCGGCTAACCAATTCACTAAACCGCGACTTGCAAGAATCCCCCGCGTTCTTGGGTAGCCATGCAGTTGGTTGATGGCAAACCAATTCACAGGGCCGTGGTGGCCGATCTCAGCGGTCGCAGCCCCAGCTTGCCACGTGCCACTTCGTAGCTGATGGCGAAGTCCAACTTCGGCCCAGCAAAGTCCGCCTGCAAGTCGCCATGCAGGCAACGGTTGCTGCCGCAGTAGTCATGCGCATTGGATGACAAGAATACCGCCCTTTGCGAAAAGCCCTGCTCGCGCAAGCAGCAAATCGCTTCGAGGTAGGTTTCGATTACCGTGCAGTCCTTGAGCGAATTCTTGCCCTTCTGTGCAGGCGCACGTCCCTGCATGGAGCGAAGGTAGGCTCGGCGCGAGACATCCGATGATTGCCGCACACGCTGAGCGGCGTTCATCCATCGATCCGCCACTGAGCGTGCGCGGCCCGGATGGCCGTGGAAATGGTCCGTCGCCGCCGATTCGCTTGCCCCAAATTGGCTGGCGATCCCGTCCACGGCGCGAACTTTGTCGGCGAGTTTGCGCAGTTGCTTGCCGCATTCGTCCGCCACTTCATCGATATGGTCGTCAAACTCGACGAGCACCTGATCGCAGACCAGAACGACCAGCGAATTCTGCTGCTCGACGCGAGTAAGCAATTCGAGCGCCACCGCCAAGTCCACGGACGAGGCAGTATCACGTGTCGGATCGCGCAGGATGTCGAGGATGGAGCATGTGTCGAGGCACAGGACAGGCAGGTCCGCCGCCAGGATCTGCGACACGTCGGTGGCTTCAGGCCCCATGCTCAGTCCCGCTGCTGATCGTACTGAACCAACAACTCGCTGCCGAACTCGTACTCGATCACCAACTCGATGGCTCGTTCCTGCGGCCACCGATCCACTTCGATCAGCCAACGCTTCAGTTTTTCCGCAATCTGAAGGCGTTCCTTGTGGGCGGCGATGAGAAATGCCATCCAGCGGGCTCGGTCAGACGGATGCGAGGATCCAGTGGACTTGTTGGCTGTGGCTGAAAAGCGGCGCAGTAGATCGGCAGCGCCAGATGACATCCAGTCCGTCAACGACTCTCGATCCTTGCTGATTTCGATCCGCAGGCCAAGGCGCGAGGCCACAGGGCTGGCGACTCGTTCGTGGAACAGCCGCAGCGCATGATTGTATTGCCGGATGCTCAGCTGGCCTGTGTCGACAGGAACGACATTCGTGACGCGCAACTGCCCTTCATCCTTCCATAGCACCAGGCCAACCTTTGGCGTATCGCCTTGCGCTTCCAGTTCGAAGGCGAAGTACTCGGCCTCAATGTGAAGCGAGTCGTGGTGCTCCCTTTCGGGTGCATGCCGCCACGGAGACGTCGCCTGGGATGCCAGAGCATCCCGCACCTCGCCTGGCGTGTGGCTGTCGAGCCATATCGCCAGATCCTGGAACGCTTCGATGTTTGCTGGCGCGTGAGTGACCATTGGGGGCTTCCTCCAAGTGCCGGGGATGAAACGCGCGCGCGCCGCGTGCACGAGGGCCGCATTGTGATGGGCGAACAGCGCGCGCCGTGTGGGTAGCGATCATGGCCCTCTTGACATGGCGTGACGAGGTGCGAGTCCGTCGCAAGGCGTGAGACGCGGGAGTGCCAAACGGAGCAACAGCGACGTGGCTTGCCGCCATACCAAGGTTATTCTGGCTAAACTTGGCAATCCGATTCCACGGTCGGCAAGGCAGGGCGATGGCGATCATCGAAGGCGAAATACTGACACTCGAAGAGCTGGCTGCGTACCTGAAGGCCGGGAAGCGAACGGTTTATCGCCTTGCTTCGAACGGCCAGATCCCAGCGTTCAAGCTCGGCGGGACATGGCGCTTTCGCAAGGCCGATCTGGAGCGGTGGATTGCGGACCAGACTGGCAAGGCTGCGTTGGACGAAGAAAGAGCAGGAAAAGGCGCAGCGACAGTCACATTCCCCGCTGCAGGTCAGCGGCAACCCGTAAGAAGCAAACGCCGAGGGTGACAGGGAAATGTCGAATCCGTTCTTCGATCAGCCCATCCTGAATTCGCCATACGCGAGGCCTTCGCGGTACTGGGAGTTGGATTCGGCCGGCCAGCCGACGCAGGTCGTCGTGGAAGCGCGCCGCCAGGCCGACTTCATCACGCCGATCCCGAAGCCTCGCAAGCAGAAGGGTGCGGGCGATCAAGGGTCGCTGCTGTTCGATGAGGGCCAGGGGCTGTCCTCCGACAAGCAGCAGTACGACCACACGGCCGTCATCAATGCGGTGCGTGCCGAGGTGGACAAATGGCGCGAGCTGCCCGCGTCCGCATGGCGCGTCACTCCGGAAACTGCGCGCCTGTTGCAGCACTGGCGAAGCCACCGCTTCGCCGGCCTTCGCCCATTCTTCTGTCAGATCGAAGCCGTGGAGACGGCCATCTGGCTCACCGAGGTCGCCCCGCAGCTCGGCAAGAGCGGTCAACGCTTTCTTGACCATCTCTCCAAGGCCAACACCGATGCCAACCCGAACTTAAGCCGTCTTGCGCTGAAGCTCGCCACCGGCGCGGGCAAGACCACGGTCATGGCCATGCTCATCGCGTGGCAGACCATCAATGCCGCGCGCCGACCCAACAGCCAGAAGTTCACGCGTGGCTTCCTCATCGTCGCGCCGGGCCTGACCATCAAAGATCGCCTGCGCGTGCTGCTGCCCAACGACACCGAGAGCTACTACGCCAACCGCGAGTTGGTGCCCAGCGACATGCTGGCCGACATCGCCCACGCGCGCATTGTCATCACCAACTTTCACGCCTTCCGCCTGCGCGAGCGGTTCGAGGTCTCCGGCGGTGGCCGCCGCTTGTTGCAAGGGCGCGGCGGTGAAGAATTGCAGACGCTGGAAACCGAAGGCCAGATGCTGCAGCGCGTACTGCCCGAATTGATGGGGCTGAAGAACATCCTCGCCATCAACGACGAGGCCCACCATTGCTACCGCGAGAAGCCACCCGGCGAGAGCGTTGAAGACAACGAAGAGCTCAAGGGCGATGACCGCAAGGAAGTCGAGGAGAACAATGAGGCGGCGCGGCTGTGGATTTCCGGCCTCGAGGCGGTGAACCGCAAGCTCGGTCTGTCTCGCGTGTTCGACCTTTCCGCCACGCCGTTCTTCCTGCGCGGATCGGGCTATGCCGAAGGCACCTTGTTCCCCTGGACGATGAGCGACTTCTCGCTGATGGACGCCATCGAGTGCGGCATCGTCAAACTGCCGCGCGTCCCGGTGGCCGACAACATCCCCGGCAACGAGTTTCCGGTCTACCGGGAACTGTGGAAGCACATCGGCAAGCGCATGCCGAAGAAGGGTCGCGGCAAGGGCAATCGGCTCGACCCGCTGAGCCTACCGGTCGAATTGCAGACCGCGCTGGAAGCGCTCTACGGTCATTACGCCAAGATTTTCGAGCACTGGCAAAACAGGGGCATCAAAGTACCGCCGTGCTTCATTGTGGTGTGCAACAACACCAGCACGTCCAAGCTCGTGTACGACTACATCTCCGGCTTTCAGCAGGAGAACGACGACGGCACCAGCCAGTTGGTGGAAGGCCGTCTCAAACTGTTCCAGAACCATGACGAACACGGCAATCCGCTCGCGCGGCCGCGCACCTTGCTGGTGGACAGCAAGCAACTCGAATCTGGCGACGCGCTGGACGACAACTTCCGGACCATCGCCAGCGACGAGATCGACCGCTTCCGCCGCGAGATCGTCGAACGCACGGGCGACGCGCACGCTGCCGACAATCTCACGGATGCGGAACTGCTGCGCGAGGCGATGAACACCGTCGGCAAGGAAGGCCGCCTGGGCGACTCGGTGCGCTGCGTGGTTTCGGTGGCGATGCTCACCGAAGGCTGGGACGCCAACACCGTCACCCACGTGCTCGGTGTGCGCGCCTTCGGCACACAACTGCTGTGCGAACAGGTCGTGGGACGCGCGCTGCGCCGTCAGTCCTACGAACTCAACGCCGACGGCCTGTTCAACGTTGAATACGCCGACGTGCTGGGAATCCCCTTCAACTTCACCGCGCAGCCCGTGGTGATCCCGCCTGAACCGCCGGTAGAGATCATCCGCGTGCGCGCCGTTCGCCCGGAACGCGACGCGCTGGAGATCCGCTTCCCGCGCGTAGTGGGCTACCGGGTGGAATTGCCGCAGGACCGCCTTAGCGCCGAGTTCAACGACGACTCGGTCTTGGTACTCACGCCGGAACTGGTCGGGCCGTCACGCAACGTCCAGGCGGGCATCATCGGCGAGGCCATCGAGCTGAACTTGCAACACTTGGGCGACGTACGCCCCTCGACGGTGCTGATGCACCTCACCAAACACCTGCTCCTGAGCAAATGGCGGGACGTGGGTGACGCACCGCAGCTTCACTTGTTCGGGCAGCTGAAGCGCATCGTCAAGCAATGGCTGGACACTTGCCTCGTTTGCAAGGGTGGCACCTTCGCGGGTCAGTTGCTCTACCAGGAACTGGCCGACAAAGCCTGCGAACGCATCACTGCCGCCATCACCCGCGTGGAACTGAAGCAGGGCCGCCCGGTGAAGGCGGTGTTCGATCCCTACAACCCGGAAGGCTCAACCCGCCACGTTGCCTTCAACACCTCGCGTCAGGATCGTTACGAAACACTCGGCCCACCACCGAAGAACCACGTCAACTGGGTGATTCTCGACAGCGATTGGGAAGCCGAATTCTGCCGCGTGGCCGAAGCGCATCCGCGGGTGATTGCCTACACCAAGAACCACAACCTCGGCCTTGAGGTGCCGTACCGTTCTGGTTCCGAAACCCGCAAATACTTCCCCGACTTCATCGTCAAGGTCGACGATGGCCACGGCCCCGACGATCCCTTGCAGCTGATTGTCGAGGTGAAGGGTTACCGTCGCGAGGACGCGGTGCTGAAGAAGCTGACGATGGACACCTACTGGGTGCCTGGCGTGAACTTTGCTGCCAAATACGGTCGCTGGGCCTTTGTCGAGTTCACCGACGTCTACGAGATGCAGGACGACTTTGCAGCCACGGTCAAGGAGCACTTTGAACGCATGATCGACGCCGCCGCTTTGAGGAAGGACGCCTGAGATGGCCACCAGCAAGAAAACCCCGATCAGCGTCGAAGCGCTCAAGCACGATGAAGCCACGCGCAAAAACATCCCCACGGCGGAGTATCAAGCAGTGCTCGCCAAGGCCGAGCAGGCGCCGGTGCGCGTGGCGATGGAGCGGCGCAACCGCGATCTCGATCCGCAGTTGGTGTGGCGTGGCAAGGACGGGCGGGACGACGCCAGCCTCGTGGTGCAGGCCGCGCCGCTCTACATTCAGGAGAAGGTGCATCCGAAGGTGCTGGTGGACGACCTGAGCCGCCAAAGCGAGCGTCGGCGCGAGGCGCAGGCGCAGCAGCAGATGGGAGCGATGGTCGACCTGTTCGCCGACTTCAATGGCCTGCCCAGTGAGGCCGCACGCACCGAGTTCTACCAGCACGACGCGCACTGGGCCAACCGCTTCATTCTCGGCGATTCGCTGCAGGTGATGGCGAGCCTCGCCGAGCGCGAGGGCTTACGCGGCAAGGTGCAGTGCATCTATTTCGATCCGCCGTACGGCATCAAGTTCAACAGCAATTTCCAGTGGTCCACCACCAGCCGCGACGTCAAGGACGGCAACGCTGATCACATCACTCGCGAACCCGAGCAGGTGAAGGCCTTCCGCGATACCTGGCGCGACGGTATCCACTCCTATCTGACCTATCTGCGCGACCGGCTGACGGTGGCGCGGGAACTGTTGACGGACTCAGGTTCGATCTTTGTGCAGATCGGGGATGAGAATGTGCATCGAGTGCGGGCGGTGCTGGATGAGGTGTTTGGCGAAGATAACTGCGCAGCTCAAATAACGATTGAGAAGACGAGCAGCCAGACACAAGACTATTTGTCGCCAGTCACTGACTACGTTTTGTGGTTTGCGAAGTCCAAGACTGCGATGAAGTTTCGTGCACCGTGGCTTCCGAAGCAACGCAGTCAATCAGGGTTTGCCGAGTATTCGAGATTGGCGTTTGCTGACTGCTCAAGGCGGACGATGACTGCCGACGAAAAGGGTAATCCCGATCAATTGCCCCGTGACGCAAGAGTCTATCGGCAAGATAATCTGACAAGCCAAAGTCTCGGCCGCGACAAAGGAGAAGGCGCGGCATCATGGTTTCCCGTCTTGGTTGAAGGTCGAGAATATCGACCAAGCATCACAAACCGATGGAAGACGAGCGAAGTTGGAATGCGGCGACTTTTTTGTGCTTCGCGTCTTGAGCCAAGAGGGACGAGTCTCAGCTACGTTCGCTTCATTGACGATTTCCCTGCTGTCGCAATCAACAACATCTGGTCAGATGTGAAGTTCTCCAGCCGATCCGAGGACAAAACGTACATTGTGCAAACCTCGGCACGAACGGTCGAACGTTGCCTCTTGATGGCATCCGACCCCGGCGACCTCGTTCTCGACCCGACATGCGGCTCCGGAACCACCGCCTACGTGGCCGAGCAGTGGGGCCGTCGCTGGATCACCATCGATACCTCGCGTGTGGCGCTCGCGCTGGCCCGCGCCCGCATCATGGGCGCGCGTTATCCGTTCTACCTGCTCGCCGACAGCCGCGAAGGCCAGCAGAAGGAAGCCGAACTCACGCGCACCGCGCCCAGCAGCAAGCCCACCCAGGGCAACCTCCGTCAGGGCTTTGTCTACGAGCGCGTGCCGCACATCACGCTCAAGTCCATCGCCAACAACGCCGAGATCGACGTCATCTGGGACAAGTTCCAGGCACTTCTGGAACCGCTGCGCGCTGCCTTGAACAAGGCAGTTGGCCGACAGTGGGAGGATTGGGAAATCCCGCGGCAAGCGGACGCCAAGTGGTCGGACGCCGCCAAACAGGCGCATACCGACTGGTGGCAGCAGCGCATCGCCCGCCAGAGGGAAATCGACGCCTCGATTGCCGCCAAGGCCGATTCCGAGTTCCTGTACGACAAGCCCTATGAGGACAAGAAGAAGGTGCGCGTGGCCGGGCCGTTCACCGTGGAGAGCCTCTCACCCCACCGCGTCCTGGGTGTCGACGAAAACGACGAACTCATCGACCACGTTGCCGAAGCGCAAGCCAAATACGGCCGCGACTTCAACGCCATCATCCTGGAGAACCTGCGTACCGCGGGCGTGCAGCAGGCGCGCAAGGCCGACAAGATCGACTTCACCGCGCTTGCGCCGTGGCCGGGCGAACTGATCGGTGCCGAGGGGCGCTACCTCGAAGGCGCCGAAGAACGCCGAGCTGCCATCTTCATCGGCCCGGAATTCGGAACCGTCACCCGCGTCGATCTCGCGGCCGCCGCGCGCGAGGCGGCTGAAGCCGACTTCGATGTGCTGATCGCCTGCGCCTTCAGTTTCGACGCGCACGCCAGCGAACTCGGCAAGCTCGGCCGCATCCGCGTGCTGCAGGCGCGCATGAACGCCGACCTGCACATGGCCGAGGATTTGAAGAACACCGGCAAAGGCAACTTGTTCGTGATCTTCGGCGAACCCGACATCACCCTGCTCGACGCCGGCGAGACCGGCGAGCCCGGACAGATGCGCGTCAAGGTGAACGGCGTGGACGTGTTCCACCCCAACAGCGGCGAGATCCGCAGCGACAGTGCCGATGGCATTGCCTGCTGGTTCATCGACACCGACTACAACGAGGAGAGCTTCTTCGTTCGACACGCCTACTTCCTAGGCGCGAACGACCCCTACAAGGCGTTGAAGACCACCCTGAAGGCGGAGATCGACGCCGATGCCTGGACCAGCCTCAACAGCGACACCTCGCGCCCCTTCGACAAGCCCACCTCCGGGCGCATCGCGGTGAAAGTCATCAATCACCTGGGAGACGAGGTGATGAAGGTTTTCCGGGTGGTGTAGCCTGTGATTCAAGAAGCCAGTTCGATGGCCAAAATCGCATGAAGACGACCTTTTGCCAGCCCCGGTTCACTGGGCAACGGTTCGACGAGCACACACTGCCGGTGGAGGTGGCGCGTGACCTCGCGGCCTACGAGGCATTGGTCATCGATCTGGCGAAGCACCTCTACAAGCTGGAAAACCCCAAACGCGAACGGGCACCCAAAGGCTTTGCGGCCAATTTCAGGCTGGATATTCAGGAGATCGGCGACGGCAGCACCAAGCCGCTGCTGGCGGTGGTGATGTCCGGCATGCTGGCTTTGTCCAACTCGGAGCCCAGCCATTTCGAGCGCGCACGCGATCTGATCGCCGAATGTGTCGCCGCCCCGGAAGGCCGCTTGCCGGAGCATTTCCCGAAGGAACTGCTGAGCCACTTCAACCAGTTTGGCCGGTCTCTGCGCGATGGCGAAGCCCTGGAATTGCCGTTAGCCACCTCCGGCAACGCCGTGCTGACCCCCGAGCGCCGCAAGAAACTAGTGTTGGCCGCCAGCGAGGAATACGAGCGCGAAGTCGAATTGCAGGGCTACATCGGCGAGGTGGATTGGGAGAAGTCCACGTTCCGACTCCGGCTTGCCGACAACAGCACGATGGACGTTCCGTTGCTGCCATCCTTTCATGACGAAGCGCGCGCTTACGGTGGACGCTCGCGTCACTGGGTCATCGTCAAGGGCGTAGGAACCTTCAACGCATGGGATCGTCTAAAGCGCATCCTGTCCGCCGAATCGTCGGAAGTCGTGAAAAACGTCGTGATCGCCAATCGCCTCGATGAACTGGCGCAGCTCGCGCCGGGCTGGTTCGAGGGCGCGGGCTTGGCGCCGGACAAGGATCGGTTGTCGCAGTTTGCCGAGCAGTTGACCGCATCGTATCCCGACGGTCTGGTGCTGCCTGCCATCTTCCCCACGCAGGATGGCAACCTGCTGCTGGAGTGGGATGCGGTCGGCGATCCTTCACTGGATGTGCGGCTCGCCGACTTGTTGGCGAGCTATCACGCCTTCGATGACGACGGCGCTGACATCGAGCGCGACTTCCGCCTGGACGGCGAACAGGGATGGAGCGAATTGCACGCTTTCCTGAGCGCCAACATCAGGAAGCGCCAGGCATGAACGACGACACCCTGCTGCTGCGCCAGGTGCATCCGCAGTTCTTGAAGGACGATCAGCTCACCAGTCAGGCCTTCTTCCCGTTTCCGAAGGACAACGGGCGATTGTCGGTGTACGACGGCGATCAGATCTCGGCGGAAGCGTCATACCGCCACTACACCGAAGCTTTGGGCTTTCAGTCCCAAGGTGTTTGGGCCGTGTCCGGCGCAGAGAGCGCCGGAGTCGGTTTGGCGTATGTCCCCGATCCGCTGACGGAATCGCCCGCGCACGCAGTGATCGACTTTGGCCAGCGACCGGAGAAGGAAAGTCGCAAGCTGGCCAAGCGACTGCGCGACCACGCGGTCCAGCGCGGCTGCCTGCATGCGGCAGGCGACGCAGCCTAGACGATGGACTTCCGCATTGCCGACACCTTCACCGATAGTCTCGCGCGGCTGACCGGCGACGAGCAAAGGGCCGTCAAGAGCACCGCCTTCGACTTGCAGCTCAATCCAGCCAGCCCTGGCATGAGCTTCCACAAGCTCGACCGTGCCAAGGACCCACGTTTCTGGTCAGTACGGGTTGGTACCGACCTCCGGCTGATGGTGCACAAGTCATCGACAAGCCTGCTGCTGTGCTACGTCGATCACCACGACAAGGCCTACGCGTGGGCTGAACGGCGGAAACTGGAAGTACACCCGACCACTGGAGCGGCGCAGTTCGTGGAGGTGCGTGAGCGCGTGGAGGAAATCCGCGTGCGGAAAGTGGTCGAGGTGGAAGCGCCGACGCCGCTACGCGCCGAATCCGCCAAGCGCACACCCAAGCCCCTGCTGTTCGCCCATACGCCAGAGCAGTTGCTGCTCGGTTTCGGTGTTCCGGCGGAATGGTTGGACGAAGTGCGCGGCGCGGACGAGGATTCGCTGCTCGATCTGGTCGACCATCTTCCCGCCGAGGCCGGCGAAGCCCTGCTGGAACTGGCGACCGGCGGCACGCCGAAGGTGGCACAGGTGGCGGTGGCCCCGAATGCCGATCCCTTCGAGCACCCCGACGCGCTGCGCCGCTTCCGTGTGGTTGCAAACGTGGAGGAACTGGAGCGCGCCTTCGAGGCGCCGTGGGAGAAGTGGACGATCTTCCTGCACCCGGATCAGCGTCAGTTCGTCCAGCGCGACTACAACGGCCCGGCGCGCGTTTCCGGCTCGGCGGGCACCGGCAAGACCATCGTGGCCCTGCATCGTGCGGCCCACCTGGCGCGCGCAAATGTCGATGCACGGGTGCTGTTGACGACGTTTTCTGAAGGTCTTGCAACCGCACTGCGCGCGAAGCTGCGACACCTGATCAGCTCGGAGCCAAGGCTGGGCGAGCGCATCGAAGTCGCCGCGCTGGATGCCGTGGGCCTGCGGCTTTATGAGTCCAGTTTCGGCAGGGCTCGAATCGCGACCGTCGCCGATGTGAAGGCGCGACTGGCGAAGCATCGCGCGGGGGCATCCAGTTCGCGTTTCGGCGAGACGTTTCTGTTAGGCGAGTGGCAGCAGGTCGTCGATGCGTGGCAGTTGGAGACGTGGGAGGACTACCGAGACGTCAAGCGGCTGGGGCGCAAGACCCGATTGTCTGACGCACAGCGATCGACGTTGTGGTCGGTGTTCGACGCAGTCCGTCAGGAGCTGAAGGCCGAAGGACTGGTCTCGATGGCAGGCGTCTTCACGCGGCTGGCGAGCGAAATACCCAAGCGCAAGCATCCGCCGTTCGAGCATGTGGTGCTGGATGAGGCGCAAGACGTGTCGGTGGCCCAGTTGAAGTTTCTGGCCGCCCTGGGCGGCGCGCGCCCGAATGCGTTGTTCTTCGCAGGCGACCTGGGCCAGAGAATTTTCCAGACAGCGTTCTCGTGGAAGTCTCTCGGAGTGGATGTGCGCGGACGGTCCAGATCCCTAACCGTCAACTACCGCACTTCGCATCAGATTCGTGCGCAGGCGGACCGGCTGCTCGGTGAAGAGATCGCCGATGTGGATGGCAACACCGAGTCCCGCAAGGGCACGGTGTCAGTGTTCAACGGCCCCGCGCCCACCGTCCGCGAGTTCAAATCGCATTCGCTGGAGATCGAAGGTGTCGGCGACTGGCTCAGGGCTCAAACCGAGGGCCGACTGGCCCCGCATGAAATCGGCGTGTTCGTTCGCAGCGCCGCTGAACTGGATCGCGCCGAACAGGCGCTGCAACGCGCGGGGTTGCCCTTCGTCGTGCTGGACGAAAAACTGCAATCGGTGACCGGGAAGGCATCTGTCGCCACCATGCACTTCGCGAAGGGCCTGGAGTTCCGCGCTGTGGCGGTCATTGCCTGCGACGACGAGGTCATCCCGCTGCAATCCCGCATCGAGGGCGTGAGCGACGAGAGCGATCTCGACGAGGTCTACGCCACGGAGCGGCATCTGCTCTATGTGGCTTGTACGCGGGCACGCGAGTTTTTGCATGTGTCCGGCGTCTCGCCAGCGTCAGAGTTCCTGGGGGACTTGAAGTCGTAGTGCACCACAAACTGGCGCTCGACAAGTGTCGATTACTGAGTGGTGGACGCCATCTCCCTGACCCACGTTTGCAGCGCCCTCAGTTGCTCCGCCGTTTCTCGGCAGGTCTGATAGTTGGTGGCAACAGTCCCGGCGACGGCAGAGAGCGCAATGCCTGCGGCGGCCGCATCAGTATCTCGGGCGGGCTTGGGCAGTTCACCAGCGGCGGCAGCGTCGTGCAGGCGCACAAAGCCACGGTTGATAGTGCAAGCAGCATCGGCTTGGACGGGCACATAGACGGGTACCTCCTTGATGATGGTGTCGCCCTTTTCGCGAACGACACGAACGCGGTCGACGTATTGGGTGACGACCTCGACGGTGGCTTGCGCCTGCTCCTCGCCGACAGTGGCGACCTGCAGAGCTTGTTGCTGGACGGCGGTATCCCACTGCGCTTGAACGTGGCCCGCGCCCTTGACCCAGCCGAAGCCGACCAAGGCGAGGCCGAGCGCCGCCAAGGCCAGCAGCCGGTACGGCCACGGAATCACGCTCACAATGCCTCCCCGATGCACTTCCGATATTCGGCCTCACGCCGTTTGGCCAGTCCGCCGCACAGCCGCGCATTGGCGGGCAGCGCGCAGTCCTTGCCTTGGAAAAATCGCCAGCGCAGCAACTCGGAACACGCCCCGGCGTAGTCCTCGGCGTTGAGTTTCTTCACCAGCGTGGACTGGCAGAACGCATGGCTGCCGACGTTGTAAGAAAAGCTCACCAGCGCGTCGTACTCGTGCTGGGCCAGCGGCACGGTCACGCATTGCTTGAGCGAGCCCTCGAACTGCTGCACATCGGCTAGCGCCCGAGCCAGCGCCTTCGGCGGCGTGGTGGTGTCGCCAAGCTTCACCCCCGTGGTGGCGCCGAAGCCAATGGTCGGCACATCGCCTTTGACCGGGATAACCGCGCGGTCGGTATAGCCCTCGTGGAGCAAGATGCCGACCAGGGCGGCGGCGGACAGGCTAAGACCGGCCACCGTCCTGCGCACCGCTGCAGTTGGCGGCGGGATCATCGGTACATCCCCGGCTGCGCCACAATGCGGGCAACCGTCGCGCCGATGCTGCAAGCAAAGGCCAACAGCACGAACGCGCCGCGCGGCAGCACGTCGCCGAACAGTGGTACCACCACTTCCGCCGCCGTGAGGACAGCCGCCATAAGCGAGAGTCGGATGCTCCAGGCACGGCGCAGAACCTGCCGCCAGTCGTCGAGCAGGCAGAGCTTGGGTTTCATTGCGAGCCTCCCAACAGCTTGAGCTTGATGGCGGCACCGACCAGCAGCGCGGCCAGGATGCCGGTGGTGATGACCTTCACCGTGGTTTGCCACGCTGTGCGACGGGCATCGCGCCACGCTTCCAGGAGATCGCGCAGTTCGCGGATGTCCTTCGCCGCGTGTCCGTTTTCCAGCCCAAGATGGGCGAGGCAACGCTCGGCGCCCCGTTGGGCAGCGATGTTCAGCAGCTCATCAAAGTCCTCGTGCCGCAGCAGCAGCGTGGGTTCGATGGGCGGTACATCAGTTTCTTCGGTCATCGTCGGTCTCCAGAAATGACGAAACCCGCCCAGCGGGAGCCGGAGCGGGTTTCAGGGGTGAAGTGGAAGGGGTGCGGCTTAGATGTCGATGACTTCCAGCGGCAGAGACGGCGCATCGCCTTCGATGACGCCATCACGGACGAATACGGTCTGGCCCAGGCTGGCTTCGCCACGTCCGTGGACCAGCCCGCCGCCCGGCAACGCGATCACGGCGCGGCTCGCGCCAACTTCGATCACGATGCCGGCTTGCAGCGGTGGATCAGGCAACAGCTGTCGGAACTGCCGGTAGATGTTATGCACGGCATTCCACCCCGAGGGTTTGCCAGACTTCCGGGAACCCCGCCTCGATCCGCGTGGAACGCACCAGACCGAGCCGCGACACGCTCCCGTCCTGGTACTCGACAAAGGTGCCCGGCTCGACGATGCCGGTTTCCGGCAGTACGGGCAGACGCAGGCCCACTTCGAACTGCTGACCCGTGTCGGCCAGGATCGCAGTGCCGCGCTGGCGTGCCGCGGCGGCCTCGGTGATCAACGCGTCGACCACCATCGGTGCGATCACGTTTCCTGCCGTACCGGTGCGCGTGACCTGGCCGAGCACACCGGCGCTCTGGCCAGATACGAACACCCGGTTGTAGGCGGGCTTTTCGAGCCAGCGCAGGGATTCGCGCGAGACCGCATCGACCGGCAGGATCAGATCAGGGGTCACGGCATGCCAGTCCCAGGGCGCCACCGGGTATCGATGGCGCACCCGCAGGATCGCCTCGGACGGATGCGGCAGCAGATAGCCACCGGGCGCCTCAGCAATGGCGGCCAGCGCATCGATCCAGGTGCCTTGGTGGGCGAACACGCCTGCCGGCACATTCCAGTCCGGCAGGCCCCAGTCGATGCTCCAGCCCAGCGGCACACCGTTGATGGTGAGTACGTCATCCATCAACTGCCGTGCGGTTCGCGGCTGTGAATTGGCGAACGACATCACCGGCGCGTAGGGCGCGGACAACACCGCCGTGCGCCCGCGCCCGGACAGACGAAGGCTGGCCTCGCCGAAGCTGCGCTCACGGGTCAGGTTCTCGGCCAGCACGCGAAAATCGGTGCCGTTGATGTGAGCGACCAGTTCCACCGGAGGCGCCCCATCTGCCGGGGCGATCAAGGCCTCGGCAATGGCAGGCAGCGTGGCCTCGAAGCCCCAAGCCCAGGAGTCGACGTCGAGACTCAGCGACAGCGAGATCACCGGAGCCGGCACGCCATCCGGCCATCGATGCAGCGTCACGTGGTTCAGCACGACATAGACCCCTCGGATCGGAACGACGACCGGGCCGCCTTGGCCGGGCCCAGGGTGGTTTTCGCAGACGAAGACCAGATGGCCCTGCGTCGTCGCCATTTCGGCAAACAGCAGGTTCGGATTCGGCGTGTAGCAGGGAACGAACGGTGGATCGGGGTCATCCGGGCGTACTGGAGGGCGCCCTGGCGGCGGCCGCATCGCGTTCTGCCAGCGCGCGGCCATCCAGCGGCGCATGGTTGTGGCGACCTGGATCGCTTCGAAGAAGCGCAGGCTTGGGTGAGCCTGGGCCACGTCGAAGCGACAGCTTATGGGCGGACGACGATCTCGCAGGCCGTCCTCATGGCGCACGCGACGTTCCAGCACGTCCATGCGGGCGGCATTCGCATAGGCCACCGGGCCTGCCGTTCGCAGGTGGAGCGATTCGCTATGCGGAACCCGGAGCGCACCCGGCGATTGCGGAACCGCGCCGTGAAACCGCGCCGTCGCCGACACCGGTGCGCGCATCAACGTCGCCGCGCGCCGCGTGGTTACGTTGGCGTCGTGCGATTGCCCTGTTCGCCAGGACGTCCGCGCCTGCGACGGGTGGCGGGCCGTGGATGCGGTGCGATGCTCGGCCCCGTCCTCGAACCCGCGACCGCGTTGCCAAGCCGACCTGTTGCTGCCCACCAGCGGACGTGCGGCCCGAGACTGGTATCGCCCCTCGACCAGCATCTCCAACGCCGGGAACATGGCGACCAACGTCGCTGACGCATTCGGGATGACCAGTGCTTCGAAGCGCAGCGCCGGCAGTGTGCTGACCAACTGCGCATCGAGTGGTGGCGCCGACCCGGTCGGATCGCCACCGAACACCAGGTGAGCGCTGCCCGGTGGATGGGCGAAGCGCAGATCGACAGCCGCCATCGGCGATCACCCCAGCAGTCCCGTCAGGATGCGGGTGTAGCCGCCCGCGTACAGTGTGGTCGTGGGCAGGCGCAGTTCGCCGGGGCCCTCCAGATCGGACGCATCGCAATCCCACGCCAGCGTGCCCTGCCCGTTGACGATGCGCGCCCACGTGGCCTCTCCGGTGGTCAGGATCAGCGCTTCGTTGCTTGGTGCCACTTCGAGCAAGCCATCAGCGACGCTGCCCAGCGGTTCGGCGAGCACGATGGAGGCCAGCAGCGGCCCTTGCGGCGGCGCGCCAAAACTCGGGCGCGGCCCGGCGTAAAGATGAGCGCGGGCTTGCTCGGTGCCGAGCGCCAGGAAAGTGATGACGCTTTGCAGCCGGTAGTCGTTGAGTGGGTCCGAGATCTGGATCACGGCGGCGCAGCCTGCATCGGCTCAGCGCGCAGGTTGTCGGCGATGACCGCTCGGAAGTTGTGCCTGTAGTCGTAGCCAATCACGACGTAGCGCGGTACCGGACTGATCTTCTCGAAGCAGTAGCCACCGCTGACAGGATCGCTCCAGGTCTCGCGCACGACGGCGTAGGTGCGCTCGTCGAACAACAGCACTCGGCGTGCTACTGGCCGGTCATCCGGAACGCCCTTTTCCTTCACCGTACCGGTGATGTGGTGATCGCCGGCGTAGTAGTGATTGCGCGTGCCAGCGAGGCGATGGAGGGCACGGTGGGAGAACCGCTGCAGCGCCGCAAGGTCCGGTACCGGATGTGTGCGGCCCAGTCGCATGGGCAGCGCTTGGTACTGCGCGGGTGGTGCCTCGGGTAGCGCGCTCGGCACGCCGCCGGACACGCGATGCACACGCAGGGTCAGGCCGTAGCCGTAGATGCTCGGCCGGAAGCTCGCGTAGTGCCGCTTGTAGTCTTCCCACACGACGTCGCCGTTTTCGCTGAGGCGGTACCGCCAGACGCCGTCGACGCCGCGCTTCACGTCGATGCGCAGCGTGCGGCGAGCACCGGTCACTGCCCATGGTGCGGGCGCGTGCGCAGTCAGTTCGGACTGATTGCCATGAGCATCCCATAAGCTGTGATGCCACTGCTGCTGCCAAACGGTCAGGCGGTGGCCCTCGTAGGTTCCCGACCCAGTCCATAGCCAGAAGCCGAAACAGGTCGAACTGTAGGTCAAGGCCCTTACTTCGGCGTCGATCTCAAACCAGAAGTTATCCGCGACCTCGGCCGCATCGATCCGCCAGAAGTTCTGCGCCTGCGTGAGCACCAGATCGACTGCGTGCGCACCTGCGTTCCAGGTCGCGGTGATGCCGCCGGCCCCGCCATTGCTGGCAAAGCCCGCAGGAATGCCGGCGTCGAAGCTCTCGTCCAGGGGATAAGCCACCGATCAGGGCCTCCACGGCCCCGTGATGTCGAACGCGAACCCGCTGGTGTTGCCCTCGTGGGCGTAGTCCAGCGTCACAATCAGGAACTTGCGCCCGGGGTAACCCAGGACCTGGTCGATCAGCGTCATGTGCTCGTACGGCTGGTTCTGATGAATCCAGTACATGCCCGGAAGCATCCCGCGCATGTGGCCCGTGGTTTCGCGCAGGTAGATCGGGTGCAGGATCAGACCGTAGTCGGGACCGTTCGGGAACGGGATGTGACCTGAGCGCCCGGAGATGTTCTGGTTGTTGCCGTCGTTCAACGAGAACAGGCCCATGCGAACGTTGCCGCCGACCTGGGTGTACTCGCGCATGCAGACCTTGCCGGTGGTCTCCAGCGAGTGCGTTGAATAGGATTCCTGGTTCGGATAGCTGTAGGGCCAGGCACTGACGCTGTGGTAGCGATCCGATGCGGTCAGGAAGGACGCGTAGTTGTCCCCCGGCTTGTAGCTGTCGAAGTCGGTGAATGTGTAGAGCACCCGGCGATCACCACCCCAGCCGGAAGCGCACGCCAGGAAGAACCCGCGGTCATCGCCTACCAGCACCCAACTCCTAGCATCGGCGCCATTGTCGCCATAGGTCTCGGCGGTGTTGTTGCGAGCGAAGTACCACTTGAACCAACCTGAGTACATCGACGTGCCGCTGCCCGATGGCAGTTCGTTGGCATTCGGGTTCGCCGGATCGAATGGTGCGCGCGCGCCGACGAAGGTATCGACGTCAACCATGTCCTCGGCCAGCGTCACGCGCGCAAACTTCGCCCAGGTGGTCGTGTAACCCTCCGGCAAGCTGTCATCGACCCGCAGGAACGGTCGGTTGGAGAGCGGATTGGGGCTGCGAAAGGTGCGCTTGTTCTCGCCCGTGAAGGCGATCTCCAATCCCAGCGGCGCGATCTTGGCGGTGATCCCGAGTACCGTGGTCGCGGGCGATGCGGGCTCGCCCGAAACGCTGAAACTGATGCTATTTGCGGTGATGGCGGTGATCGTGAACTCGCCGTTGTACGCCGGCTCCTCGCAGCCCTCGATGCGCACCACCTGGTCGACCAGGAAACCATGACCCGAACTCATCGTCGCGGTCGCGGTGGCGTCGTTGCGGGTCAGCGCGAGCACGGGTTTGAGGTTGAAGCCGTTGACGAGCAGTGCGTCGAGCATCGCCGTCAGGCTGCCCCAGTTGTTGGTCAGCACCGGCGCGCCGACCATGTTGCTGTGCATCCATTTGACCTTGTTGCTCACGAATTAAGCTCCTGGGAATCAGTTGGCGTCACGGGCGATCCACGTCGCCGCGCACCAGCAAGGTGAAGGAATCGCGGGTGACGGTTTCGGGGCCCTGCTGGATCGTTCGCACGACCCACACCGGGAACAGCGCGCCAATGGTGTTGAAGCGCAGCACATTGCCCGCCGCCCAGCCCGAGCCCCAGCCGAGGGCGCGCAGCGTGAAGTAGGGCTTCGCTGTCGCTGGATTGATCGGCGCCAGATCGTTGGCCGTCGTGCCGGTGGCGATGACGCCCACGTGTTCGCCGATGACCTGAAATGCCGTGGTGTTGGTGAACTGGACGGCCCAGCGTTCGGTGATGGCGCCGGCGTTCGTCACCGTGATCGGCGCCAGCACGTCGTTGAACGTGGCCGTGGCCGCATTGCCGGTGAGGGCGTCGGTGAACGCGCCGTTCCAAGTCGCCTGATCGAACAGTGTCGACACGTAGGCGCGCAGATCGCCCGCCACCAGCGCCGAGGAAATGCGGGAACCGGTCGGATAGTCGTGCGTGATTTGTCGGGTGAACGCCAGGCGCCCGGAAATCTGCACGTCGGACACTTGCGCCATGTCCTCGATGCGGTGCTCCACCGTGACCGGCTGGGCGAGTCCCGTGACGCTCGTGAACGTCACCAGCCCTGCTTCCAGGTCGACCGAGTATCCGGCGGTGATGACCACGCCGTTGGCATCGAGCACGCGAACGCGCGAGAGGCGCACCCGGTCGCAGTCGATGATCTGGCCGGCGCTCGCGGTGAACGGGCCGACCGTCTCGGTATGGCCGATCACCGCGAAATCGCCCATCCGAAAGATCGGCACGCGCCCGTCCTGGGGCAAGCGGACGGGATCAAGACCGATCAGATCGGCATCGAGCGGCAGGTAGGAGTACGCGACCGCGTTGTACTTGATGGTGTCGGCAAACACCGGCGCCGGTTTGAACACCTTGGCCACGCCATCCAGCATCACGACCGCATCGGGATCGAACCAGATCTCGTCCTCGTTGCCAGCCGCGATCACCCAGGATCCGAACCGCGCGCGCACGACGCCGGTCTCGTAGTCGATGGCGCCGGTAATGCCCGCGCCAGCGATGATGCCGTGGTTGTCGGCACTGACATTGATGGTGCCGCCGGTCAGCCGCGTGGCCAGCAGCTGCAGGCTCGACGGTCGCACGGGCGAAGCCGGAATGCGGAAGGTGACCTCGTCGACCGGCGTGCCGTCGAGACTGGTCAGCAGCGAACGCAGCGCGACTGTGGGGCTCTGGGCAGGTACCCAGGCGGTGAGCGTCACGGCACCGGTGGCGTAGTTGATTGCGCCCGCCAGTGTCGCCGCGCCGTTGACCGGGTTCAGGTCGTAGTAGAGGCTGCCGAGGCGGTCGAAGTAAGTCTTGCCGCCCAGCGTGAATCCGACACTGCCGGGCACGATGGGTTCGGCGAAGCTCGGGGTGAGATCGAGCGCCAGGCCGTTGGCGGTGAACGGTTGGGTGACGCTGTTCGAGGTGCCTGCCGCGCGGTAGCGCACCTTGGCCCAGGCGGAGTCGTCGATGGGCATGGCCGCGCCCGCGGTGATGTACTCCCAGTGTGAGAACACGTTGCGATAGACCGGGACGAGGGTGCCATCGGCGATGCGCGTCATTCCGATCTGCGTCACCAAGTAGCGCGCGACCGGAATGCGCACGGTGGTGTCGGGCAGGAAGCGGACGACGCCGGTGGCGTAGTTCACCGTGCCGTAGATGAAGCCCTGCGTGTCCCTGAGGTTGCCGTTGCGGTCGTCGCGGACGATCTTGATCGGATCGACCGGGCGTACCAGCTGCAGCTCGGCCGGCGTGGTCGAGATGTAGTCGAAGGTTTCGATCAGGAGGTTCCACTCCAGTTCGACCGTGCCCGGGATCAGGCCGTCGAATTCCACTTCGACGTCGACGCGACCTGTGCCATCGCGCATCGGTGCGTGGAACTCTTCCTCGGTCGGCGGACCCCAGGTGTAAGCGACGTTGTAAGTCTGACCACCGGCCGGTAGCGCGGCCGGCGTCAGTTGGATCAAGCCGGACTGATAGTGGATGGTGCCGGTCGCCGCGCCGGTGATGCGTCCTGCGCCATCGTCGGTGGCGGTGCGCGGCGCGCCGTCATTCCAGGTGATGGTCACGGACTGCGGCGTGATGCCGGCCTGTGCCAGTTGCAGCGTCACTGCCGGTGGCGCGACGGTCTGGTCGGATCGGTTGAAGTAGTTCGCCTTGCCGCCCCACGCGTAGACGATCTCACTGCCCACATCGGGCAGCGCACCCACGGTCACGGCGACCGTGCCGGAGCTGTAGTTCACGGTGCCGACGCCGTACTCCGGGCTGCTCCCCTTGAGCACGCCCGCGCCGTTGTCGCGCAGGTCGTACCACTTGCCCTGGGCGCGATAGCTCACCTGCAAAGTGCCTGGCGCAGGGCTCGGCAGGATCGTCAGCACGTAGTTGTAGGCGCGGTTCTCGATGTCCACGCGCACGCCTGCGGTATCGGCAACCCGGATCGGCGCGGCAGCCGGCCGGAAGGTGATGGTCTTGGCGCCGCTGTAGTTCGGCGCGCTGGTGGCCATCGCCACCTGGCCGCGCGCGTAGTTCACCGTACCGATCACCGTGGCGCCGGCCATCAACTGGCCGCCGTTGTCGGTCAACGTCGCGCCGCTGACGCTGATCGACAGGGTTCCGGGTTGGATCGCATTGCCGACCGACAGGATCGTCGCGGCGCTGAACGCGACCGAGGTCGTGTAGCTCACCGTGCCGTTCGCCGACTCGACCAGGGCTTCGGAGGTGCCGCCCGCGGTCAGGTCGAGCAGCGGCGTCTCGGTCTGCGCCGAGGGCACCAGTTGGGTGAAGATGCTGGTGACGCTGGCGGCCACATCGCCGATGGCGATCGGCTGGGTGGTCTTGACCACGCCGCAATACTTGGCGGCATCGGCGACGACGGTGTCGCGCGTTTTGGTCTTGCCCGCCACCATCGTGAACAGGCGGTCCGGCGGGGAGCCGGGGAAGTCGAAGCGCAGCGCGTCCGACAGATCACAGGTGACGACCACCGCCTCGTAGTCGACGATGCCACTGCCTGAGCCATAGCTGAAAGTTCGAGTTTCAGACGCGACGCGGGTGACCCGGATGTACTGCGCATACTCGTTCGCCAGTCCCTCGTTGGCGACCAGGTACAGGGTCTTGCCAATGGCCGGCAACTCGGCGCCGACACGCTGGAACAACTGGATGCTGCGCTGGCCGGTGATGTGGTTCTCCAGCAGATAGCCGTTCCACAGCGAGCCCTTGTTGAGATAGGCCTCGATCCGGTCGCGCGCATTGGTGCGCCGGTCGAACACTTCGTCGGTGGAGAAGATCGTGACCGCGACGCGTGGATCGCTTGGCGCTTCGGCGACGATGACGTTGCCGCCGAGATAAGTGTCGGTGGTGTTGGTTTGGATGCTGGCGAACACCTTGCGCAGGTTCACCCGGCCACCGGCGCGATCCATTTCCGAGATGTCGTTGAACAGCGAGTTGCTGGCGCCATCGACGATGACGGTCGAGGTGGGTGCGCCGCCGCCTTCGGCGACGTCGTCCATGACCTGGCTGGCAACGAGCTTCACGTCGCCTACGAGAATCGGCATGAGGATCCTGTGGGTGTCAGAGCTGCAGGAAGCGCAGCGTCAATCGGTAGCGGTCCGCGTCGGATCGCGCCGGGAAACCCAGTACGGGTTCGGCTTCCACGCAAACGTCGGCGTGGCGGAATGCCACCTCGAACGTGCGGTCATCGGCCAACCGCAACTCGAATCGCCCATCGTCGAGCGTCAGGGGCAACGCCGCCCAGTCATGCAGCGTGGCCACGGTGGCGCGCGTGACCCAAGCCATGTCGCTGGGACCGACCAGCGTGATCGGCCGCCCGGCTTGCCGTGTCGCCGACTGCACCAGCAACGCGCCGGTGATCAGATAGCTAGTCGACGCCACCGCCGGCGTCCACGCGTGCTCATCGGCCCACAGCAGATCGTCCGGCAGAGTCAGTGTCTGGCCGGATGAGAGTTGGCGCAGTTCCATGGGTCAGCTTCGGGCTTGCGCTTCGCGCAGCAGGTCCAGCAATCGCGACTCGTCGCGCGCGGGGATCGTCGCGCTCACCATCCGTGCTCCGCTCGCCAATTCGACACGTATGGTCTTGCTGGGCGGCGGCGTATCGTTCCAGTCGAGCCGCGGTGAACGCCGCAGGCGCGAACTCGGTGCTGCCAGATCGTCGAAATCGGTCGGCATGCTGCGCAATGTGGTGGCCACCCGCGCCGATGCGTCCGGACTCACCAGACCCCCGCGCGCGAAGCCCTGAATCTTGGTGGCAATCTCGCGGGCCGGGGCCTTCATCGCGTTGATCGCGGCGAAGAACCCGGCGCCCAGTCGTTTGACGGACTCACGGCTGACCACGTACTCCCCGGGCGTCAGCATGGCCGGCACCGTATCTGACTTGGCCAGGCCGCCACGAGCGAAGTACATCTGCCGCTCGGTCTCGCGCTCGATGTACTCGATCAACTGCCGCTCGAGGTCCACGCCGGCAAGCTGGCCCTGCGCCATCGCCGTGCGCCAACGACCCTTGATCGTGTCGACCGAGCCTGACTCCAAGCTGGTCAACTTGCGGACTTTCAGCAGACGCTGGAGATATTCGCGGTCCTGGAATGCCTGGATGTCGATCGGATCGGTTTTGAGGTTCTGGCTGCCGATCGGGATCATCCGCGTCACGCGCTCCATGTACGCCCGGCCCAACCTTGCGCCCTGCAGGCCGAGCTCAATCAGCTTGAGCGCCTCGGAGACATCGCGATTGACCTTCTGCGTCGCTGGCACCGGCTTGGTTTTCGGTGGCGTGGCGCCCGGCGAGCCGCTTGCACTGGCGGGACTCGAGGACAAGGTTCCCGGCGAACTGCCCGGCACCAAGCCACCTGTCGCAAAACGCGCAACGCCAGCCAGCTTGCGCAGCGTGGCGGCGCCGTACTTGCGCACGGCGGCCTTGCGGATCACGAACGCGCCGGCCTCCAGTGTTCGCGGCACGGTGTCGCCATCGCCTGACCCGGGAACCACGCCAGACTTCATGCGCGAGAAGGACAGTACGGAGCCACCCTTCGCGTAGCCGCGGGGAGCCGTCATTCCGGACCCAACCAAACCACCCGCGGCATTCTGTTCGACCCGTTTCACGTAGATGGTATGCGTCGAACTGGTGTTCACGCCGTCGAGCGACTGGATCTCCCTCCGGGCTTGGTTGGCGTTGGTGCTGATCGCGTGTTGTGACTCGGTGCGAATCTGATCCAGGGCGCGGATCTGGCTGTCGACCAGGCGTAGCGAGGTTTGCGCCTTCTCGGTGGCGACCTTCAGGTCGATCTGACCGGTGCGATCGGCATAGGTCTGCAGCGTTTCCAGCGCCGACTTGGCGCGACTGATATCGGCGTTGACCAGCAGCGTCTTCCCGTCCTTCAGCTGCGTCTCCAGATCGCGCAGTTGCGCATGGGCGGCCCTGAGGTCGGCGTCGATGCGCACCAGGTACGCCTTCTCGCGCATGGCTTCTTCGAGTTGGCGCAGTGCGGTGTCGAGCTTGCTGCTGTCGACATCGATGGCGAACTTCAGCCCGGTCTCCAGTTGCGACTTGATCTGTTCGATCTGCGCCTGCGTGCCACGTAGCGCGGCCTCGATCTGGCCGCGAGCGGACGTCGCCTCGCTGGCCGCCTTCTGATGCGCACGACCTTCGCCTTCGAGCGCCTGGATCGCCAGTTGTTCGCTCTCGCGCATCGCATCGATGGCGGTCTTCACCGCCTGTTTCTGGGTGACGACGGTCGCATCGCCATCCTTGACTGCCTTGGCGGTCTGCGCGGCCAGATCCTGGGCCTGCTTGGCGTACTGAATCGCCTGCTCGAACTCGCCCTCGGAGATCGCGGCGCGCGCTTTGCGCTGCAACTCAGCGACCTGGGTCAGCTTGTCCTGATAGGCCTGGTACTCGCCCATCGTCGAGCGCTGCAACTCGCGGATTCGGTCCTCGGTGGTTTGCGACAGCGCACGCTTCTCGTCTTCGATGCGCCGAATCTCCGCCAGATGGCGATTGGCTTCGGCATTGAGCGCGTCGACATGGCGCACATAGTCGGCCGCCGCTTGGGCCAGCGCCTGCTGCGTGGCGGCCAGGATCTCGTTGTCGACGCGCAAGGTCGCAGCGCGGCGCGCTTCGTCGGTCTCCGCTTGGCCTTGCGCGGCGACCCTGCGTGCCTGGCCCTCCTGTTCGATCAAGCGCAGCGTCTCGGCGAGCGCCTGCGTGCGCAGATCCGATTGTTGCTGCACCGAGTCCACCAACAACTGCGTGGTCTGCTTGATCAGTTTCGCTTCCGAAGCATTCGACTGCTCCAGCAGGACCTGTTTCTGCGCGTAGTGGGCTTGGGTGCTGACCAACTGCTGCTGCAGGGTCGCGTCGACGATACCGGTCAGGCCCTGATAGGCCTCGGTGATGCCTGAGATCGCCTGTGTCGCCCCTTGCTGCGCCGCGGTCACCACCTGCTCAATCGCAGTGATCTGACTCTTGAGCTTGTTGAGGGTGGCATCGATGGCTTCGATGCCGCGCCCCGCTGCTTCTTGCGTTCCCTGGCGCACAGCTTCCAAACGCCGAGCCATTTCCTCGGCACTGGCGGCCGCCGTGGTCGCCGCTTGCTGCGCGGCCCGCCCTGCTTCGGACGCATCGACGTACATCTCGCCGAAGATCGCGTTCATCTGCCGCAGTCGCTCTTCGTGGCGCTGTGTGGCCGCCGCGATGGTGTCGCTGGTGAAGATCGCCGCAAAGCGCTCCCAAGAGAACTTCAGGGTCTCCAGGCCGTTTTCCAGCACCTGGACCATGCCGATACCGGCCTTGCGCACGACCTCAAACTTCTCGGACAACCAGGTGCCGATCTCCCAGCCGACCACCGCGGAAGCCAGCACGGCGAATGCCGTCTTCAGCAAGCCCGCGGTCGCCACGGCCGCGGACATCGACAGGTTGGCGGTGGCCCACGCCGCCGAGGTCGAGGCCGCGGCCGTCACCGCCGCCGTGCCGGCCAGTTGCCAGGCGGTGATCAGTGCCGGAATCAGGCGGTAGATCAGCACCGCCAATCCCACCTCGGCAATGAGCTTGAGCCAACTCATCACCGTCTCGAAGTTGCGCGCAAGCCAGTCGAGCGCCGTTGCCAACCTCTGCGTGATGCCGGTCGACTCGTCGACCTTGGCGATCCACTGCGCAAACGCATTCTTGAGCCGCTCGAACGCGGTGCCGACCGTCACCGGTAGCTGCGCGTATTCCGCGGCGAGCTTGTCCTTCTGCGACATCAGCGCGTTGACGACGACATCCGCGGTCAGTTGCCCTTGCTCGGCCAGCTTGCGCAGGCGACCGATCGGCACGTTCAACCCATCGGCGAGCGCCTGCGCCAGTCGTGGCGAGTTCTCGACCACCGAGTTGAACTCTTCGCCGCGCAGCACACCCGACGCCAGCGCCTGCCCAAACTGCAGCAACGACGACTGCGCCTCCGACGCCGAGGCGCCTGAGATCTTGAGCGCTTGGCTGATCGACTCGGTCAGCGACAGCGCCGTCTTCTGCTCACCACCCAGTTGTCGAATGGCTTGCTGCAGCTTGCCGTACAGCGTCGACACCTCCGCCAGCGGCACACCGATCCGCTGCGCGATGGCGAAGAGTTCGCTCTGCGCGATCACAAACTCGCGCTGGCCCGCGGTCGCGAGCTTAAGGCGCGCCACCATCAGGTTCCACTGGTCGGCAACCTGTACCAGTTGCGTGACCTGCTGCGTCGCCCAGGACACGCCGACGAACGCCAGCAACTGCGTCCGCGCCCGAGTCAGCTGATCGCCGAGCGCCGCCGTTCCCGCCTTGAGCTCCGCCATTCCCTGCGCAGCCTTCGCGCCCGCCGTCTTCGCGGTCGCCGACATCTCGTTGAACGAGCGCTCGGCCGAAGAAATCGCGCGTTTGAGACCCTCATCCGCGCCCTCCAGGGCTACGAGGAGGGAGATGCGGTTGGCCATGAGCTAGTCGGCTTGGGAGGAACGCTGGGTATCGGCGTGAATGGGTGTAAACGGGTCTTTTATTGGATCTTCGGCGACGTCTCGTAACTTCGATTGCACCTTGCCCTTGCTTTTGTGCAACCATTGCACAACACTAGAGGCATGCCAACGATCCATCGCCTTGCGAGCATGACCATCCGGGTGAACGTGCCGGACCATCGCCCGGCCCATGTCCACATCGTGCTGGCAGACCGCCGGGACGCGCTGGTGTACCTCGACACATTGGAAGTGGTGAGCCGCACGGTGCGCTTCGCCGAGATCACTGAGGCGCTGGCTTGGATCGCTGAGAACCGAGAGGCCGCCCGCAAGGTGTTTGAGGAGTGCAACCCATGATTCACGACCCGCAGCACACCATTGTCGAGACTAGCGTGACCGGGCCGAATGGCCTGCGGCTGCGCTTCGCTGATGGCGAGGTCTTCGAGGTTGACCTGGCCGCAGTCATTCGAACTCACCCAGCGCTCGCAGCGCTGTCCGACCCAGCCGTTTTCGCCGGTGCGCGAGTCGACGTACGGGGCGGCTACGTGGTGTGGGAGCCGGATGATCTGGAGATCGCCGCCGACAACCTGCGCAATATCGCGGTCGAGCAGGCAGGTGGCATCGGCCACGAACGTCTGCTCAACTGGATGGCGCAACACGGGCTGACCCAAGCGCGCGCGGCCGATGCCATCGGCATTTCGCGGCGCATGCTCAACTACTATCTCTCGGGCGCCAAACCGATCCCGAAGACGGTATGGCTGGCGTGCCTCGGTTGGGCTTCCAGCGCGGCGGCGTAGTGTTTCGATCGAGCGCGTCGGCGTACGAGATCGGACAATTCAGCCAAGCCGGCCCAGTTCCCTCTCAATCGCTGCCGACATCGCCGGCACCTGCCTCGCGATCACCGCATACACATCGAGCCGCTTCTTGATCGTCACCCGCGGCACCAGCACGGCGATTGGCACGTCGGCGCCGCGCTTGAGTCGCCCGCCGCCGGTCGCGCGGCGGTGTCGGCGCTTGTACGGCGCGAGTGTGCGGTCGTACTCGCGCTGGTTCTCGGCCATCAGCACCAGGTTTCCGCGGGCGTTGCGGATGAAGTAAGCGTTGCCGCCGCGCATCAGAGCGGTGACGTGTGCTTTGAAGGCTTTGCGGCCGACGCGGGCGTAGAGCGGAATCAGCAGCTTGCCCTGGATGGTGCCACCGGACTCGTGGATGCCGATCCACGGAATGCGCGCGCCGATGTGCAGCGCTGGCAACCGACGCGTGTCCCGATCAATGACTTTGGCCGTAAAGCTGCGCGGGAAGGAACGACGCACGACCTTGAGCTTGTTCGCGACGTGGCTTTGCACTTCGGCTTTGATCGCCGGAGCTTCGGCACGCATGGCGGTACCGACCGCCTTGCGCACCTTCTCGCGCAGTTCGCCGCCCCACTTGCGCAACTTGGCGCTCGCCGCGGCGCTGTCGAGCTTGATCTTGATGCGCATCGGTCAGCCCAAGTCGGCCTGCTTGCGTAGCGTGTCCTCAAGCCGTTCGATGGCTTTCGACTCGCCGCGAGTGCCCAGGAGCACGAGATTCAGCAGGCGCAACTCGCGCGTGGCCTCCGCCCGATCGATCGCCCGCATAAACCCGCGCAGCTGGCCGAGCGTCATCTGCAGGATCTCGTCGAACCCATGCCCGTGCGCGATCAGGCGCTGGGCGGCGTCGAACCAGCAGTCCCGCTGGCCGCCGCGAGGGTCCTGGCGCTGTCGAACAATGTCTCGATCCGCGGGATCACCCGACGGGCGAAAAAATCCGCGTTGACCTCGACCACTTTCGCAGCCAGCAGCAACGCATCGTCGGGCGCCAGTCCGTCCACCCAGGCGCGCGTCTTGCCGCTGCCGATGGCGACCGCATCGAGCAGTGCATCGCCGTGCTCGGCGAGCAGTTGCAGCCAGTCGATCGGATCGCGCTGCAGGTGACCGGCGAGGCCACCGACTGCCCGCAGCATGGCCGGCAGCTGGCCGACCTTGAGCGGGTAGAGGATGACCGTGTCGCTGGCGACCGACACCTTGGTGCCCTGCGGGATCAGTCGTTCAAGTTCATCGGTTGGCATGCTCATGGCTGGCCGCCAATTTGCACAATGCGACCAAATTGTCCAAGCACCGCGTCGAGCGGCTTGGTGTTGTCCGCCAGCAGCGAGCCTTCGAGTTCGAACTTGTTGTACTCGTCGGAGATCAGGTTCAGTTCCTTCAGCGGATCGAACGCCACCCGATAGAGCTCAACCAACACCTTGGCGTTACCCTGCGCGGTGTTCAGACCCTCCAGGCGCAAGAAGCGCTCCGGCAGCGGCTGGGTGAAGATGCCGATCTCGGTGGTGACGCCGAACCCGTAGCTGGCCTTCAGCGGTGCCGTGAACGGCACAGGCGTCGAGGCGCCATCGTCCAGCCGCAGCAGTTGGATCGCGCCGAAATCGAGGTCGGCGGTGTAGTCAGTGCCGAGCACCAGCGTCTTCGCCGGGGTTGCGCTGTCTTTCAGCACCAGGGTTGACACCTTGGGATGGGCCAGCAGGTAGCGATGACCGACGGCCAACGGCGCGCCGATCGATTCCGCCTGCACGGTGCCGCTCTGCGTGTCGATGTGGTTGCCGTAAAGCGCCAGCGACAGGTTCTCTTTGGTGAACTCTTCGATGGTCAGCATGATCGTTGCCGACTTCTGCTTGACCATGCGGTGATCGAGCGTGCGCTGGCCGGTCTGCGACTCGAAGTGTTCGAGGACATCGGTCTTCAGCGACAACTTGAGTTCGGCGACGTTGCCGGGTGAGCGCACTTCGATCGGGTTGCCGGCCGCGTCGCGGCGGCCAAGATAGACGCGGCCCTGGAATGAGGCATAAGTGGACATGAGGACTCCTGCCATCGGCGCGAAGCCGATGGATTGTTGGGGTTCAAGGTGGGTGGCTCAGCCGAGCTGCGCGAGATCGCAGCTCAGCGTTCGGTAGGTGATGCGGTAGCGCTGCGGGATGGCCGCCGCGGTGGCGTCGGCGTCTTCGATGTCGAACTCGGCGTCGATCTCCCGAACCCCGAGCGCCAGGCCGGCCAGGTTCATATCCAGCATCACCGCCGCATGCGCAGCGGTGAGCAGCCCGTCGGCTTCCGTCTCGGCGACCAGCGGCGGGATTGCCCTGGCCAGCGCGGTGATGCGGACCGTGAGCTCGCGCGTCACCCGATCGTTGGCCCGCTCGGTGATCTGATCGGCTTCCGGAAACAGCACCAACGCCGGACAGTGCTCGCGCTCGATGGCCACCGTGGGTGACCGATGGACGCTGGCGTTATGTGCGGCGGCCACCACCCCGAGCACGCCCGCCAGGCGCTGCAGGATCTGCTCGCGGATTGAGTTCACAGCAGATCACAGGCGTGTCAGCTTGGTGCGCAGTTCAGCGCCGTCGCCAACGGCTCGGATCTCGCGCACCTGGTAGCGCTGGCCTTCCAGTTCCACGGTCTCGCCGGCCTTGAGGCCGAGGAAGATCGTGCACGGGTAGCTGATGGTGGTCTCCTTGCTGCGGCTCAAGTTCTCCAGAATCGAGTCATCGGGCGCGCGCAAGCCGACGTGATGGACCAGCGGCATGTCGGGCGGGTTGCGCAGCCATGTGCAGCGCTTGAGCAGCCCCGCGTTGGCGGCGGACGCATAGACGCGACCAACCAGATCGAGAGGTGGCGTTAGCTCGTTCATGCGGTCAGCTTCACCAGCACACCCGGCCGGTGACACATCGGCAGCGGGTTGCTCTGCGTGTGCAGATCGGTACCGCGCTCGAACTTGCGCGGCTCCTGCTTGGCGTAGAGCGGCTGGCCGAGCGTGTTCACCGTCTCGTTGAAGTCAGCCGGCGCTACGTAGGTCGCGAACGTATCGACCGTGCCCATCGGGAAGCAGTGCGCTTCGCCGGCGGCGATGAAGCGACGGGTACGACCCTCGACGTCCGTCGCCTGACCACGGTACTCCTCGAACGTCAGCCCGCCGAAGGTGAAGCCCGAGCGCAGGTCCTGCACCAGGCCGGCGCCTTGCTGCCAGTTCTCGAAGGCCTTCTGCACCCTGTCATGGCCAGTGAACGCATCGAAGAACTCGGGACTGCAGAGCACATGGGCGCCGGTCATGATCTCGCCGCGCAGGCTGTCCTCGATGTGGCGAAGCACATCCGCACACTTGGCCTTGATGTTGGTGGTCGGCGTGGTGAGCGCGAAGCTGATCACCTTGGGCGTGATGTCGAACTCGGCATAGAGGTCGTACAGCTCCGACCCATCGGAGTCCAGGATCACGCCCTTCAGGGCGCCCATGCGCAGATGCTCCAGCGTGATCGCGTGCTTGCTGCGCATGGTCTCCAGATGCTGCGCGATCACGTTGGCGACGGTCTCCAGTTCGGTCTCCGACCCGAATCCGCGGATGCCGTTGACCTCCTCGGGCAGCACCACGTCATCGTGCGGAATGTGCGGCACGACGAACGAGCGCATCTTGCGCTTGCCGCGCACGCCCACCGTACCCGGGGAGCCGGGCGGTAGCGTTGGCAGCAGCGCCAGAACGCCATTGCGCTCCTCGACCAGCACCTGGCGAAAGCGCACCGATTTCTCCGGCATCAGGCGCAGAGCTTCCAGCTTGCCGTAGCGATTCGGGATCTGGTTGATGGCCGCCGTGAGGTTAGCCATCGAGAACGCGGGGTTGTGAAAAGGGTTCTGCATCTCAGACTCCAGTGCGGACCAGTACGCCGAGCGCGCGCAATTGCGCGACCGCGGTGGCCTTCTGTTCGGGGGTAATGGCGGCGGGCCACTGCAGCGCGCGGTCGGACACGATCGCGTGGCGACAGACCATCAGCGCATCGCGCTCGGCCAGGGTGGCGTCGGCATCGACGATAAGCACCCCGACCGCTACCTTGGTGCTGTCGCTGGCGGCGGGCGCCAGGGCCTTGAGGGTCCCGGTCGCGGTGAACGCGACCACGGCGCCGAGGCGCAGGTTGGATCCGGCGGCCACAGTGACTGTGTCACGCGAGTACAGCTGCGGCGCTTCGAACTTGAGCAGGTCACCCAGGTTCTGACTTTCGAGAATGGCGGGCATGGGTCAGCCTTTGCGCAGTTTGGCGACTGCAGCGAGTACGGGGTTGTGGGTGGGCGAGGCGGCAGCGGCCGCGGGATCCGAAGGCGTGGCGCTCGTCCGATGACCGATCGGCGGCAACAGCGAGCCGATCTCGGGGCCTGCGGCCAGTTCGGCCAGCAGCGTTCGACGCACCTGATCGACTCCGGCGTTGGCGTCGAGGAAGCCCAGCGCACGGTCAGCGCGACCGGCGAGCACGCACATCTCGACGATCAGACGGGCGTCGGCGAAGCTGCGGCTGACCGGGGCGGTCTGGGCCGCGGTTGTCGGTGTGGCAGGCGCGGAGGGAGTAGCCGGCGCCACCTCGACCTTCTCGTTGTCCTCGTCGGGAACGTCGATGGGCTCAGACACTTCGGGCGCGGAGGCGGGTTGAGTGGGCTTGTTCGGGAAGGGAATGTCGGTGGGTACGGTCGACATGGTGATGTCCTTGATCGTGGGGGTGGGGGTCAGCAGTGCGGCGTGGTGCCCAAGTCGGTTGACTGGGCGCGAAAGGAACTGGGCGAACTCGGCCAGCGTGTCGTCGAAGCCGCCGACCGCGTCGGCCAAGCCGGCGTGCACCGCGTCGTCGGCGAAGTACAAGCCGGCCTCAGTCGCGCGGATGGCATCGCTGTCGAGCCCGCGCATCTGTGCAACGTGGTCGACGAACAGGTCGTAGAGGCGATCCACCTCGCGCTGCAATCGAGTCAGCGCTTCAGGTGCCAGCACCGCGTGGGGTGAGAGATCGGCCTTGTGTGCGCCGGCGAGAACCGGCGTGTAGCGATAACCCTGTTGCACATCGCGGGCGGACTGATCGATGTGCATGGCGATGACGCCGATCGAGCCAACACCGGCGGTGCGCGTCACCACGACCCGATTGGCGGCGGCTGCAATCGCGTAGGCCGCCGATAGCGCGGAGTCGACGGCCACCGCCCAGACCGGCTTGTGCTGCGCCAACGCGCGCACGTGCTCGGCCAGTTCGAATACGCCGCCGGCTTCGCCACCGGGCGAGTCGATCTCGAGCAGCACGCCACGGACGGCCGTATCCACGGATGCGGCCTGAAGTCGCGCCGCCAGTTCGGAGTAACTGGTCAGGCCGGATGCCGCTTCCAGTCCATTGGTGCGCCGGACCAGCGTGCCGAATACCGGGATCACGGCGATCGACGATTGCGTGCGCACACTCGGAGCGATGACCGGCTCGAATGCTGCGACACTGACCTGCGGTGCGCCGATGCGCTCGCCGAGCACGGCCAGCAGGACATCGAGTTTGGCGCGCGCAAGCAGCAGTGGCGTGCCGATCAATCGGCCCGCCAGATGAGGAAGGAACATGGTTCAGGCGCCTGGGATAGATGTGGCGTCGGACAAACGCTCGGGGTCGCGGCGCGGATCGGTGTCGAGCACCAAGCCGAGTTGATCCGCGCGCTGGTTGTCGGCAGCGATCTCGCGATCGATGTCTTCGGCGTCGTAGCCGAAGGCGCTGATCGCTTCCGAGCGGCTGAGCAGCCCGCCACGAATTGCGGTCTTCACCGCATTGAACTCCTTCTGCGGATCCACCCACTGCCAACCTTGCGGGATCCACTTGACCGCCTGCACCTCGCGCTGGCGGCGCGTGTAGTCAGCGATCGGCAATGAGCCTTCCAGTACGACCTGGGTCATCCACGCCTTCCAGATCGGGCGGCACAACTGGTGCACGATGACCCCGTGCTGGATCGCCTCGACCCGGCGCCGAAACTCCAGCAATCCAGCCCGAATCGAGCTGTAGTTCACCTGGGTCAGATCCCCGGTGAGTTGCTCGTAGGTCACGCCCATCGCCGCCGCGACTGCGCGAAACTGCATGCGCAGGAACTCGGCGTAGCTGGCGCCTACATCGGCAGGCTGGCTGAACTTGATGTCCTCGCCGGCCTCCAGGATCTGCATCGTCCCCGGTTCCAGGCCCGCGAGCGCGATGCCGTGGTCATCCGGCAGGCCTTCGCCCATCAACTGGTCTTCCGGCTGCACGCGCGTGATGAACCCGGCGAACATCGCCGCGGTCTTCTTGCGCACCAGTTCGGCGTCATCGTACTGGTCCAACTCATTGAGCTTGACCAAGGCGCGGGCCAGCCAAGGCTCGCCGCGGATCTGCCCCGGACGCAGCGGACGAAACAGATGCACGATCTCGTGCGCAGGTACGCGCACGGTCTCCGAGCCGCTGCTGGACGACATCGGCGCCAGCGCACCGTCTTCCGGATGCTGGCGGTAGAGGTGATAAGCCACGCGGCGCCCTAGCGCATCGAACTCGATGCCCGCACGAATGGTGTTGCCGGTCGCGGTGCTCGTGTTCAAAGTCACCGGCAGGTGTTCGGGTTCGAGAAGTTGCAGTTGCAGGCCTACGACCAGACCGTCTTCCGGGCGCCGCGGACGCAGGCGAATCAGACACTCGCCGCCTTCGAGCATGGCCCGGCACGCGAGGGCCTGCAGCCCGTAGAAGTCGGTCAACCCTGCTGCGTCGGCGTCGGCAACCCAGTCCGACCACAAGCGATGGATGGTCTCGCGCAGCGTCTGATCGGCCACCATCGACTGCGGCTTGATGCCGGTGCCGATCGCGTTGGACACATAGGACTCCAGCGCGGCGTTGGCCCAGGCATTGCGCCGTGCGATGTCACGACTCTTGGCGCGCAACTCGGTCTGCGTCGCCAGCATGGCGGCCACGGCGCCCGGGTTTCCGGGCGACCAGGCCAGCGAGCGTCGACCGCGGCCAGCCGCGTCATGCACGGGAAGTCCGAGCCACTTGCGGGTGTTGTGCGCGACGCTGGCCAACCAGCCGCGAAACGGGCGCGCCATCACAGACCCTTGTTGGTCGTCACGCGGATCTGCCGCGGCGCGCCCGGCCACAGCCCGGTGTCGCGCGCCTGCTCAAAGAGTCCACGCTTGACCTCGCGGATCGCCGCCTTCAGCTCCTCAACGGAGCGGTACTCGACCATCTTGTCCTCGAAACGCACGCGACTCTCGCCGCGCGCCAAGGCCTGCTCGAGTGCGGCGAGGTGGGCTTCGGTGTAGGCCATCAGGCGTACACCACGATATTCACTTCCGCCGAATCCACCGGCGTGCCGCTGGTGGTGACGACCGACAGTTCCAGCGATTGCGCCGTCTTGGCGTCCCCGCGAACTCGTGCGATGGCCAGCTTGATCGACGTCTGCTGCCCGCCATTACGCGCGAATGCCTGCCAGCAGTAATCCGCGTTGGGCAGCGCTGTGTGGAAATGCACCCGATAGCGCCCGACGCCCTGGCGTTCGACCCGAGCGATGTTGAAGCCGGACCGAAGCACGGCCACCTGCGCTTGTGTGGCGAAGCAGGCCCAGGCCTTGGCCACGCCGGGATGTCCCGGCGTGACCACGGTCTCACCCGGCGGAAGGCGCCCTTCGAGGGCGCCGATCCGCTGGCGAGCAGCCTTGAGCTCGAGCGCAATCCGCGTTGCCAGACTCGCGATGTTGCGAACGAGGCTCATCGGCTCAGGCCGCCAGCGCGTCGCGGAACACGACCACGAAGTCGACCTCGGTGTCGCCGACCGCCTCAGCGGAAACCGCGCCGATGTTCTGGCGGGCCTGCGCTTGGGAGTCGACGGTCAGGTCCTGCGGCTCGTCATGGCGCACGCGCGACTCCAGCGCACGAGTCAGCGCAGCGATGCTCGAGGCGTCGCCGGCCAGCGCATCCTGGAGTTCCTTCAGCGTGTCAAACGCGCCGTCCGCACCGCCCAGGATGTCCGCCTTGAGTTGGTCGAGGCGGCGGACGATGCCGGACGCGGAGAACGTGGTGCTGACGGCGTTCGGGTTCTCGTCGTCGATGATGTTGAGACCCGGCGTGACATCGATCAGCGCGCGGACTTCGTTGATCGCGGCGACCAGGTTCGACTGATCGCGGGTGGTGAGTTCGGTGGGATTGCCGAGATCGCGGCGGATGGCCTTGAACTCGGCGGCGAGTCGGAGAATCAGGGATTCGATGCGGGAGACGAGCGACATGGGTGTTTGCTTTCCTGTGATGGGGATTTGACGGTCTGGCTAACTTCCGCCCAGCCAGCGACTGCGAATCAGGCGTCGGCCCGTTCGCTTCGTGGAAGCGGCGGCCCGGTCGGCCAGATCGGCGACCGGGAGTTCGGTGGATGACGATTCAGGGGCGCGATCCGGGACGCCCAGCTGGCGCTTCAGTTCGATCCAGTGGCGTTCTTCAAAGCGATCCAGGCCCGCCGCAGCGGCGGCGGCTCGCGCGTAGACCAGGCAGTCCAGCGCCTCGTTGCGTTCGCGCAGCTTCTGCCACTCCCGCACGGGAAAGCCGTTGCGGTTGCGCCGGGTCACCAACTGCTCGGCGCAGAGTTGCTGCACGAACTCAGCGTCGATCTTCGGCAGGTGGATGTAGCCGGCTGGATAGGCCACGTCGCCCTGCGCATCGGTCTCGACGGTCTTCTTCAGACACGTCGTGATCTCGAGCTTGGCGATGCCGGTGGCCACCGCGTACACCTTGATGCCGCGCTTGAGCGTCTTGCCGCCGATGCTGATATCGACCGCGGTGGGCGTGCCGATCAGGGCGGCGCCGCGCCCCACGCCCTTGACCGCCATCAGCCGCGGATCCTTGCGGGCGCGGACGAAGGCGTAGACCTGCTGGGTGGCGAATCCGGAGTCGATCGCGAAGCGCGCCAGCGGAATCTGCGCGCCGCTCTCGTGGGTCCAGCGCTCGTCGATCAGCTCGGCGAGTTGCTTCCACACCGCATCGTGATGGGTCTCGCCCATCATCACGCGGTGCTCGATCAGCCAGCATTCCTTGCCAGGTCCGTAGGCCCAGATCGAGACTTCGATGCGGTCTTTCTGAATGTCCGCCGCGCCGACCAGCAGCAATCCGCCCGTCGGGATGCGGCCGATCGGGTAGTCCTCCCGCCGCTCCAGCAAGCGCTGCCAATCGGGTGCATCGCCGTCCTCGACCCAGGTCTCGCCGAGTTCGGTGTTCTTGAAGGTCTTCAGCGCATTGGCAGAACCTTGCGCGGCTTCCCAGGCGGCTGCAATCTGCGCCCAACTACGCCAACCGAGCGGCGAGTACAGCGACGACAGATGAAAGCCGACGGTCTTGCTGGCGGGCTCCTCGGCGGTCGCCCGCCAGGATCCGGCGCCGAGCATGGCCGTCTTGTGGTGCTCCGCGATCGGCTCGGCGCACGACTCGCAGTGGTAGCGAACCGATTGCGGCTGGCCCCAGTCCCAGCGCAGCTGCTCGAAGCGCAGGTGCTGGGCGTGTCCACAATGCGGACACGGCACGAAGTATCGGCGCTGATCCGACGCCTCAAACTCGCGCTCAACCGCTGACGCATCTGCGATGGTTGGCGTCGAGACGATGAAGATCTTTCGCCGAGCGAAGGTGCGCGTGCGCGCTTCGGCCAGCTGGATCGCATCGCCTTCGCCCTCGACGTCGCGCGGATAACCGTCGACCTCGTCGAGGAATAGGTAGCGCACTGGCATCGAGCGCAAACCCACCGCTGAGTTGGCGCCGGTAAGCACCAGCACGCCGCCCCGAAACTCCTTGGCGAGCACCGTGTTGCCCGCATCGCGCGAGCGCGAGGGTGCGATCAGCGTCCGCAGCGCCGGGCTCTCCTCGATCAGCGGATCGATGCGCTGCTTCGAGTAGCGCTTGGCCATCTCGACGGTCGGCGCCACCGCCATCATCGGGCCGGGCGCCAGATGGATCACGTAGCCGATCAGGTTGATCAGGGCTTCGGTGCCGCCGACCTGACTGCCCTTCATGAACACCACGCGCTCGACCGGGCTGGTCGGCGACAGGCAATCCATGATGTCGCGTAGATACGGTGTGCGATTGGTGCGCCAGCGACCCGGCTCGGAAGCCGACTTGCTCGACAGCATCCGGTGTCGATCCGCCCAGTCCGACACCGAGAGCGTCGGGTCCGGCGTCAGCCCTTCGCGCCACGCCTGTTCGATCGCCTGCTCGGCATCGACCTCCACAGCGGGCCCGCTCATCCGTCAATCCGAATCGAGAGCGTGCCCAACTCCTCGAGGTGCCGGCGCACTTCGCGTTCGATCAGCACATGCACCTGATGCGCATCGCAGCCGAGTTCGGCGGCCATCTGCGCCGAGATGCGCGCCGGCCAGTTCAGCCAAGCATCGCGCTCGGTGCGCGCGAGCTTGAAGACGTGCGCGATGGCCTGGTTGCGGTCGACCAGTTCGCCCTTGAGGCGAGCCAGTCGCACTTTGTTCGTTTGTGCCTTGACCACCTCGTTGACCGTGCGCGCCTGCAGCAGCGACGCGCCGCCGGTTGGCAGCGTGGCGGTGGCATCGCCAGTCGGCGTGCTGTCGGCCGGAACGGGCACACGCACGGCCTGTGCGCGCGTCCCGACGCGCGGCGCCTCGGTGTTGCGCGACCACTGCGCGTCGGCGCGCGCGGCGTCGAGGGTGCCGTCGGCCTCTGGCGTGATGCGTCCCGCCGCGATGGCTTTGCGGACCGCGGCGTCTGACACGCCTCGGTGGCGCGCATACGCGCGAATCGACAGTCCCATCGGCTCATTTCAATCCAGACAAACGTTCGACGAAAAGCGCTTGGCTTCACTCCGGAACAGCGTGTTCATGTGTCCCGCAGCAAGCACATCCACACCACCACGGAGCACCACCATGAACACGACAACCCGCGACCGCCAGGAGATCGTCGATGAACTCGGCGAGATCCAGTCGCAGATCCTCGAACTGGTCGAGCAGGCCCGCGCACTCCTGCGCAACAACGAATACCAGGGGGCGCTGTTGCGCGCCGAGTCCTACTGGATCGCGCACGTCACCACCGCGATCAGCAACAACCACGGCTACCTCGGCAAATCGATGGTGAGCCTGCAGGACACCATCGACGAGATCAAAGACGCCGAGGACGACGAGAACTGAGTGTCGCCGCCGGGCGGGACCTCCCGCCCGGTCTGGCCATCGGATTGCGCTTGGCTTCACCCACGAACAGCGCGTTCATCACGCACCACACCCAACCCAACCACGGAGCAACACCATGAGCACGAATCCACTGACCCCGGCCCAGCACTTCATCCTGGCCGCCGCCATCGAGCACACCGATGGCCGCATCGAACGATTCCCCGACAACATCAAGGGCGGCGCGCGCAGCAAAGTGCTCGATGGCCTCTTCAATCGCGCACTGATTACGCCCAACGGCGAGGGCTGGCGCGTCGCCGCCGAAGGCTACGACGCACTGGGCGCGCCGCGTCCACGTGCCAACGCGCGGCGGATCTCCATCTTCGAAGCCAAACTGGACGCGATCATCGCCGCCGCCGAGAACACGGACGCGCCGGAAGCCCACCGCGAGCCCGACGACGTCGCCATCGAAGGCGAAGTTGCCACCGCCGAGGCGTCCTTCACGACGCCGCGCACGCGCGAGAACAGCAAGCAGGCGGAGGTCATCCGCATGCTCCGCCGCCCCGAAGGCGCGACCATCCGCCAGATCTGCGAAGCCACCGGATGGCAGCAGCACACGGTGCGCGGGACCTTTGCCGGCGCCTTCAAGAAGAAGCTTGGCATGACCCTGACGTCCGAGAAGACCACCGGCGCAGAACGGGTCTACCGCGCCGCCTGAAACAGGATCGGGAAGCCGGGCGAAAACGCTTGGCTTCCCGATTGAACAGCGCGTTCATGGGCTCGTCGCCAAACCACGCCGGAGCCCCGCCATGACCACCACCGACCTCTTCACCCGCATCGCGCAGACGCACCTCTCCATCGACACCCTGGAGACGCGCCACCGCGACAGCCTGGACTTCCACGACGTCGGCGTCTGGTGTGTGCGTGATGCCCTACAGGCCGCGTACGACGCCGGACTGGCGGAAGGCCGCAAGGACGCCACAGCAGCGCGCGTGAAGGCGCCAGCCGAATCCAAGCATTAAGTGCTTGGCTTCAAAGGCGAACAGCGCGTTCATGTGTCAACACCACCACAACCCCGGAGCACCCCATGATTGAGAACTTGAAAATCCGATTCGTCCGTAAGCCGCAGAACCTGAACGAGGTGCTCGCCAGCATCCACGGCGAGTGGGCGAATCGCATCGAGATCCAGTCGCGCAAGGCGCTGACCGAAGTCGAGTACGACGAGTTCGCCAGCGCCCCGCTCGCAGACCGCGAATGGCTGGCTGGGCTGGGTGGCTACCTCGAAGGCAGCGGGCGCCGCGTCGTCGAGGTGACGGCCCCGAATCGCACCACGCTTTATGTCGACCCTTCCGGATCGACCTACGGGCGCTACGTTGGTCTCCGCGTCGACTGAGGACCCAACCCATGACCAGCAACGCCGAGTTTCATCTGCAGCAACTGCACCCTTTGGTGGGCGGCACCATCACCGCCTTGGCCCGAACCGGCCCCGGCGAAGACGACTTCGACGAGGAGTTCTTCGGGCTGGTCGTGACGCTGCCGAACGGCCAGCGACGAACATTGATTCTGCTGTCCGATGCCGAGGGCAACGCGCCGGGAAGTTTTGAGATCGTCGATTGAACGAGCTCGAATCTGTTCGAAGAATCTGCGGCAGAACGCTTGGCTTTGAGGTCGAACAGCGCGTTCATGGGCTCGTCGCCACCCACCAACGCCAAGGAGTCCACCATGACCCAGACCGCCAACATCCCCGCCAGCCGCAACGAAGGCTGGGGTCTATACGGCACGTTGAACGAGCATGCCGAGGCCGCATGGCCACTGGCCATGATCGCCGTCGCCAACGCTACCGGAGAGTCCCTCGACACCGTGCGCGCGTTTCTCGACAGCTGATTTGGCCGCCACTACGCCGACAGCGTCCTGGATGCTTTCGATGACGGTCGCAGCCTTCCAGACGCCATCGCCGCCGCCACCAGCAAGTGGATGGCGTGGACGATTGATCGCCATACCAGCAGGAACTACGGCATCCCGCGCGGGCTGCCTTACCTGACAGGCTTTGTGATCCACTGCGGAATTTTCGACGAAATGGCCGCCTGATGAATACGCCCGCCACCGAACGGGAGCAGGCGCTGCGTTGGCTGATCGCCAACCGGCGTCCGGACGTCTCCATCGAACAGGCCGTGCGCTTGATGTGCACGGTGCTGCCCCGCGATCTCACCACGATGCAACTACTGCGGCGTATCGCGGAGGAGGAAGACGCCAAAGCGCCTTCGCCCCGATTCAACTGGCGCCATCCTGGTCTGCCGCCTGGCGGATAGCCTTCTTGCCGGTGAAGTCCTCCCATCGGCGCACGATCACGTCGGCGTACTTCGGATCCAACTCCATCACACGTGCCACGCGCCCGGATTTCTCGGCGGCGATCAGCGTGGTGCCGGAGCCACCGAATGGATCGAGCACCACGTCGCCCGGACGGCTGGAGTTGCGCAGCGCGCGCTCGACCAGCTCGACCGGCTTCATCGTGGGATGCAGATCGTTCTTCTGCGGCTTCTTGATCTGCCAGACATCGCTCTGGTCGCGGTCGCCGCACCAATGGCGCTGCGCGCCTTCGGGCCACCCGTACAGGATCGGCTCGTACTGGCGCTGGTAGTCGGCGCGGCCCAGTGTGAACGTGTGTTTGGCCCAGATGATGAAGGTCGACCACTTGCCGCCTGCGGCGCGGAATGCGGCCTGCAGCACGTCGAGTTCGCTTGAGGACATAGCCACGTAGATGCCGCCGCGACAGTGGGCCAGGATCGGCGTTAGCGCCGCCAGCAGGAAATCGTAGAAGCCCTCGCCGAGATTGTCGTTGAGGATCGCGCGGTCCTTGCCGCGCAACTTGTCCTTCGCACTGTTGGCGTAATTCACGTTGTAGGGCGGGTCGGTGAACACCATGTCCACCGCCTCGCCATCAAGTAGTGCGTCGTAGCTCGCGGCCACCGTCGCATCGCCACAGAGCAGACGGTGCGGACCCAGTCGCCAGACGTCGCCAGGGCGCGATACCGGCGTCTCGCCGACATCGGGCACCGCATCCTCATCAGTCTGGCCCTCGTTGACCGGCTCGTCGCCCGCCATCAACTCGGCCAACGCATCGGCGTCGAAGCCGGTCAGGTCAAGGTCGAAGCCTTCGTCTTGCAGATCGTCCAACTCCACGCGGAGCATGGCTTCGTCCCACTCGGCGTTCTCGGCGATGCGGTTGTCCGCGATGACCAGGGCGCGACGTTGGGTTGCCGTGAGGTGGTCGAGCACGACCACCGGCACCGACGCCAGGCCGAGTTTTTGCGCGGCGGCCAGTCGTCCATGGCCGGCGACAATCACCCCATCGCTACCGGCAAGAATTGGATTTGTAAATCCAAACTCGGCAATGCTGGCGGCGATCTGCGCGACCTGCGCATCCGAATGGGTGCGCGCGTTGCGGGCATACGGGATCAGTTTGTCGGTGGGCCAGGGCGCGATCTTGTCGGCCAGCCACGACACACTCACGGCGCCTCCGGCGCGGCGCGCGCAGCAGCGACCACAGCAAAGGGTTGTCCGGTGGCCTCAAGGTGCACCGGCTCGTTTGGGAAGTTCTGCTGAAACCGGCGAATGGCCACGTCGACATACTCCGGCGCGATCTCCACGGCGCGCGCGACGCGTCCGGTACGCTGCGCCGCTAGGAGAGTCGTGCCAGAGCCGCAGAACGGTTCGAACACGATCTCGCCCTCAGCCGTGTAGGCCTCGATGACGAACTGCGGCAGCGCCACCGGGAACACCGCAGGATGATCGATGCCTTCGCCGATCTTGCCCTTGTGGCGCATGACCCGGATCACCGAGTCGGGAATGCGATGGTCCTGGGTCGGCTGGCCGGCATGGGTCCAACCACCGACATCACCGTCCTTGCCGCGCAGGGCAGTCGACGAGCCATCGGCGCGCAGGTGGGTGTCTTGCCCGGCGAACTTGCAGGGCACGATCTTGTTCGGCTTGCGGGTGTCGCGGTTGAAGTGGAAAACAAACTCGAAGCTCGGCCCAAGGCGCCCGGCCCAATCGCCCGGCATGCCCGGACCCTGGTCCCAGACGTACCACGCGAAGCGACGCCAGCCCTGCGTGCGCATCCAGCCGAGCCAAGCCTCCCAGTACGGGATGAACTCGTTGTCGCGGTGGATCAGGCCGAGGTTCACCAGGACCTGGCCATCGTCTGCCGTCGGCAGGTGCGCGAACACGCCGCGCATCAGGGCATCCCAATCGGCGATGCCGCCGGAGGTGTAGTCGCGCTGGTTGCCGTACGGCGGCGAGGTGAAGCACAGGCCCGCGCGCTCGCCCCGCATCAGTGCGTCGATCACGCTGCGGTCCGCGGCATCGCCGCAGATCAGGCGGTGCGCGCCGAGCAGCCAGACATCGCCCGCGCGCGACACGGGAACCGTAGGCGCGTCGGGCACCTCGTCGGCGGCGTCGTCTTCGTGCGGCGCTTCGTCGCTCTCCTCCGGATCGCCGGCATCAGTGTCGTTGAGCAGGGAATGCAGTTCGGCATCGTCGAAGCCAGTCAACGCCAGATCGAATCCGGCGTCGGTCAGTTCAGCCAGTTCAACCGCCAGCAGTTCCTCGTCCCAACCGGCGTCCAGCGCCAGACGAT
>CALEZI010000198.1 GCA_937928755.1 uncultured Rhodanobacteraceae bacterium | reverse complement strand
TTGATGTTCTGCTGGCTTTGCTTTCCTTTGCGTCCTTTGCGTCCTTTGCGGAAAAATCTTTTCTTTCAGATACTTGCGATGTACTTGGCGAGAGCTTACCGCGCACTCTGCAGGAAATCCTGCGCAAAGCGTTGCAATACACCGCCGGCCTCGTAGATCGACACTTCCTCGGCGGTGTCGAGGCGACAGGTCACCGGCACCTCGATGCGCTCACCGTTGCGCCGGTTCACCACCAGCGTCAGCGTTGCGCGCGGCGTGCGACTGCCGAGGACGTCGTAGGTCTCGGTGCCGTCCAGCCGCAGCGTCAGTCGCGTCGTGCCGGGCTGGAACTCCAGCGGCAGCACACCCATGCCGATCAGATTGGTGCGGTGGATGCGCTCGAAGCTCTCGGCGGCAATCGCTTCGACGCCAGCCAGGCGCACGCCCTTGGCCGCCCAGTCTCGCGAGCTGCCCTGGCCGTAGTCGGCGCCGGCGACGATGATCAGCGGCTGGCCGCGCTGCATGTAGGTCTCGATCGCTTCCCACATGCGCATGACCTCGCCTTCCGGCTCCACCCGCGCCAGCGAACCCGCACGCACCGATCCATCATCCTTGCGCACCATCTCGTTCTTGAGCGTCGGGTTGGCGAAGGTCGCGCGCTGTGCGGTCAGGTGATCGCCGCGATGCGTGGCGTAGGAATTGAAGTCCTCCTCCGGCAGGCCCATTTTCGCCAGGTACGCGCCGGCGGCGCTGTCGAGCATGATCGCGTTGGACGGCGACAGGTGGTCGGTGGTGATGTTGTCGGGCAGGATCGCCAGCGGGCGCATGCCGGTCAGCGCGCGCGGTTTTGCCAGCGCACCTTCCCAGTACGGCGGGCGGCGGATGTAGGTGCTCATCGGGCGCCAGTCGTACAGCGGACTGACTTTCTCGCCGCTGTCCAACGCAAGCTTGAACATCGGCTCATAGACCGCTCTGAACTGCTCCGGTTTCACCGACGAGGCGACGATGGCGTCGATCTCGGCGTCCGTCGGCCACAGATCCTTGAGCAGCACGGGTGTGCCGTCGGCCGTGTGTCCCAGCGCATCCTTCTCGATATCGAAGCGGATGGTCCCGGCAATGGCGTAAGCCACCACCAGCGGCGGCGACGCGAGGAATGCCTGTTTGGCGTACGGGTGGATGCGCCCATCGAAGTTGCGATTGCCCGACAGTACCGCGGTGGCATACAGGTCTCGCTCGACGATCTCCTGCTGGATGACCGGATCCAGCGCGCCGCTCATGCCGTTGCAGGTGGTGCAGGCGAAGGCGACGATGCCAAACCCGAGCTGTTCCAGTTCGCTCTTCAGGCCGGCCTGCTCCAGGTACAGCGCGACGGTCTTGGAACCAGGCGCCAGCGAACTCTTCACCCACGGCTTGCGCGTCAGACCGGCGCGATTGGCATTGCGCGCCAACAGCCCCGCGGCGATCACGTTGCGCGGGTTGCTGGTATTGGTGCAACTGGTGATCGCGGCGATGATCACCGCGCCATCGGGCATCTGCCCCGGAGTCTCGGTCCACTGGCTGGCAATCCCTCGCGCAGCCAGATCGCGGGTCGCCACACGCGCGTGCGGATTCGACGGCCCCGCCATCGTGCGCACCACGCTGCTCAAGTCGAACTGCAGCGTGCGCTCGTACTGCGCAGTGGCCAGCGCGTCGGCCCACAGTCCGGCAGTCTTCGCATAGGTCTCCACCAGCGCGACCTGCTCGTCGCTGCGTCCGGTCAGGCGCAGGTAGTCGAGGGTATTGCCGTCGATGAAGAACATCGCTGCGGTGGCGCCGTACTCGGGCGCCATGTTGGAAATCGTTGCGCGATCGCCGAGCGTCAGCGCCGCGGCGCCCTCGCCGCGAAATTCGAGCCAGGCGCCGACCACCTTCTGCTTGCGCAGGAATTCGGTGAGCGACAGCACCACGTCGGTCGCCGTGATGCCGGGCGCAGGCTTGCCGCACAGTTCGACGGCGATGATATCGGGCAGACGCATCCACGATGCGCGCCCGAGCATGACGTTTTCGGCTTCGAGGCCACCAACGCCGATCGCGATCACGCCGAGCGCATCGACGTGCGGCGTGTGGCTGTCGGTCCCGACGCAGGTGTCCGGGTATGCGACGCCTTCGGTCACGCCGATGACCGGCGACATCCGCTCCAGATTGATCTGATGCATGATGCCGTTGCCCGGCGGAATCACATCGACGTTCCTGAATGCCTTTTTGGTCCAGTCGATGAAGTGGAAACGGTCCTCGTTGCGACGGTCCTCGACGGCTCGATTCCTGGCGAAGGCGTCGGGATCGAAACCTCCGTATTCGACCGCCAGCGAGTGGTCGACGATCAACTGCACCGGCACTACCGGATTGACCTGCGCCGGATCGCCGCCCTGATCGGCGATGGCATCGCGCAGCCCCGCCAGATCCACCAGCGCCGTCTGACCGAGAATGTCGTGACACACAACGCGCGCGGGGAACCACGGAAAATCAAGATCGCGCCGGCGTTCGATCAGTTGCCGCAAGGATTCGTCCAGCATCGCCGGGTCGCAGCGACGTACCAGATTCTCGGCGAGTACGCGCGAAGTGTACGGTAGCGCGGCATAGGCGCCGGGCGAAATGGCATCGATCGCCGCGCGGGCGTCGAAGTAGTCGTAGCCGGTGCCGGCCAGCGACTTGCGGAACAGTTGGTTCATGACCGGAACTCCAGCGACATGGGAGGCGGCGCACGGCAGGCGTTCGCCGAGGCCGCGGATGATAAGCGGCGCACGCGCCAGTTGCTGCTGGCCGATAGTTGCAGGTCTCGCGGGAAAAGAGGTTCGTAGGTCATGTTGCCCGCAGGGCTACGTGACATTGGAGCCCCTGGCCGATAGTTGCACGGCTTGCGGAATGAGCTTTTGTCCGCAAAGGACGCAAAGAACGCAAAGGAAAGCCCAAGACGGGGATGGTGTCGGCGTACGAGGGGACGCCCGCGACCTTGTTGAGCAATCTTTGCTCCCTTTGCGTCCTTTGCGTCCTTTGCGGACAAAAACACGTCCCGAGATTGCTGCGCAGCTTGACAAGTGACAGGAGGCCCATTGTCACGTAGCCCTGCGGGCAACGTGACCTACGTTTGAATGGGCGTGCGCCGACCGCCGCACGAACCCATTGCCGACAATCCCGCCGCTTGGCTAGTCTCCGCCGATCAAATGCAACGGAGCGCAACATGGCGCGCAGTCTGCAGTTCCGCATCGGCGAGTCGCTGCTCGCTTACGAATTGGAATCCAAGGTCGACAAGAAGTCGCTGTACGGCTACGCGCGGCGCATCGCCGAGAAAGACGGCAAGACACTGAGTCGCGGCCTGTTGCTGGCAGACGGGCGCCTGTTGCCGAGCGGGGCTGTCAGTTCGGTGCGCGCCGACCCCGAAGGTTCGCCGGTCGATCCGGTCGAAGTCACCATCGATGGCCAACCCGTGGAGCTCAGACCCAGCTCGTTCGATGTCGAGTCGCCGCTGGAGCCGGTGCCGATCTCGCGACTCGCCGAGTTCCAGGTCAGCGACAGCTATCCCTTGTCCGGCAGCGGCCTCGCGCCCGGGCTGTATCGCACCGAGTTCAATTACCGCAAGAGCCCGCAGTCGAAGGATGCGTTGGTGCTGGTGCGCGCCGATGGCGCCTTTCTGCTGGTCGGGCTGGCCAAGCGTTCGACCTTCCTCGACCTGTCGGTCACTTACGACTTCTTCGACGCCGAGGCAGAAGCGGACGACGCCGATGAACTCGATTTCTCGATGATCTAGGGATGAGGGCACGAGGGCACGAGGGCACGCAAGATCTCACTTTCGTTCCGATTTGCTTTGGCGTGCCTTCTCGCCCTCTCGCCCTCTCGCCCTCCAATTGTTGATGCGCCGACACGCGCACACTGAGGATCGTCAATGGCAATAACTCTGCACCTCGAATACGCCGGACGCAGCGCGCGCGTCGCGTTGCATGGCCTGCCCGCCGACCGCCCGCGGCCGGCGCTGCACAATGTGACCCGGGTCGGCGAAATCGCCAGCCACCGGCTGATCAGTGGCATACGTCGTAAGCCGCCGGATCTGACTTTCGATGCGCTGGTCGCCGGCGATCCGGAACTGGATCTGGAACTGGCCGGCAGCGAAATCGAAGCCGACTCGACCAGCCCCGCATGGTTCGATCCAGACGCGCCCGAACCGCGCCCGATCGGCGATTTTGCCGACACCGACGTGGTCTACGATGCGCTGGGGCAGGAGAAAGCGCGCCGACCGCATCTGGTGCGCCACAGCAATCTGAACGAGTTGCATCCGATTCGCCTGGGCAAGCGCCTGCCGATGGCCGAGGCGCTGGCCGCATTCGCCTTCAAGCAGATGCTGCAAGTGGCGCATGTCGACGGCCTGACCTTCGAGTTCCTGCGCGACCTGGCGCGCGATCTCGCGGCCAAGGGCGAGGTCGCCGTACTGGGCGCCGGGCCCAAGGGCAATTTGCCGCTGGTGATTCGCGAGGCCGGAACAGCTTACCGCGCCTTCCTGCACGGCGAGGTCGACGGCGATCGCTACAAACTGGTCCTGTTGCTCTCGGACCAGGAACTCAAGCTGCCAGAAACGCCGGAGGCAAGCCCATGATCGACCGCAGCAAACTGGCCATGCGCGGCCGCTACGGCATCGCCACCGGCGGCGCGGTCACCGATCACGTGCTGATGGCGATCGCCACCGAGTTCGAAAACTCGGTGATGCGCAAGATAAACGCGCTGTCGCCGGCGGAACTGGCGCAACGCTTCGCCGGCAACGATCCGGTGCTGGTCGCGCACAAATACGATGGCGAAGGCGTGTTCGTGTACTGGGAGCAGGGCCAGGACGCATTCGCCTTTTCCGCCCCCGGTGGCCGCGTGCGCGTCGGTCTTCCGGCGTTGGACGCACTGGCTGCGCGATTGGCGGCGGCGGGTGTCAAACGCACATTGCTTCGCTGCGAACTGTATCTCGACACTGGCGCGGACGATGGCGGTCGGCGCACGGGCGTGGCGGACGTGATCCGGCTGTCCTTCAGTGGCAGCGACGCCGACATTGCGCGCCTCAAGCTGGCACTGCTCGACGCGGTGATGGTCGACGGCCGCGACCTGCGCGGCCAGCAGGCCGACTTTGGCACCACGTTGGCCTGGCTGCGCGACATTGGCGGCACCGACGAGTCGCAGTCGGTGCACGCGCAAGCGGCCGAAGTGGCGGCCGAGCGCGAAGTGCCCGCGTTGTTCGCGACCGCGGTGGAATCCGGTGGCGAAGGCGTGGTCCTGCGTCGGCTCAACCGCGCCGAGTGTTTCAAGGTGAAGCCGCACCGCACGGTCGACGCGCTGATCATGGGCTTCATCGAGGGCGAGTTCGAAGGCCAGTACGGCGTCACCTCGCTGCTGACCGGTCTGGTGTACGCCGGCGCCGGCCCCGAGTCCTTTGTGCAGACCTTCGTCCGCGTCGGCTCCGGTCTGACCGATACCGAGCGTGTCGCCCTGCTCGATCGGCTGCGTCCGCTCAAGGTCGACGCGCCATTGCCGATGACCGATTCGTCCGGCCGCCCCGTGCAGTTCGTGCGCCCGAAGCTGATCGCCGAAGTGCACGGCGAGGACCTGGTGGTCGCCGAGGGCGGTCGCGAACAGCGTACGCAGATGATCGCCTGGGACGAGACCGCCGGCGGCTGGCGATTCCTCGGGCTGACGCCGTGTCCGCGGCTCACCTTCGCGCGCTTCGAATGCCTGCGCGAAGACAAGGAATGGAAGAGCGGCGGCGCGCGCATCGAACAGGTCGGCGCCAGCGGCGATCGACCGGCACCAACCGCCAGCGTCAACGAAACCCGCATCGTGCGCCGTGAGGTCTACGCCAAAGGCGAAATGCTGCGCAAGCTGGTGGTGGTGCACAAGGCCGGCGACCTGCCCTTTCCGTGGCTGCTCTATTGGACCGACTATTCCGCGCGGCGCGCCGAGCCGCTCAAGGTCACGCTGGATGTCGCCGCCACGGAAGCTCGCGCACAGGCGCTTGCGGAGCAGTTGCTGCAGGAAAACCTGACCAAGGGTTTTGTGCGCGTGGGTGGCTGAGGACTGACTGCCCTCGCCCGATCCACGTGTGGGAGCGGCATTGTCGCGCATTTTTTATGTAGGTCACGTTGCCTGCGCAGCAGGCTACGTGACAATGGGCAGCGTCACGTAGCCTGCTGCGCAGGCAACGTGACCTACTGCGGAATAGAAATTTTGTCCGCAAAGGACGCAAAGGAAGGCAGGAGGCAGGAGGCAGGAGGCAGGAGGCAGGAGGCAGGAGGCAGGAGGCAGGAATCGTCGGCGAATGGCGCGTCGTCCGAGAAGTCTCTTCTCAGTCGTTGCTCTCTTTGCGTCCTTTGCGTCCTTTGCGGACAAAAAACAGCCCCCTACTTGCCGCACATGGCCGCGCTTGCTGCCTCTGCTATCGTGCCGGCCTTCGCGACTTCGAGACCCGACCATGCGCACCGCCTTTCGCTGGAGCCTGCGACTGGCTCTGATCCTGACGCTGCTGGTGACGCTGTTCATCGCCCACTCGATCTGGTTCAAGCCGCTGCACATTCGCATCTTCTTCGACCGCGTGTTCGCCGAGTACCTGTTCAAGAATCCCGAGATGATGTCCGGCATGCGCATCCTGCCGGCGTGGATGAACTGGTACAACGACGACCTCGCCGACGCCTCGCTGGCTTTCGAAGACGAGATGCGCGAGAAGCTGAAGAACGACCTCGCCACGCTGCGCAGCTACGACCGCAGCGCGCTGGACGCCGACACCCAGGTGTCGTACGACATGCTCGATTATTTCCTCGGAATGCAGCAGGAAGGCGATCGCTTCCGTTTCCACAACTACCCGCTGAACCAGCTGTTCGGCCTGCAGAACGGCATGCCGACCTTCATGGCGACGCAGCATCAGGTCAAGAGCGAAGTGGAAGGCGAGGACTACATCGCGCGCCTGAGCAAGTTTCCGCGCAAGTTCGAGCAGACCATGGAAGGCCTCAAGGCGCGCGAAAACGCCGGCATCATTCCGCCGACTTTCGTCATCGAGAAGGTGCTCGACGAGATGCGCCGCTTCGTCGCTGCGCCGGCGAAGGAAAACATCCTGTACACCAGTTTCGTCGAAAAGCTCGACAAGATTCCGGCCGAGTCGATGCAGCCGGCGGTGCGCGAGCGCCTGCTTGGCGAGGTCGATGCCGCAATCGCTGCGCACGTGTACCCGGCCTATGCGTCGTTCATCGCCTACTACGAGCAGTTGCAGCCCAAGGCCAGCGGCAACAACGGCGTCTGGGCGCTGCCCGAGGGCGAAGCTTTCTACAACTACGCGGTGCGCCAGCACACCACCACCGACATGACGTCGGAGCAGGTGCATCAACTCGGACTGTCCGAGGTGGCGCGCATCGAAGCCGAAATGAACGAGATACTGGTCGCGCAGGGTCTGGCCGAGGGCACTGTCGGCGCGCGCGTGGACCAGATTTCGAAGCGCCCCGAGCAGCTTTATCCGGACACCGATGAAGGCCGTGCGCAGATCATCGCCGACTTCCAGACCATCATCGACGAGATCGACGCCGGCCTCGGCGACACCTTCAACGTGCGCCCCAAGGCCGGCGTCAAGGTCGAGCGCGTACCCGAGTTCCGCGAAAAGACCGCGCCGGGCGCCTACTACAACCCGCCGGCTTTCGATGGCTCGCGTCCGGGCATCTTCTACATCAACCTGCGCAACACCGCGGAAATCGCGCGCTTCGGCATGCGCACGCTGGCTTATCACGAGGCGATTCCCGGCCATCATTTCCAGACCACGATCCAGCAGGAGCTCACCGGCGTGCCGATGTTCCGCAAGGTGCTGCCGTTCACCGCCTTTTCCGAAGGCTGGGCGCTGTACACCGAGCGGTTGGCGTGGGAGATGGGCTTCCAGAAGGACTCGCTCGACAACCTCGGCCGCCTGCAGGCCGAGATGTTCCGCGCGGTGCGCCTGGTGGTCGATACCGGCCTGCACGCCAAACGCTGGACTCGCGAGCAGGCGATCGAATACATGCTGGAGAAGACCGGCATGCCGGAAACCGACGTGGTCGCCGAGATCGAACGCTATCTGGTCAACCCCGGCCAGGCGCTGGCGTACAAGGTCGGCATGAACAAAATCCTGGAACTACGCGAACGCGCCAAGTCGGCGCTGGGCGACCAGTTCTCGCTGGCGCGCTTCCACGATTTCGTGTTGACCGGCGGCGACATGCCTCTGACGCAGTTCGAAGCGCGCATCGACGGCTGGATTGCGAGCGAAAAAGCCGGCTGACCAAGAGCCAGAGCGCCGACGGCAAGTCGGCGATCCAGCATGAACCAACAGGCGTAGGCCGAGTGTGCCGCGCAGCGGCTCACCGGCACCGTCTGATCCACGACAAATGCGCCGGTGAGCGCGATGAAGCCGCGCACACGCGGCCTACGTCCAGCAGACGTGTTTCTTGGTCCGGGAGCATCTCAGGGCCGGGAAAGGGATCCCGGAATGAGGACTTATTCAGGACTTCCTTGACGTACGCGCCGCACGATATTCGCGCGCAACCATGCGGCGTAGCCGGCCTCGTCGAGTTCGCCGGCAGCGAGGGCCAGCATGGTCAGCACGCACTGCACGTCGTCCGCAGTCAGCACCCATCCGTTCAACTCGAGAAAAAGTTCGGCGCAGACAAACGCTGTACGCTTGTTTCCATCGATGAACGGATGCTTGCGGGCGATGCCGTATGCATATGCTGCCGCCAATTCTGCAATATCTGGATCACCATAAGCGGCCCGATTCTCGGGGCGACTGATGGCCGACTCCAGCAAGCCGGCGTCTCGTATCCCCGAGCCCCCGCCATGCTCTGCCAACTGCTCATCATGAATGGCAGAGACGATCCGCGGGTCGATGAAAATCCAGGTGTTCACTTTGCCAGTTCATGCAGAACTGATCGGCGACGTCGCATGATTTCGCGCGCGGCATCGATCTGCTCGCTCAGTGCCGGATCGTAGGCGCGTACCCGCCAGCCCTCAGGACCCTCGGTCAGGAACAATTGGTCGCCCTTGCCCACCTTGAGCTGCGCCAGCAGCTCCTTGGGCAACACCACGCCAAGCGAATTGCCGACCTGGGTGATCTTCAACGTCAACATGCAGACTCTCCCGCGTAAGTACGTTCGTAATTATACGTTAGTTGACGCCTGCCACCAAAGCGACCGCAAGAAGAGGGTCATCGGTGGACGTCGCGGCCGATCCATCGCTGCCTGAGCCGCCTGAAGGCAGGCACGCTGCTATCCTCGCCCGCCCCTGATGGTGCTGCGCGCAAGTCGATGTCGAATTTGTTGTCCCTGCCCCTGCCCAAGGCGCCGATGCTGTGGAAGCGTTGGCGGCCGCTGCACGGCGCCGCGCATGCGCTGGCGCTGACCGAAACGGCGCGTCAGTCCGGCCGCGTGGTGGTTGCGGTGGCGCGCGACTCATCGAGTGCGCACGCGCTGGAAGCGGATCTGACGGCGCTGATCGAGCCGGGCGTGCCGGTGCTGCATTTCCCGGACTGGGAAACGCTGCCGTACGATCTGTTTTCGCCGCATCCGGATATCGTTTCGCAGCGCATCGCCACGCTGTACCGCCTGCCCTCGGTGACCCGGGGCGTGCTGGTGGTGCCGATCTCGACGCTGATGCAGCGGCTGCCGCCGACGCGTTACATCGGCGATCGCGTGCTGATGCTCAAACGCGGCGACCGCCTCGATCTGGAACGCGAGGCCGGGCGGCTGGAACAAGCCGGTTACCGACGCGTCGGCCAGGTCATCGAACCCGGCGACTTCGCCATCCGCGGCAGCCTGCTCGACCTTTACCCCGCGGGATCCTCGGTGCCCTACCGCATCGAACTGCTCGACGACGAGATCGACACGCTGCGTGCCTTCGATCCTGAAACGCAGCGTTCGTCCGCAGCGGTGGAGAGTATCCAGTTACTTCCGGCGCGCGAGTTCCCCTTCGACGAACCCGATCAGCGCCGCGTGCGCGAGGCCATCCGCGAGCGCTTCGACCTCGACGTGCGGCGCTCGGCGCTGTACCAGGACCTGAAGAACGGCAGCGCGCCGTCCGGCATCGAGTACTACCTGCCGCTGTTCTTCGAGGCCACGGCGACACTGTTCGACTATCTGCCGAAGGACTCGCTGCTGGTGCTGGAAGACAGTGCGATCGCGGCCGCCGAGCAGTTCTTTGCCGCGACCAGCGAACGCTACACCCAGCGTTGCCACGATCTGGAGCGCCCGCTGCTGCCGCCAGGCGAGCTGTACCTGCCGCCGGACGATCTGCGCGAGCGCCTGAACCGGCGCGAACGGGTGCTTATCGGCGCGCACGAGGATGCGATCGATACCGGCTCGATGCCGTCGCCGACGCTTCCCGTGCTGCGCAAGGGTGAAGAACCGGCGACCGAATTGAAGGCCTTCCTCGCCGTTTATCCGGGCCGCGTATTGCTGGCGGCGGATTCGCCCGGGCGCCGCGAGGCACTGATCGAACTGCTGTCGAGCACCAACATCCGACCGCAAACGGTCGACAACTGGGAGGCGTTCCGCGCTGGCGACCTGCGCTGGGCGGTCGCAGTGGCGACACTGTCGGATGGCTTCGCGCTCAGCGACCCGGCGCTGACCGTGCTGACCGAGCGCCAGCTGTATGGCGAGCGCGCGCGCCAGGAACGGCGCCGTCGCAAGTCGGAGCGCGATCCGGAATCGATCATCCGCGACCTCGGCGAATTGTCCGAAGGCGCGCCGGTGGTGCACCACGACCACGGCGTCGGTCGTTATCGCGGCCTGATCATGCTCGACATCGGCGGCGCGCCCGGCGAGTTCCTGACCATCGAGTACGCCGGCGGCGACAAGCTCTACGTACCGGTGTCGGGCCTCGACCTGATTTCGCGTTACACGGGTGGCGCACCGGAACACGCGCCGCTGCATTCGCTCGGCAGCGATGCCTGGGAAAAAGCCAAGAAACGCGCCGCCGAGAAGGTGCGCGACGTCGCCGCCGAACTGCTGGAGCTGTACGCCAAGCGCCGCGCTCGCGTGGCCGAGCCGATCGAGATCGATCGTGGGCTTTACGAGCAGTTCGCCGCCGGTTTTCCGTTCGAGGAAACCCCGGACCAGATGTCGGCGATCGAAGCGGTACTCGGCGACCTGGTCAAGGCCGAACCGATGGACCGCGTGGTCTGCGGCGACGTTGGCTTCGGCAAGACCGAGGTCGCCCTGCGCGCCGCTTTCGTCACCGCGCAGGCCGGTCGCCAGGTCGCAGTGCTGGTGCCGACGACCTTGCTCGCCGAACAGCATTACCGCAACTTCGCCGACCGCTTCGCCGACTGGCCGATCCGCGTCGAGGTGCTGTCGCGATTCAAGTCGGCCAAGGAGACCAAGGAAGCGCTGAAGGAATTGGCCGACGGCAAGGTCGACGTGATGGTCGGCACCCACCGGCTGATCTCCGACGATGTGCATTTCAAGGACCTCGGCCTGGTCATCGTCGACGAGGAGCAGCGCTTCGGCGTGCGCCAGAAAGAGCAGCTGAAGAAGCTGCGCGCCGAGGTCGCGCTGCTGACGCTGACCGCCACGCCGATCCCGCGCACGTTGAACATGGCGCTGACCGGACTGCGCGATTTGTCGATCATCGCCACCCCGCCGCAGCACCGCCTCGCGGTCAAGACCTTCATCGCGCAGTGGGATCCGGTGTTGCTGCGCGAAGCCTTCGAGCGCGAACTCGGCCGCGGCGGCCAAGTGTATTTCCTGCACAACGAGGTCGAGAGCATCGAGAAGATGGCGCACGAGCTGGAAGCGCTGATCCCGCAGGCGCGCATCCGCATCGCCCACGGCCAGATGCCCGAGCGCGAACTGGAATCGGTGATGCTGGATTTTTACCGCCAGCGATTCAACGTGCTGGTGTGCAGCACGATCATCGAAAGCGGCATCGACGTGCCGACCGCCAACACCATCATCATCAACCGTGCCGACCGCTTCGGCCTGTCGCAGTTGCATCAGTTGCGCGGCCGCGTCGGGCGCTCGCACCACCGCGCTTTTGCCTATCTGGTGGTGCCGCACAAGAAGTCGATCACCGCCGATGCGCAAAAGCGCCTCGATGCGATCGCTTCGCTGGAGGAACTCGGCGCCGGATTCACGCTGTCCACCCACGATCTGGAGATCCGCGGCGCCGGCGAGCTGCTCGGCGAAGGCCAGTCCGGCGAAATCGAGGCGGTCGGTTTCACGCTGTACACGGAAATGCTCGAGCGTGCGGTACGCGCGGTGAAGGAAGGTCGCATCCCCGACGATCCGGCCAGCCTGTCCGAACGCGGTGTCGAGATCCAGCTTGGCATGCCGGCGTTGATTCCCGACGACTATCTGCCCGACGTGCACGCGCGACTGGTGCTGTACAAACGCATTGCCGGGGCACGCGACGAGGATGCGCTGGACGAGTTGCAGGTCGAAATGATCGACCGCTTCGGCCTGCTGCCGGATCCGGCGAAGAACCTGTTTGCGATCAGCAAGTTGAAACAACGCGCCCAAGCCTTGGGCATCCGCAAGCTGGAACTCGGACCGAACGGCGGCCGCGTGCTGTTCGCCCCGAAGACCAGGGTCGAACCAATGACCGTGATCCGACTGGTGCAACGTGAGCCGAAGCGTTACGCCTTCGAGGGTCAGGACAAGCTAAAGTTGAAGCGTGAGATGAATACGCCGGAAGAGCGGGTCAAGGTGGCGACGGAGTTGTTGGGTGTGCTGGGAGGACGGGGATGAGCGTAGAGAAAGCAAATGCGGGGCTGGGGGCTGGGGGCTGGGGCGCGCTGACGAAGTGCGCGGCCCGTCTTGGGGCTTCTGTTCGCGCAGAGTTGAGACAACTCCCCGTTAGCCGCAAATTCGCCCCAGCCCCCAGCCCCCAGCCCCGCCTCTTCTTTTGGGTACTGCTGACCGCACTGTCGTTGTTCACCGTCACCCATGCACAGGCACAATCCGGGCGCATCCAGGTCGAAGTCCTGGTCTTCGCCTACAACAACCCCGAAACCGGCTCGGCGCTGGCACCGGGGGACTCCGAGCCCAACTATTCGGGGATGTTGCTCGGCGACGGTGGCGCGCTGTATTCGTCGCTGCCGCCTGAGGCGCTCAAGCTCGGCGGTGCCAACGGCGCCCTCGCCCGCCACGCGCGAACCCGCGCATTGGTCCATGTCGGCTGGCAGCAGGACGCCGGCAGCACGCGCGCCGTGCGCCTGCGCGGTCGCGAAAGCATTCGCAGCAGCGACCCGGAACGCGGCACCCTGGCGACCGAGCTGCCGGAACTCGATGGCGACATCAGCCTGCGCTTTGGCCGCGGCGTCGAGGCGCATGTCGATGCCTTGCTGCGCGTGGCCACCCGCGACAGCGCAGGTCGGCCGGCGGGCGAGCAGCGCTTCCGGCTCAACAGCAAGCGGATCATGAGTTACGGCGAACTGCACTACCTCGACCACCCGGCGCTCGGGGTGATCGTGCGGGTGGATCAGGTCGAGGCGGAGACGCCCGCTGAAGCACAGGCGCTGCAATAGGCCGATAATGGAGCGTCATCGGTTTTCCGGATCGACTTTGTAGGAGCGACGTGTACGTCGCGACCGGTGATGCAATCACGTTGCGCGCCCTTTGTGGGCGCCGACCACGCGGGTCGCGACGTACACGTCGCTCCTACAACGGCGGGACCAAGTCCTGATCGCGGTGTAGCCATCTCGCTCCTATAACGACTACTCATCACCAATGACCTTTCGTTTAGTCCCCGGCCAGCGCTGGTACTCCACGGCCGAACCCGAACTCGGGCTCGGCACGATCAAGAAAGTCGACAGCCGCGCGCTGGACCTGTTGTTTACCAAAGCCGGCATGCTGCGGCGTTATGCGCTGACCAGCGCGCCGCTGTCGCGGGCAGAGTTTCGCGTCGGCGACCAGATCAGCACCGAGGGCACGTTGCACACGGTGGAAGCCATCGAGGACCGCGATGGACTGCTGTTCTACCTGTGCAACGGTCAGTGGATCGGCGAACCGCAACTCGACGACGTGCAGGCAGCAAGTGCTGCCGATGAGCGCCTGACCGCCGGGCGCGTCGACACCAATGTGCGCTTTGCGATCCGCTGCGAGGCGCTCGCGCGCCGCGCGCAGGCGCGCTCCGCGCCGGCCTGGGGCATCAACAGTGCACGAGTGTCGCTGTTGCCGCACCAGCTTGCGGTGGTCGAAGCGGCACTGTCGCAGCCGCAGCCGCGGGTACTGCTGGCCGACGAAGTGGGCCTGGGCAAGACCATCGAGGCGGGCCTGATCCTGTCGCGGATGATCGCCAGCGGGCGCGCCCAGCGTGTGCTGGTGCTGGTGCCCGAGGCACTGATGTACCAGTGGTTCGTCGAACTGCTGCGGCGTTTCAACCTGCGTTTCTCGATTTTCGATGCCGAGCGCGCCGATTCGATCGAGCAGTCGGACAGCGGCAGCAATCCGTTCGAGGACGAACAGTTCATTCTCAGCGACCTCGGGTTCCTGACCGGCAACGCCAAACGCGCGCGGCAGATCGTCGACGCCGGCTGGGACCTGATGGTGGTCGACGAAGCCCACCATCTGGCCTGGTCGCCGGAAGAGACCAGCCCGGAATACGCGCTGGCCGAGCAATTGGCGCTGAAGAGCGCCAGCGTGGTGCTGCTGACGGCGACGCCCGAGCAACTGGGCCGCAGTGGCCACTTCGCGCGACTGCGCCTGCTCGATCCGGCGCGTTACAACAACCTTGCGCACTTCGAGAAAGAGGCGCAGACCTACAGCTCGATCTCGAAGCTGGCCGATGTGCTGCTCGGCGACGACAAGATCGACGCGAAGACGCTGAAGGCACTGCGCAGCGTGCTCAGCGACGAGGCCGAATTGCTGCCGTTGATCAGCCCGCACAGCGACGGATTGTCGCGTCAGCGTCTGCTCGGCGCGCTGATCGATCGCCACGGCACCGGGCGCGTGATGTTCCGCAATCGCCGCGCCAGCGTTGGCGGCTTCCCCAATCGCGTGGTGCACATCGACACCTTGCATCTGCCGCACGAGGATCAGGACAGCTATCTGGCGGGCTTGCGCGAAGAATTCGAATCGGATGTCGGATTGCGCGCACCGCGCGCCGCACCGACCATGCTGCCATTGGCTGAAGCGGACGCCGCCGAGAGCGTTCCTCCCGCGGTCCTGGCGCTGACGCGCGATCCACGCCTGCAATGGCTCACGACCTTGATCGAACAACTGGCGCCGGCCAAGTTGCTGCTGATCTGCCGTACGCGAGCCAAGGTGGAACTGCTGGAGGCCGCGTTGCGCCTGAAGAGCGGCGCCCGCGTCGCGCGCTTTCACGAGGGCCTGAGCCTGGCGCAGCGCGATCGCAACGCCGCCTATTTCGCCCAGCAGGATGGTGCGCGCGTGTTGCTGTGCTCCGAAATCGGCTCCGAAGGCCGCAACTTCCAGTTCGCCCATCACCTGGTGCTGTGGGACCTTCCGGCGGACCCGGACCTGCTGGAACAACGCATCGGCCGTCTCGACCGCATCGGCCAGACTGCCGATGTCGAGTTGCACCACGCGGTGCTGCCGGGAACCGCACAGGAAGCGCTGGCGCGTTGGTACGCCGACGCGCTGGATGCGTTGCGCAGCAGTCCGGCCGATGGCCGCGAACTGTTCAAGCGCTTCGGCGAGCGCGTAATCGAACTGGCACTGGCGCACGCCGATGGCGAGGACACCGCCGGCGCACCGCTCCGCGCCTTGATCGAAGAAACCCGGCTGGCGCATCAGACCCTGAGCAAGACCATTGCCGAGGGGCGCGATCGATTGCTGGAACTGGCCACGCGCCATGGCGACCGCGGCGTGATGCTGAAAAGCGCACTCGCGGCCAGCGACGCGCGTCGCGACGACGATGATTTCGTGCTTCGCCTGCTCGAACAGTACGGCATCGAGACCGAGGAACTCGGTGGTCGCAACCACCGGCTCGACCCCGAATACCTCTCCACCGAGGACTTCCCGTGGCCCGGCGAAGGTCCGCTCACTGCGACTTTCGACCGTGAGGTTGCGCTGTCGCGCGAGGACCTGCCGCTGTTGCGCCAGGATCATCCGCTGGTGGTCGGCGCGGTCGAACTTCTGATCAGTGGCGAAACCGGCAACGCCGCGTTTCTGGTCGACCCGACGCTGCCGCCGCGCTCGGCATGGATCACCGGCGTGTTCCTGCTCGAGTGCATCGCCGACCGCAGTCTCGATGTCGAACGCTATCTGCCGCCGCAACCGATCACGATCACCGTCGATTCCAAGCTGGCGCCCCGCGATTACGCGCCGACGCCACAGGCGATGACCCGATCCGACGACAAACCGGTCGACCTCGCCAAGTTCCGCCCGATCCTGAGCGCGTTGGTACCGCCGATGAAGAAGGCCGCCGAGGAGCGCGCCACCGCCGATGCGCAAGGGCTCATCGCCGCGGCCGGCGAACGCCTCGCCAAGGAACTCGGTGGCGAACTGGAACGCCTGTCGGCGCTCAAGCGGGTCAACCCGAGCGTGCGCGACAGCGAGATCGACGTGCTCGCGCAACAGCTTGAGGCCCTGCGCGCCGCACTGCCACAGGCGCGCGTGCGGCTGGATGCGATCCGCCTGGCGGTGAGTCCGGATTTCCTGCGGCTGGTCGCCGGGTAGAGCCGGGCACGGGGAACGGCTTGCAGGCACGGGCTTTGGTGAGTCCAGTTTTGTCTGGACGCTCTTGCCAGACCGGAGCAAGAAGCGAGCTTTGGTGGGTCCAGACTTGTCTGGACGCTCTCCCTGACTCGGGCCAAAAGCGTCGGGACAAGTCCGGACCCACCAAGAGCGAGCGGGCGCTGCCGCCGAGTCGCTCCGGGAAGCGGGCTTTGGTGGGTCCAGACTTGTCTGGACGCTCTTGCCAGACCGGAGCAAGAAGCGAGCTTTGGTGGGTCCAGACTTGTCTGGACGCTCTCCCTGACTCGGGCCAAAAGCGTCGGGACAAGTCCGGACCCACCAAGAGCGAGCGGGCGCTGCCGCCGAGTCGCTCCGGGAAGCGGGCTTTGGTGAGTCCAGACTTGTCAGGACGCTCTTGCCAGACCGGAGCCAGATGCGTCCAGACAAGTCTGGACCCACAAGAGCGCGGACCAGGCAAGTCTGGACCCACAAGTGCTGCAACTACGCCCCCTGGCGCAGCTCCTTGTATGCCGCCAGCGCGGCTTCGCGACTTTGCTTAAGATCCACGATCGGCCTTGGGTAGCCGCGCACGCCGCCCACGGCCCACGGCTGGTGGATGTGTTCGGCGGACAGGTGCGCGAGCTCCGGAACGTGCTGCCGGACGTAGGCGCCGAGCGGATCGAAGCGCTCGCCCTGGGCGATCGGATTGAAGATGCGGAAGTACGGTGCGGCGTCGGCGCCGCTGCCGGCGGTCCATTGCCAGCCCTGGGTGTTGTTGGCGAGATCGGCGTCAACCAGGGTATCCCAGAACCAGCGCGCGCCGTGCAGCCAGTGATAGCGCAGGTTCTTGGTCAGCAGGCTGGCGACGATCATGCGCACCCGGTTGTGCATCCAGCCGGTGGTCCACAGCTCGCGCATGCCGGCATCGACGATCGGGATGCCAGTGCGCCCGCGCTGCCATGCGCGCAGCCTGGAATCATCGACTTCGGCCCAGTCGAACGCCGCGAAGCTGCTCTGCAGCGGCGCTTCGCTGGTATGCGGAAAGTGATACAGCAGATGATGGCCAAAATCGCGCCAGCCGAGCTGGCGCAGGTACGGCTCGGCCAGTTCGCGCCTTGCGGGCGTGGCGTTGCGCAACAGGCGCCAACTGACCTGGCGCGGGCTGATTTCGCCAAAATGCAGGTGCGGCGACAAGCGCGAAGTGCCAGCCCGATCGGGCCGGTCGCGCTCGCCGGAGTAGCCCTCGATGGCGGCCTGCGCGAACCGCTCCAGCGCATCCTGTGCGCCCGCGGCGCCAGGCGTCCAGTGCGGATGGAATCCCTGGTCCCAGTTGATCGTCGGCAGCAAACGAAGGTCGGCCAGCGGGCAGCCGGTTACTGCGTGAGACGGCAGCGACGTGGGTACCGGCAGCGGCTCGGGCAGCGGCAGACGCTGCTGCAGCGTGCGCCAGAACGGCGTGAACACGCGGTAGGGATCGCCGCTGCCGTTGCGAATCTCCCAGGGTTCGGCGACCAGGTGCGCCGCGTGGCTTTCGACGACGACTCCGCGCTGGCGCAGCGCCTCCTTGATCCGGCTGTCGCGGCGGGTCAGCAACGGGTCGTACAAGCGATTCCAGTAGACCGCACTGGCGCCGGTGGCGTCGACCAGTCGAGTCAGTTCGGCCAGCGATTCGCCGGCACCCAGCACCAGCGAACTGCCGATCGCGCGCAGTTCTGCATCGAGCGCGGCCAGGCTGTGGTGCAGCCACCAGAGTGTCGCTGCGCCGGGCTGCCAGGGCGCTTCTTCGTCCGGCGCATGCACGTAGACCGGTAGCGGCACATGACCAGCCCGCAAGGCTGCCAACAACGCCGGGTTGTCGGCGAGCCGCAGGTCGCGACGGAACCAGACCAGGGCAAACGACATCAGCTCTCCACCCCACGAACCAGCGGTCGCACGGCGCTGAAACCACCGTCGAGGTGAATCACTTCGCCGGTGATCCAGCGCGCATCCGGGCTCAGCAGCCACGCCGCCACTGCCGCCCCGTCGGCCGCATCGCCGTAACGGCCCAGCGGATACTGCGCGGCGATGTTCTGCTGACTGCGCTCGTTGAGCAGCATCTTTTCGGTCATCGGCGAGCGCATCAATCCGGGCGCCACCGCATTGATGCGAATGCCCTGATGCGAAAAGTCTGCGGCGATCGAACGTACCAGCGCTTCGATGGCACCCTTGGCGGTGGCGATCGCCGTGTGGTTGCTGACCCCCATGCCGGCGACCACCGAGCTGAACAGCACGATATCGCCGCTCCGCTTCGCCGCCAGCAAGGCCTTGGTGTAGGCCTGCACGGTAAAGAACGCGGTGTCGACATTCGCTGCCATGCAGTTGCGGAAGGCTTCGGCGGTGACCCGGCCGAGCGGCGCGATCAAGGTGTTGCCGGCGCAGTTGACCACCGCATCGGGCACGTTGCCGATGCGCTCTGCGGCAAGCGCAAAAGCCGCCTCGGCGCCCCCGGGGGTCGACACATCCGCCTGTACGGCGACGTCGTCGTGCTCGGTGTCGAAACGCGTCACGTCGCGACTGACCAGCACCATGCGCCAGCCCTGCGCGCGCAAACGTCGGGTCAGTGCAGCAGCGACGCCGCCGCTCGCCCCGGTGATCAATGCTGTCTTCATGCCGTGCATCAGCTTGTGCAGTTGCGGACTGCGCAAGCTACGTCGACCGGCGTTTCTGACCGGTGAATGCTCAATGCCGATCCTTGACCAGGCGCATGCGTTTCTCGCGGAATCCCAGCCCGCGCAGGAATCGATGGGCATCGGTGCGATGTTCCGCACTGGTGATCTCGATGCGACCGACGCCGCGATCGGCAAACCAGCGCTCGACCGCGGTCACCAGGCGCTTGCCGACGCCCAGTCCACGCTGCTCCTCGTCGACCGCCAGCGCGGTGATCCGCCCGAGTGGATGTTCTTGCTGCAGCATCGGGATCAACTGGCCGACGATCACGCCGCCGACGCGAATGCCCACGGTCGCCACCAGTACCACGTGGTTTCGCGGATCGGCGATCAGCGCCTGCAGGCGCAGCTCGGTACCCGCCTGCTCGACCGGGTAACCCATCTCGCCCAACAGGTGCGCCAGCGCGGCGCCATCCGCGAGTGTTGCGACGCGCACCTGCAACGCATCGTGCGCGATCACAGCCAGCCCGCCTTTTTCAGCCGCAGGTAGAGGCCCAGGCACAGCAACACGGTTACTCCGAGGGTGATCTGGTAACCGTAGTGCCATTCGAGTTCCGGCATGAACTTGAAGTTCATGCCGTAGATGGCGCCCACGGTCGTCGGGATCGCCAGTATCGCGGCCCAGCCGGCGAGTCGTTTGGTGACCTCGTTCTGGCCCACCGAAACCATCGCCAGATTGACCTGCAGCGCCGCCGATATCATCTCGCCGAGGGTGCTGGTGGCCTCGCTCATGCGCACGGCGTGGTCGAACACGTCACGGAAGTACAAGCGCACCTCTTCGTGGATGAGCGCCGGGAAAAAGCGCTTGAGCTGGTTCAGGATGTCGTGCATCGGCGTGACTGCCAGGCGCAAGGTCACCAGTTCGCGCTTGAGGTAATACAGGCGCTCGATGGTGTCGCGGTCGAAGCGCTCGTTGAAGATGCGCTGCTCCAGTTCCTTGAGTTCGGCCTCGAAGCTGCTGACGATCGGGAAGTAGTTGTCGACGATGAAATCGAGCACCGCGTAGAGCCCGAAGCTCGGGCCCAATGCGAGCATTTCCGGCGTCTGCTCGCAGGTGGCGCGCGCACGCGCATAACTCAGCGAAGCGCCATGCCGCACCGTGATCAGGAAGCGTCGACCAAGGAAAATATGGGTCTCGCCGAACTGCACTTTGCCGCCGACAAACTGCGAGGTGTGCACGACGATGAACAGGCAGTCGTCGTAAACCTCGATCTTCGGCCGCTGGTGTGCGTGCTGGGCATCCTCGATGGCGAGATCGTGCAGCGCAAACTCTTCCTGGATCTTCAGCAACATCGCCTCGTCCGGCTCATGCAGGCCGAGCCACATGAACGTGTCCGGCTGCGCCAGCACATCGCTGATTTCATCGAGCGTGGTGTCATACAACCGCTTGCCGCTGCTCGCGTAGGCGACGCAGTTGACCACCGGACTGCGGCGCGCGTCCCCATGCGCGACGGCGGTCGACAACGGGCGCACATCTGCGGGATTCGGCTCGGACATGCGCACCTCTCGCTCACGACTGCGCGCGGATGATGCGCTTGCGCGAGCATGCGGTTCAACGCGCTAATGCAGCGGTCGCACGGCCCCGTGGGAGCGACCTTGTGCCGCGAACTCCGACGGCGACAGCTCGCGACAAGCTCGCTCTCGCCGGACATGTCATAACCTATTGACTTTGCTAACTTTCTATCCGTTTCGAGTAGCGAGTCTGTGATTGCGGACGCAAAGGACGCAAAGGGGCGCAAAGGACGCAAAAACAGCCTGCGCGAGGGTCATTCATGCAAGTCGTGGCTGTTGATTCCCTTTGCGCCCTTTGCGCCCCTTAGGGAACCTCTGAACAAGTCGTCATTGCGAGGAGCGAAGCGACGCGGCAATCCAGAAATGCTCTGAAAATCAAATGCCTGGATTGCTTCGCTGCGCTCGCAATGACGAGTCGCGCGACTTGGTGGAGTCGAGGACTGGCGCGGTGACGGTGAAGTTCCGTTTCCAGTCC
>CALEZI010000197.1 GCA_937928755.1 uncultured Rhodanobacteraceae bacterium | reverse complement strand
CATTGCCGGACTTGGCGAAAACCGCCCCGCCGCGCTGGATCGAGCGCACCGAGCCGTCCACCGCGTCCAGCGTCAGCTTCAGATCCGCCCACGCCGGGTTCAGATACCAGCGACCATCCGCCCAGGTGCGAGACAGCACCACTGACCCGCCGCGCACCGGGACCGACAGGTCGGTCTGGGCATAGGCCAGATCGCCATCGGGGAAGCGGACTTGCGGGGTGGACCAGGCCGTCGAGGACAGACACAGCCAGAGAACGAACAGAGCGAGGCGCAAAGTATAGGTTCCGATTGAAAGGACCATTGTGAGCTCATGCAATACGGTTCAGTGAGCCGGCAAGCCGTCTCGGTCACGATGCCAACAACATCAATAGTGCTGAGTATTCGGTTAAATGCACAATCGATGCGTTTCGTGCCTCAACGCATCCTACTCGGGCTGAAGGATTGGCAGAGCCAGAGGGTGAAAAGGGCTAGGCGCAAGGCGTGGGTCTTGGTTGAGAAGATCATGGTGAGCCCACGTAATAGTAGGATGTGACGAGCTTGCAAACCGTATCGGCGATAATGCCATCAACACTGATATTGCTGAGTTTTCCATCAACGCGATCGATGCGTTCGTGCCTCAACGCATCCTACTCGGGCTCAGCAACATCAAGCGCAGCATCGATGGCAGCTATCGTTCCGGTTCGCAAAGTACGCCCAACGCTACCTGAGAGAAGCCATGTGGCGATTCAACGCCGCCTCAACCTCCTCAGCCTCGTGCCGCAGCTCATCGCCGCCGCCGTCGGTTGCCCCACTTGGACCGAAAGTCGACTGCGCAACCCGAAGCTGGCGTACTGAGAGATGGCGCTAATCAGGATCCGGAAAGAACGATCAAGAACCGCCAAAAAGATGTGTTTCGCCGGTTATATCGTCTACAAGAATCAGAAAATCATTGCCAACGACATTATCAGTTCCATTATAGAAAACATACCATTTATGGTTCTTTTCAGTGAACTCAAATTCAATTCGTACATCATACCCGGAAAGATCGACATTGGCCTTGAGCGCCCGCGCATTCGCAATGGAAAGCACCTGTTCTTGTGTCAAAAGCGCTTGGTGCCCCATGGTCGGACTCGATGCGCACGCCACCATGGCTAGACACATATAGCACATGATAAATCTATTTCCAGTCATTTGGCACTGGCCTTCCGCAGAATTTAGCGTACTGAGCGCGTTGATTGATCAGCTCCAATTTCAGCGAATTCACACATGGTTTATCGCGATCACGCTCACATTGTCTCTTCTCTTTAATGAAGCACGGCAATGAGACGGTATAGGCATCGCACTCGCTTCCGTTCTTATCTGGCGTCATGACCGGCTCACCGTCACTTTGACAAAGGCACCGAACGATATCGTCACGATGAATGTTCTCGTGCCTTCTGCGACAACGTTCCTTTGGCTTCACGGCGCTAGGTGGATCCTCCGGATCGTCGATTGTGCAACTGACTCTTTTCCCGCCACAACAAACGACATAACCCCGAACGGTCGACTCAGAGACGCCTTTTCCGCCGAGCGCTTTCTTGCGTCCACCTTTGCAGCACTCTTTGTCCGAAATTAGACCAAAAGGATCAGTTACCCATATTGGCGCGTTGTTAGCGTAAACGAAACCGACCACTCCGCCATGAATCCCGATCGGATCAGTCTCCACATATCTTCCAATTTGCGGCTCATAATCCCGGAAGTAGTTGTGGTGCATCTCAGTCTCGCGATCCCCAATCTGCCCGGCAAAGCGCAGCACCTGCGGTTCGCCCTGCTCTCGCGTATTGCCGAACGCAGCAAATCGCAGTTGGCCACTCGCGGTTCCGGCGCTATTGATTGTCACTTGCGGCGTGCCAAGGTGGTCGGTCTGCAGATAGCGCCAGCCCATTGGGGTCTTGCTGGCGATCGGGTCGGTGGACCAGATGCCCATTGGTGCGAAAATCCAGAGATTGCTGTACTGACTGGCAATGGGTCCGGTACCCGGCGCTTCCGCGGGCGTTCCCGGTAATGTGAACTCCGCCGCATAGCCGTCATCGCTATAGGCGAGGTAGGTGGTTTCCGGTCCCGCGGCCCCGCTGTGCCCTACTGCGCCGGGTTGCAGGGTTTTCCACAGCCGGCGGCCTTGCGGATCGTAGTAGTAGCTCGCGATCGGTTGATTGGCTTCCCCGCGTACCTCGCTCATCCGCTCTTCGCTGTTGTAGCGGTAGGTTCGTGTGGCGGCTTCGGTCTGTGGGTCGCGCTCGGCAATGGTGCTGCCGGCGGCGTTGAAGTCGAACGCGGCGAACCCGGCGTGCAGCAGTTCGTTGTTGCCGTTGTAGGTCCACGGTGTGGTTGCGGTCTGCGCCTGGTCGGTCTGGCGGTTTCCGATCAGATCGTAGCTGTAGCGGTCGTCGGCAAACGGGAACGTGTTCGGTGCGAAGCTGTCGTTGATCTGGTCGTTCTGCGGGCCGTTGGGATAGTCGGCGACCGTGAGCCGATCGAGGTTGTCGTACTGGTAGCGGTGCGGGCCGTATTCGGTGCGCTTCTCGGTGATGTTGCCGACCGCGTCGTAGTCGTAACCGTAGTCCATCAGCACCTGGTTCTGGCTGTTGCGCACGTGGATGGTCTTGGTGCGCATCAGAGCGTCATAACCGACGGTGCGGATCGTGTTGCCGGGATAGGTGATGGTCTGCGGCCGGGTCCACTTGAAGTTGCTGTAGACGATGTCGCCTTCGCCGGGAATGGTCAGGCGATTGAGCTGGCCGTGGTTGGTGTAGGCGTAGCTGATCAGCGTGCCATCGGGGGCGGTGTAGCTTTGCTTCTGACCGTTGGCGTAGTACGTGTAGCCGTTGCTGATGTTGAAGTTGCCGTAGTCAACGGTCTCGCTGGTCTTGCGGCCGAGGTTGTCGTAAACGTAAGTGGCGCTGGTGGTGCCATCGTTGTAGCCGGTGAGCAGATTGCGCTCGTCGAAGCTGAAGTTGACCGTTTTGTGGGCGGTGGTGGCGCCCGCTTCGAAGTACTCGGAGCGGTCGCGGCGGTTGGCATCGTCGTAGCGATGGACCGCGCGCTGGTTGAGCGGGTCGATGCGTTCGATCAGGTTGCCGTTGGGGTCATAGATGTAGCGGATGGTCTGGCCGAGCGGACGCGCGTCGCTGAGAGTGCGATCCAGCTTGTCGTAAGTGAACCGGTGGATATTATCGTTGGCGTCGGTGAGGCTGAGCAGATTGTCGCGCGTGTCGTAGACGTAGCGGGTTCTGCCGCCGAGCGCATCGGTGCTCTCGGTCAGGCGTTGGCGACGGTCATAGGTGTTGAGCGTGCTGCGCCCCAGCGCATCGGTGCTGGCAATCAGGTTGCCGACAGCGGCATACGCGCTGATCGTGGTCTCGCGGCGTTCCGGAACTGCGCCTTCGGCCGGGTGGATGCGGATGATCTGAGTGCGCCGATCGCGGGTGTCGTACTTGTATTCCTCGCGGTGACTCGGGTACTGCATCGCCGCGATCAGGCCATCCAGGCCATCGCTCGGCGTGCCGTAGATCGTGCGCGTGATATTGCCGACCGCGTCGGTCACCGTGATCAGGCGGCCGCGCGTGTCGTAGTCATAGGCGCTGAACTGGCCGGAGGCGTCTTCCTGGCGCGTCACCCGGCCGTCGTCGTCGTAGGTGGTGGTGGTGACGCCACCGTCGTCATCGGTACTGGTCAGCCGGCGATTGAGGCCGTCGTAGGTGAAGGTGGTGGTGGCGTCTGATGGATCTTCCGTCGTCTTGCGATTACCCACCTTGTCGTAGGTGTGCGTCGTGGCCGGGTTGATCGGATCTTGCTGCGTCAGCAACTCGCCGCGAGCGTTGTAGGTGTAGGTCCAGACTTTGCCACGCGGATCGGTTTGGGTCAGCACCTTGCCCATGCCGTTGTGGGTCCCGCTGACCTCCCCGCCCTCGGCATCGGTGATCTTGTTGAGATTGCCAAAGGCGTCGTACTCGTACTCGGTGCTTGCATCCTCGGCCGGTGTTGCCCCAAAGACGGTCATCGTCGTGAGCTCGCCAAAGGCGTTGTACACGTAGGTGGTGCGCTGCGCTTCGGGTGTGTCTACGGCCACGATGCGCTCGGTCAAATTGCCTTTGGCATCGTAATCCCAGGTAGTGCGTGTGCCGCGCGCATCGATGTGCTCGGTCGGAAAGCTGAACTGCGCGTGGTAAGTCCAGCGCTCGCTGCTGCCATCGGGGTAGGTGATGCGCAGCGGATTGCGATAGCTGTCGAGTTCGCGGCGGGTAATCAGCCCACGCTCATCGCGCAGGATCTCGATGCGCGGGCCATCCAGCGTGCGCTGGTAGGTCGGCGTTGTGCCTTCTTCCATGCTCAGCAATCGACCATCGCGGTCGTAGACGCGCTCCGTGCGCTTGCCACCCGGCGTGCGTTCGATCACCGACCACTGTCGGCGCTCGCGGCTGTAGTCGTACTCGTAGACGGTCTCCTTGTTCAGCGGGTTCTTCAGCTTCCACACCGCGCTGACCCGAAAATCCCGCGCCAGCCGCCCGGACGTCGATACTCCCGGCGGCGCGCCGCTGCCGCTCACCCGGAAGCTCTGCACGTAGGTGATCTCCCACACCCGATTCTCCGGATCGGTGATCTGGGTGAGTTGGCCATTGCTGTCGTAGAGGTAGGTCCAGTCGTAGTCGAGCACATCGTTCACCCGATCGAGCTGCCCGTTGGTCCAGAAATACTCCACCTCACGGTTATCTCGATCCCGAGCCGTGGCGATGTGATCGCCGCTCCAGGTCAGGGTCAACGCTACTGCGCCAGCATGGTCGCGCACGTGCTCGATCTGGCCGCTGCCATTGCGGGTGAAGCTCACCTGCACGTCGTTGCGATCGCCGTAGCGCAAGATGCGGCCATTGGCGTCGTAGTCGATCCAGTTGCCGATGCGGTCGTACCAACGCCAACCGTCCGGCGCCGTGGTCTGGCGGATGAAGAAGCGATCATCGGTCACGAACACACTGTTGCCCGACTTGGCGAACACCGCCCCACCCCGCTGGATCGAGCGCACCGAGCCGTCCACCGCGTCCAGCGTCAGCTTCAGATCCGCCCACGCCGGGTTCAGATACCAGCGACCATCCGCCCAGGTGCGCGACAGCACTACCGCGCCGCCGCGCACCGGGACCGACAGGTCGGTCTGCGCGTAAGCGAGATCGCCGTCGGGGAAGCGGACTTGCGGGGCCGACCAGGCCGTGGATGTCAGGCACAGCAGCAGGACAAACAGAGCAACGCGCAAAGGTTGGGTTCCTATTGAGTAGATCATCGTGGGTCGCCGCCGCCGCCGCTTCCTTGGCCGCCACCCGTACCACCCCCGCCGCCACTGCAGGCGCAACCGCAGTCGGGCCGGCAGCCAGCAGCCGCCGGGCTTGATTCCCCGGCGCCTCCGCTGCCTCCGAAACCGCCCCAGTCGCCGCAGCCATTGGGTCCGGACCCATTGCAGCGTCCGCCGTAGACCTGCGGTTGGCCGCCCCCACCCCCACAGCTACTGCCTTGTGCCTGGTTGAACGCGCAGCTCGCGGCGCCGCCTCGGCGATCACCGGACGCACAGGCATAGTCGTATTCGACCTGGGCGGCGTTGTTGTAGACGCTGCAGGTCGCCGTTGTCTTTTGTGCACCGACGAGACTGTCATAGACCCTGTGAAGCAACCCAGCCTTGTCTCCGGCAGCGGCGACCAGGGAACCCGGCAGTTTGGTAATGCGGTAGGGCAAACTGACGCGCTGGCGCGCCGCCAGTTCGTTCGGCAGCGTGCCGAGAAATTCAATGCGGTAGTAGGGGTCCATGATCGGCGGCGTGAACACCACATTGTCGGCACGCACCAGACCATAGTTGGTCACGGTCACCTCACCCGTGATGACCTCCCCCACCTGCATGAGCGGCAGATTGATCGCCAGTGGTTCGATCAGCACGACCGGTGCAGGGACAAGCGTCTGGAAGGTTGCACTCAGTACGATGTTGTACTGATCGACGATGGTGGTTTCCTCGACCGACCATTCCACGGTGACCACGTCGAAATCCAGGAAGACGCGCTCGTCGATGGTGGTCGCCGGACGAATCAACACGCGACCGGTGGCTTCGGCGTGGCTTGGACCGGTCGCACGCCAGGTGTAGCGACCAGCGGGCAGTGGCCCGACAACCGCCTGCCCAATGCCATTGGTGACGCCCTGTGCGGTCAGGGTACTGTTGGTTTCGCTCTGCAGTCGAATGTTGGCGTTCGCCAGTCCGACGATCAAGTTGCCTTGGGCGTCCAGCGTGTTGGTGAAGATATCCGCGGCGGTGAAGCGCACGCTGCCGTCGCCGGCCTGAGTGACCTGAATCGCCACCGGGATATCACCGCCGGTGGCGTTATCGGCGGTGACCCGCAGGCGCAGATTGTAGATCCCGTCGCTGACTTCGGCAGTCGGCGAAGCGGAGATCTGCACGCCTTCCCCGGCGCCGACGGCCAGCGTGCCGAGATTCGCGATGGTGGCAAGGTAGGCCCATGCCGGAGCTGGCCCGGTGCCGGCGCTATCGAGCAAAGCCAACTGCACATTGGTCGCCGCCACCAGACCTCGATTTTCGATGCGCAACACCTCGGTGACGCTCTGGCCCTGACGCACGCCGGTGCGCAGGCTTGCCGGCACTGGCACCAGCGCCGGCTCTGCGGGGTAAAGCTGATAGTCAACTCGAATAGTTGCCCGGCGCACGTTTGCCGAGTCATTGGCTAGCAGCGCAAGGATCAGGCTGCCGGTTTCTGCTGCCGTCGCATTGCCCGTCAGTTCCAGTTGCAGTGACGTGGCGCTGTTGGCGGCGAGATTCACTGGCGGTGGCGCGGCGAAGGCGATTCCTGCCGGCAGGCTGCCGCTGGGCTGATCTTCGGCCAGGGCGACGATGCGCACGCCATTGGAGCCGTCGCCAGGTCCAGCACTGACCACCACCGGAAACTGTTGAGCGAAGTTACGCGCGGCGTTGACCGCCAACGTAGTTTGCGCGGTGCTCAAGCGATTGATGGTGAAGGCCGCCAGTTCAGGCACGACGGTCTCGTCGGGATGCACCACGGCCACCGAGAAGCGCCCGCTATCGCTTTGCTGCGGCACAAAGTCGTAACGGAAATCGCCTGCGGCGTCGGCGACCACGGTGATTCGTCGCTCAAAACCTTCGACGCGCAAGAGCACGGCCAGACTCGAATTGCCGACCGCATTGCCGTCGCCGTCCACTACCCGGCCAGTGATGACGATATTGCGCTCGCCGAAGCTCGCCGCTGGGGTGGCTACCACCCCGGTGGCCAGATAAGGCGCCACAAACGGCGGCGGTGGTGGTGGCGCATGGCGAATGGTGACCGTGCGTTCGGCAGATCCCTCGGTCCCACCGCTGTTGGTCGCTTCGACACGGACGTCGTAATTGCCATCGACAAGCGCAGATGTGACCCATGGGGTTTGCCACGGTGGATCCGTCAAGGTCGCCTGCAGTTGACCGTTGACCAGGAAACGCACACTGCTGATCGGCAGCGCGTTACTGATGGCCGCGCTGATCAAGGTGTCGCCGTCGACTACCGCAAACTCGGCGGGCGACGTGATCAGCACCTGCGGCGCCGGCACCACGAACGTGACATCGACACTGGCCGAACGCGGGCCGGCGCCGCGAACGTTGCGTGCATCGGCGGAGAGCGAATTGACGCCCTCGACGAGTGCCACACTGCCGCTGTAGTTGCCCGCTGCGGTGACGTTCAGCAGCGGCCCCACGGCCACATCGTTGCTGTACAACTGGACCCTGCTGCCTGGCTGCGCCTGGCCGGACACGGCGAGCGTCGGCTGTTGCACGGAAATCGCCGTGGCAGGACTGCTGATGACCGGGGCCGGCGGCACCGGAATCTGGACATTCACGTCACGCTGGAAGAAACCAACATTGTCCACATGGTCGGTCGCTTCCAGGCGGATCGTGTGTGGGCCGTCGGTTATGGCTGCGAAATCCACGGGGATCGAATACTGCTGCGCGTCGAGACTGCCTGTGCCAATGGCATTGCCGTCAATACGAGTCAGCGTCGCGCGTATCAGACTGGCGTCGTTGATGGTCGCGGTGATCGACCCCGGCGCGGTAATGATCATGCCCTCGGTCAGCGGCACTCCGCCGATACGCACGTTGGTGATGACCGGCGGATCGGGATCCGGTCTCTGGATGTAGACGTCGCGAATGGCATCGCTGCTGCGCCCCTCGCTGTTGAAGGCGACGGCGCGCAGGCGGATCGGCGCGTTGGGGAAGAGATCGGAGTCCCAATCCCTGGTAAACGGCGCGCTGGAGTCTGAGCCAAGTGCTGCACTGCCGGCGTAAAACTCAACGCGGTCGATCGCCAGCCCCGCGGGCTCGACCACGTTGACGGCGATGCCGACGACGCCCGCTACGACGGCATTTTCACCCGGTGCGGAGAACGAGACGATGGGCGTGCTCGGCGTATAGACCATCGGCTGCGAGGTGCTCACTACGATGGACGTGCCACCGACACCGCGGAACTCCGCGTAAAGGGTCTTGTTGCCGCTGGCGGGAGACAGCGTGAAGGACACCGGGCTATTCATCGGCGCCAGACTGGCGCCGGCAAAACTGGCCGATTCGGCGATTCGATACTGCGTTGCATTGCGGCAATGCAATGCCAACTGGATCTGTCGAACGAACACACTGTAGCGCCCGTCTGCAGGCACGATGCGGCAATCAAGCAGCGCCGGCTGGGCCACAAAACTGCCGTAGTCGACACCCGTGCTGACGCGGTCACCCGTGCCGGCGGGATTGCCCACCGGGTCGGTCGGACCACTCGCGGCGCCCCACCAGTTGCCCGTTGCGGTCACCGGCGTCGCCGGCGTGTCATTGCGGATCGCGTAGTCGGCGTTGCCGATGAACTCGGAGCTGGCGAACTGCGGACTGGAGTTCTCCGAGACCACACCTATCGCATTGGCCAGGACACTCACATCATTGAACAGCGGCGAGCCGCCATTGCGGACCATGATTCCGATCAGATTGTTTGCCAGCAGCAATCCACTCAATGGGTAGCTGCGGAATTCCAGGCTCAAGCCCGCGTTGCCGCTGGCGCCGGCATAGCGGATGGTGGTGCTGATCAGTTGCAGTTGATCTTCAGGAACGGCCTGGTTCACCGTGATGCCGAGCCAGTCGCCAGCGGCTGGCGTTCCTGGGGTGCTCTGGGTCTGGCCGCCCACGCTGTCATCACGCAGCGAGGTCAGAACCACGCCCGGGTGCATGGTCGTGAGGTCGCGGATCTCCAGCCCGGCGTCGGCGCCAAACTTGACCACGACGCCCGATTCCACAGTCAGATCGGCGGCATGCGCACGCTCGACCGCTCCGGCCAGGCTCGCGCAAACTACCAATAATGCCGCGATGCGACTGTGCAAGAGACTCCCCTCATTCCTTCGGCTGTGCATAACAAGGTTGCGTCAGCGGCGTGTGGGCAGCGCCGGCGACCTGGCGGAACTGGGCGAGGTGCGCGCCCAGAGCTTCGGTTCCACCCGCGACCCAGAACAGCGCGTCGGCGTGTCGGGTGGCTTCGAGTTGCGCCTGCAAACGTTCGCGCTCCGCCGCCGACGCCGCAACCACCAGCGGCGTATCAGCCTCCAATGTGCGAAGCACGGGTTCAACCGCCGCCAGCGAATCCACTTGCTTGGCACCGGCAAGCGCCGCATCTGCAAGAAAGTCTCGCGTCGTGTGATTCACGATCAGCAGCGCGGCCGAGCCTTCGCGCAGCGCCGCGTGCGTCTGCGCAGGGCTGACCTCGGCCAGAAACCGGTCGGCCTGATCGGCGCTCAGGCCTTTGCTCCAGGCCGGAACCCCAGCCTTAAGTGCAGCACGCAGACCGCCGCGCACGGCGCGCACATCGGACACGCCCTGCGCGCGAAGTTGCCGACAATGGGCATCGACCGCGACACGGTCGAGTCCACTGCCGTAAAGGGCCAAGCGTGGGGCCGCTGGCGCTGCCGCCGCAAGTTCGCCCGCGGACGCCAGATCCCAGGCTGACGAGAGCCGCACGCGGGAGTCGGCCTGCAGGGGTCGCACATCGACCCACTGCAGCGTCGGATCCGCAGCCAGTTGCGCGGCCGCCATCCAGGTACATGCGGGACCCTGGGTGCGCTCTGGCACTGATACCGGGGCTGCGGCCGCAACTGCGGCCCCCTTTGCACAGGCCACTGCAGCGGCTGACGGCGCAGTCACGCCAGGCTGCGCCATGTACGCGCAAAGTAGCGCCAAGATCAGGGTCTCACGCTGCGTGTGCGGGAACCGCGCATTACTGCGCGGCGGATCCGGTTGGCGCTCATGAAGGGCGGGTGCGCTCATTGGAATCTGTCGAAGGTTGCGCTGCTGGTGGCGGTCCGAAGCTGGATGCCAACGCCTGAGGCGGTCGCCGTGTTGTCTACGCGGCGCATGGCAACGTCCGCAGCCGTCAGTCCATAGGTCGCAGCGCAGACGATGGAATCTCCGGGCATCAGCGCAATCGTGCTTTCGGCTTCGAATGGGTTGTAGAACACATCGTCCGAGTACAGCACTCGCAGCCGGCGCCCGACGGCCGTGGTCGGGCTGCAGGCCAGATCGGACACGCGCGGGTCGAGCAATCGCAAGCTCGTCAACGGCGTGCTTCCGAGATTGCTGATGACAAACTCGTAGTGCAGTTGATCACCCACGTCGCCGAAGCCGTTGGCGTTGCCGTCCACCCCCAGTTGCACGGTTTTGGCCAGGTGCAGGTCGAAGTCTGCGCAGGCGCTGACGGTCGAGGACTGAGGTGCGCCGATGGAGGCGCTGTTGAACAGACCATTGCCCGCTGTCCCGGTGCAGACTGCATTCGCCACACCTCCCGCTGCCAAAGTGATCGGAACAACCACGCTGTAGCGGTGGATGGCGGCGCTGGGCAGGGTCACCGCACTGGCCGAAACTTGCACGCCGGACCCATTGACTGGCGCAAACAGTCCGCCGGTCAAGGCAGGGTTGAGCGTGCCGCCAACGGTGCTCACGCGCGCGTTGCCGTCAAAGCTGACACCGATGGTCGGAAAGCCGAGCGTATCCATGAGGGTATACGTGGCAGACGATCCCCCGAGGTTGCTTATCGTGATCAGATAGCTGATTTCGAACGCATCGGGCCCGCTGGCGGTCACCAACTGGACCGCCTTGGTGAGGCGCACGTTGCGCGTCGGCGTGACCGCGCAACCCGGCGTTGTCGGTGTGGATGCGCAGTCGGGTGGTGTCTGACCGTCGAGTGCGACAGCGTTGGTAATCGTCAGCACGCCCGAAGGAAGCACGTCGTCAACCCGAACGGAGTACGTCAAACTGACCGTCCCCGCGGCGCCAGCACTGAAGGCCGGAACCTCCACGGTCGCGTTGCAGACGCTCCCCGCTGCCGCACCATCGGCACAGCTCCACATCGATGGACCCGAAACGAAGCGGGTGTTTGCGGGCACCGTCTCGTTGACCACGGTCGCGCTACTGGCGCTGCCACCGTGGTTGGCGACGGTAATTGTATAGGTCAGCGTCTCACCCGGCTCGGCGATCGCGTTGGTGCCCAGACTTTCGCCGGTCAACTGCTTGCTCACCGACAACAGCGGCGCGGTGGGCAAGAGCGCGCAGTTCGCCGGTGCTGGCAGCGCCTGGCAGTTCGGCGTTGCCGCACCCGTCGGAATGGCGTGATTGGTGATCAGGAGCACGCCTTGCGGCAGCGGATCGAGCACATCGGCAACCAGGGTGAGGACGAGCGAGGCGTTGCCGGGAACCGTGAGGCCACTCCAACCCACGACACCGGACGCATGTATGCCGCCATTACTGGCACTGACGAACGCCGTGTTGATATCAAGCGGATCGGTGAGCTGGTAGTTCTCCGCGTCTTGCCCGCCGCTGTTGCTCAAGGTGATGGTGTAAGTCAGTGCCTCGCCGGGACTGGCGATCGCATCGCCGCCGGCATCCACCACGGACTTGGCTACGCTCACCATGGGCGGCGTCCGCGGCGTGGTCGAAACCGAGCTTGAGTTGTTGGCGGTTACCAGATCCGGCAGTTCCCCGAAAACTGTCGCGCTGTTGAGATAGGGGCCACTGGCGTTGACGGAAACGGTCAAGGTCAGCGTGGCGCTTGCATCGAGGGCCAGCGTACCGACGGTCCAGGTTGGCGCGACAAACGTCCCTTGCGTGGCGCTCGCGGACACCAGGGTGTAACCGGCAGGGAGCGCATCGGTCACCGTGATCCCGGTGGCCGTGTCAGGCCCGTTATTGGTCACGACCAAAGTAAAGATCGCTTCTCCGCCGACATTCGGGTTGGCGGTATTGACGGTCTTGAGCACCATCAGGTCCGCCGTTGGAATCGGCGTGGTCACGCTGTCGGTGCCGGTCACCGGCGAACCCGACGGCGCCGCCGCACTCGCAGTGGCGGTGTTCACCACCTGGCCCGCACTGACATTTGCCATCGTGATCGCGTGCGTGCCGGTGCAGACCAGCGCGGCGCCCGGCGCCAACTGCGCTGGCTGCGTTGGCGTGCACGCCAACGCCGGGATCAACGCATCGCTGATCGCAGCATTGGTCAGCGTCACGTTGCCGGCATTGGTTGCGGTAATCGAGTACTCGAGCAGGCTGCCGACGATCAACGGCGCGTTGCTGTCGGTGCGCAGCTTGTCGACGTTCAGTAGCGCATTGGCGGCGATCGGCGTGCTGGTCTGCGCGACTGCGCTGCTGACCCCAGCACCCAGCGCAGGCGTGCCGGTGGCAATCGACTCTGTGGTGACGATTCCAGCATCGACTTCGGCCTGGGTGAGCATGTGCGTGCCGGTGCATGTCGTGGTTGCCGCCGGACTGAGCGTGGTGAGGGCGCACACCGCTGGCGCATCCAGTTGCGCCTCGCTGATCGCGATCTCGGTCAGGTCGACATTGCCGCTGTTGGTCACCAGGAAGCTGAAAGCAATGCTGCTACCGGCGCTGGATCCACTGGGCGCATCTGCGGTCGCAACCAGCGTCAGCGCGGGGGACGCGACAAGCACGGTCGCCACGGCCGTGTCGCAGACTGCCAGCGGTGGTGTTGGTGTGCATATCTGGTAGGCCACTGCGTAGCTGCCTCCGGCTGTGCCGGCGGGTACGGCAAGCGTGCCGTCGGCATTGATGGTCACCCCAACAAGGCCGCCAGTGTCGGCGATGCTCGGGGTGCTGGCACCTTCGATCAAGGTTACGGTGCCAATTGCGTCATTGCCGAAAACCGATGCGGTCTCACCGCCGGCCATCGAGTCGATCGGTACGCTGGAGAAGTCATCGTCCAGCGCGTCGATGATCGCGGCAGTCTCGGAATCGACGTTGTTTCCGGCCGTACTGTCGTTGCCCGCGCTGGTCGTGCCGGTAAACGCCACGGCAGTCTCGGAGGTATCGCTGCCGCCAGGCGTGCCCGGCGTGGTGAAGTCGAACGTGCAAGCGATGCTGGCACCTGCCTCCAGGCTTGCCACCGGAACCGCTGGTACGCATTCCAGCGCGCTGATCTCGCCAGCGTCTGTCGTCGGTACACAATCGACGTTCGTGGCCGCATCGCTGCCTTCGTTGGCACACGTCAAGCTCAGCCCTTCAAGCAGCTGCGCTGGGGCGAGCACGGCTGGAATGTCGCCAAGGCTCGCCGCCATGTCGGTCGACAGTGCGGTGACTTCGAGCGTGGCCTGATCGCAGATCGAGGCATTGGGCGGCGCCGCGCAAACGCTGTACTTGACCGTGCACATCGGGCTGGGTGTGACGTCGAAATTGGCGCTACCGGCCGCATCGACTGATGCGTTCGCACAGGTTCCCCCGGCAACCAATGAGAAGCTGCTGTCGACCGGGAACTGGTCGTTGGTCGCCAGGTCGAAGCTCTCACCGGTCGCACTCTCGGGGCGGCTGACCGCATCGTCGACTGCGTCCAGGAGACTGGCGCTGGCGCTAGCAAGATTGTTGCCGGTTGCGCCGTCGTTGGCGGAACTGGAGGTGCCGGTGAATATCACAGCGGTCTCGGCCGTATCACCGCCACCCGTAGTGCCAGGCGCAACGTAGTCGAAGGTGCAGACGATGCTGGCGCCATCGGCGAGGCTCGCAACCGACTGCGCAGGGACACACACCAGTGCACTCAGCACACCGGCATCGGCCGTCGGCACGCAGCCGGCATTGACTGCCGCGTTGGCGCCCGTGTTGGCGCAGCTCAGGGTCAAGCCCGACAGCATCTGTCCGGGGCTGAGCACACTTGGGATCACACCAAAAGACGCCGACATATCCGAAAGCAGCGCGGTGACGCTCAAGCGCGCACTGTCGCATAGAGTCGCTTCCGGATCCGGCGCGCACACCTGATAGTCCACGGTGCAGGCGCTCAAACCGACATCGAAAATGGCGACGCCGGTGGTCGCAGCGACGCCCGCGTTCGCGCAACTGCCGCCAATCCGGGTGAAACTGCTGCCGGCCGGAACGTCGTCATTCGCCGCGAGGTTGAAGGTCTGAGCATTGCTGCCACCCGGCAGACTGACCGCATCATCGACCGCATTGACCACCGTCGCGGTTGCAACGGTGACGATGACGCCGGCGCTGTCATTGCCGGATTGCGGGTCAGCAACCGAACCGGTGACAAGGGCAGACACGCTCGCGCTGCCGATGGTTTCCGCGCGCAGGCGCAATCGCAACTGGGCCTGAGCGCCCGTTGCAAGCGGGCCAACCAACCACTGGCGTTGTGGTAGGTCGACGGCGCCTGCCGATGGGGTCGCCGACAGCGCCGTCAACGCAGCCGGGACCTGGAAGCTGACGCCTGCGGTTGAGGTCGAGCCGCCAAGATTGTGAACCAGGATGTCGACGTCGAGCTGCTCACCGACGAGGACGCTCGTCGGCAGCGCGGTGATCTGCACGGCCAGATCGGCGGAAAGCGGCGGCGGCGGTGTGCGCTTGGCAAACGCATAGCCGGTGGCTTGTGCTCCGGTGGTCAAGGCGATGCTGGAAATCGAATCGGGACCGACCGTGCCACCATAGTTGCCGACGCTGTGAACGCCATTCTCGCGCCCAGTGAGAGCGCCTACCGAGATGGCATAAGTCCCCGCCGCAAGATTCTCGAAGCGGAAGCTGCCATCGATGGCGGTCGAGCTCGTTGCATCGACAGGGAACCCGGCAGCGATGCCCGAGAGCGTCATGGATACATCGCCCAGACCCGGCTCCCCCGCGTCGCGGGCGCCGTTTGCGTTGAGGTCGTCATAGACCACGCCGCTGACCGCCGCATTCGCGCTACCGGCACCCCGCTGCAGGGTGTAGGCGCCGCCGGCATTGGTGTCGAAGATATTGAGAAAATAACGGATCGCTTCGCCTTGGCCAGACTTGGAGAACCAGACGTTCTCCGCAGGCAGAACCTTGCCATCCGAGCGTGTCACCATGCCAAGGCTGCTCTGACCACTGCTTGGGTCCACAAACTGGGCATACGCGGCGCCGACCGTCGTCGGCATATTCACGGTCCAGTTGCCCGCACCCGGCGCTTGCAGCGTGGCGGTGGCGGACTGGTCGATGACCAAGGTGTCGATGCCGCTGGATTCGAACACACGCAAGGTGTCGGCGCTTCGAGCGAGGAAGTCGCGCACGGAATCGCGCCCTGGTTCGTCCACCCGAACGTCGCGCAGCAAGGTATGCGTGTTGACGCTTTCCAGCAATGACGTGAGCGCTCCACCCAGGTTATCGTCGTGGGTATAGCTGGCGTCGAATTCGATGAACCGCCCTGCCAGCGTGGTCGACATCAGCCAGCGCCCGACCTTGCTGCCGCCCGCCGGAATATTCCCGAAGTCCAGTAACAGGGTGCGCACGGCCGGCTCATCCTGGACATAGCCCTGATCGATCGAGAAGGCGATCAGCAGGCCCTGCAAATTCTCGACAATGCGGGGCTGCGCCGACTCGATCTTGGTGCTGCCACTTGCACCGCCCGCATTGCGAATCCGCACGCCGAGTGTGAACGCCTCCACCGGCTCGATCTGCGGCGTCAGCGCATCGTCTGCGTAAACGTCGACCGGGAGGAAGTAGTCGAGGTGTAATCGTGGCTGTGGGCGAACCGTGATGGTCTCCGGTGTGACCGTGAGTTCGCGCGCTTCCGTGCCCAACATGTAGCTCAAGTTGGCGCCGACACCGTAAACCTCACCCGAAGCCGCGGAGCCACCGGCGCCAGCAGATGGAATGATCAGCCAGCGGATCACGGCAGTCGTTCGCGGAGCGACAATGCCGCCACCGGTCACGCCGCCAGTGATGTCGGTTTCGCTGTCGATGCGAATGAAGAATTTTGCACTGGTGTTGTTCGGGTCACTCGAGGCGAGGACCGGCAATCCATCTCGATCCTTGAACGTGACATTGACTCCCAGACCGGTCAACGAAAGCGCTTCAGCACCATTGCCGATGCGCATGGTGGCGATGAAACCCTGGCGCTCCAGACTCAGGCGCTGCTCGATCTCGATCTTGACTTCGGCACAAATGCCTTGCTGTGCGGCCACCGGCATGGACGCGCTGGCGATCAGCGCGAGCAGCAGGCAACGCGATACCCGCCGCGCGGTCGCGGTGAGCATCCCACCGATGAGGACCACGATGAACTCGTGAGACTTCATTCGCTCACCGGGATCGGGTCGCTGCTCACCGGATCCACACCGGGCGCACTCGCAGTAATCGTGGTAAACCCGGACGCAATCGGTAGCACGATGGCGTCGCCGCTGACGTTCGCATCGGCGGGGATCACCACGTTCGAAGTGACACTGGCGACACCCGGGGCGCTACTGGTGAGGGTGACCGAGACCGGCACGTCCGCGTTCTGATATGGATCGCCCGAACCTGGAACAAGAAGACTGACCTGGAAGGGTATCGACTGACCAGCAACCAGGTTTTGCGGCAGGCCAGTCAGCTCCAGCGTGGGTTTGACGACACGAACTTCCACTTCGGTAAACAGCGGGCCTGCCGCTGCAGCAGTCAAGCGCGTGGCGCCAAGATCACCGCCAGTGATCGGCACGGTCACCGAACTCGTGCCAGCTGGCATGAGCGTGCTGGCGGGTACCGAGCAGACGCTAGCCGCGGTGCAACTCGTCGTGATCGCGAGATCATTTGCCGGGGCATCAGGCAAGCGCGCAAGTACGACTGAGGATCGCAAACCTCGCCCGACGACGAGCGGGGCCCCGGAGATTCTGAGCTCTGGCGTGGACACGGTGACCACGCCCGAAGACCAGTCTCCGACCCCAGAAATCTGGGTGTGCACGCGGTAACTGCCGATTGAAGATGGCGAGCCTACATAGAGGCCCTGCTCCTGACCGTTTCCATCCCAAGACGCCGACTGTCCTGCCGGAATCTGCAAGGTGTAGCTCTCGGCAGCGCCGCTGGCAGCGGCGTACAAACCGGCCACAATTTGGGCGGGGCTGGCGTCCACGACGGAGAGGGTGATCGTACTGGTTTGCTGGGCTACCTGGCTAAAATCGGACTCCCAAGTATAGTCACTGATGGGAGGAATCACCCATCGCACATAAATGAAATCGCGCTCGCCATCGCTGCCTCTGGACTGGCTCAGTCCGTCGATGTGGATTTCTGGCGCGACCACGTGCACCTCAATCGAATCGAAAATCTCGGTTTGTCCGGAAATTCGCGCCGAAATGGTCACCGGCGAGGATGTCAGCTCAAGTCCAGCGAAGGGGACAGCAAACGCCTCTGAACCGGCATCGAGGGTCACACTCGCCGGCACGCTAAGTTTGTCTGGATCAGAGCTGACTAGTTCAACAGTAATCGGGTTCGTCAGCGATTCAGTCCGTTGGATTTCGACGCCGGAGCCGATAAGTCCAAGCCCAACGAAGTATTCTTGAGCGGAAAAGCTCAAGCCCGGCGACGGAGGCGGCGCTCCGACGCTAACGGTGATGACATCGGAAAGCCATTCGCCCATGCCGGGTACAGACACAGCCAAGCGGTAGCTTCCAGTAACCCCTGGGGCGGTCCCGACAAAGCCTACCGGGCAGTGAAATTCGCCCTTCCCCGTGTCGTAGCAAATATCGCCAGGCGCGACCGAGTTTGACCCCCCTTGCAGTTCCAGGGGACCAAGAAGTTCCAGCCCGTCTCGACCGGCATAAAGGCCAGTCACGATACCGGGTGGATTCTGCTCCACCGCGACAACTGATACTGGCCGGTCGATCAATGAGTTTCCGGACCATCGAAGACACAACTCATGACGTTCAAAAAGCCAGGAGAGTTCGCAAGAGAAATCAAGCTCTGCCTGCACTACCGTGTACTCCAGTGTTCCACTTGGCGCTGCATAGCCCGGCGCGCTAACGCTTATTGCAACCGGTGTCGTCGTCAGCTCCAACCCTGCGACCGGAATCTCGACGTGTGTTTCGCCCGCGGCAATCACAAGCGTTTGCGGAACTTCGATCTTGCCGGGTTCGCTAAGGGTCAATGTCAGCGTCAGCGGATCTACTGCACTAAACGGCACGCCGGAACGAGTCCGCATTATGTAAACGCCGTTATCCGCCATGCCCTTGGCAACCACAGCGCTGTCCGCTCCTTCCGAAAGCTCCAGTTCCAGTGTGCCTTCGATCACTTGTTGCAGCGCAGACAACCGTTGCACCTGCCCCGCGATCTGCGCGGAAATCTTGTAAGTGCCCGCCACATCAGGCGTGCCCACATAGGCATAGTCCAGATTGCCATCGCTTAGTGAAGCGTAGTTTCGACCGGCGCGCACAATCAGCCGTGTCAATGGCGCACCACTGCTGTCGAACAGCCCGCTGACCACACCAGCAGGGTTCGGCTCGGCGACGGCAAGGGCTATCGGAGTATCTGTCATTGCGACTTGACTGCCGGTTCCGCCGGGTACGTTGAGACTTACGGTGAACATGTCGCGGATTGCTCCAACGCCACGATTCCCGTCCAAGTCTCCAAAGTTGATCGATGGCTCAACGATCGTGACCTGGATAACCGCAGGGCTCGAGTATTCGGCTGCTGTCGCAATCACTTCTATTGGAGTGGTGATGTCGAGCGCTGAAAATGGCACGCTCACGGATGCCGCCCCACCCGCAATAGTGACCTGTTGTGGCACTGAGAGTTTTGCCGGATCGGCGCTGGTCAACGTCAGGGTCAACGGATCGCGATCAAAGTACGACTGACCAGAATGGCGCACTCGCCTCAAGGTGATGTCCGAGCGCAACCCTTTCCCAAGCACAGCGCTGCCAGGACTGAATTGGATCCGTGATGACGGCTCCGGGTTCGTCGTCAGCACTGCGTCGGCCACGCCTGAAGCGACTGCGGTGACCATACCGACAGCATTTGCACCTTGAGTTACCCTGACCGGCGTCGCGGCAGCGGTTTGTCCTTCCGGGATCTCCAGTGTGCTCGGAGTCACTACTAGAGCGCCGCCGGGGGGAGTCTGTAGGGATACCGTCAACCCGCCGGCAGGGGCCGAGTGACTCAATCGGACGAGAAAATGGTCGCTGGTCGCCTGCGGGATCGTGACGGGACCGGCGGGATCGAAAGCCAATCGACTCGTAATCGTGACGATACTCGTCGTCGGGCTGAAGCCGTTTGCCGTCGCCGTCAGCTCGCTAGTTCCCGGCGCAACGCCGGTCAGCGTGAATGTGGCACTGCTCCCGCCCGCCGCAACATTGATGCTGCTTGGGGATATCCTCGCAACCGATGGCGTGCTACTGGACACGGCAACGGATAAGCCACCCTGGGGCGCGGGCGGCGACAACCTCACCGTGACCGCGCGGGAGCTTCCCGTTGCCAGCAGATCAATCGGATCAAAGCTAAGGAAGGCCGAACGCACTTCAACCATCGACGTTGCGTTGCCGTATCCTTGGGCAGACGCCGTCAAGGTGGAGGTGCCTACTGCGATAGCGGTCACCAGGAGATCCCGAACCGAACTCCCTGCCGCGAAAAAGACCTGATCGGGCGCGGTTACTGCGCTGGCGTTTGTCGAGCTGACAAGGACAACCAGACCGCCAACGGGCGCCGGCTCGCCGAGGGTTATTGAAAGTGTCCGGCTCTCGCCGATGGGAATAATTGAATTCGACGTTGAGAAGCTAATTGTGATCGGTGGGGTCACGTCAAGCGTCGCGGTCGCCGTGCCCAGTCCCGCGCGATTGACCGTGATCTGGGCGCTGCCTGGAGAAAGCGCGTCAACGTTGAAGTTCGCATGCAGAGTGCCGGCCGGCAGGTTAAGGCTCACCGGAGTCGAAGCAACGCCAGGTTGGTTGCTGGCCACATCGATGATGAGCCCGCCGGTGGGGGCTGGTTTTGCGAGATTTAGCGTGAAGGTCCCTTGATAGCCCGCGCGCAAGCTCATGGACGCGGGAGTCAGCGTCAGCGGCGGCAAGCCCACCGTCACTATTCCCTGCTCCACTACATAAGGAATACCCAGAAGTGCCCATCTAGCCGAGCCAGTGATCGTCCCGGAAGGGACCAAGACACCATTCAAGTCGTTGCCTTGCGCACTCAGGCCCTCACCCACGGGTGAGGAACCGAGGTCAAGCGTAATCGCCGCGCCAAGATTGTTCTCCAACACAACCCGGTTGAGTGTCGGCGAAGCCTGTGTTATCGAGATGCCTTTGCCGTGGCGAATCACCACCCGATCGAGGATGGTCGCCCCGTCGATGCTGCCGTTCTGGAATTCGATCGGCCCCCAGTCCCCCTTCGCCGGGCTGGGCTCACCGCTGCCAAGAACAATCGGCGACGCTGACTCACCTACCGCCCGGACAGCACCTTGTTCGACGAGCAGCGCGGTTTCCGCGAGGAAGCGCACTTCGACGCCACTCTCAATGATCAAACTTGCGCCGTTGCGTATCTGCACCGACCCAACAACATTGATCGGCGAATCCGCCAAGCGCCAAGTGGTGTCTACGGTGATCGGACCGGATACGTCGCTGGCTTGCGCCTGAAACCCGCAAGCAATGCCCAAGATACCGAATACCACGCCAACGAATTTCGATATTGAGTCAGGGCTCATGGCTAAGGCGGCAGCAGTTCCGTACAGCGAGGCGCCGACCCTGTTGGGTGACGATGAACGGCATTCGGCCACCAGCGCCGTGAGCCAAAAACGTGCAGCGGCCAGAAGCACACTCGTCCATGGGGGTGCTCTGCGCAAGTCGGAAGAAGTTGACTACAGCGAACCGAGCGCATGAACCTGCTCAAGGCGCCGCGAATTAGACCCGGTGCCCTCTGAAGTTGTCAACTTACGTCAACTTCTCGTAAACGTATGTTGCGTCTCGCGCGTCGAGGGCGTGGCACGCACAGATTCCATGCGGTCAACTCTGACTCCGGTGAGGACCGGCCTCGCATGCGCGTCGAATGCCCACACCCGCCTCCGGTGCCATCGAGATCGCGTTCTGACCACTGCCCGCCAGATGGGGAAGTGCCACCTGCGCACGCAAGACGGCGTGCGGCGCACAAGTTCGCCTGGAGCGAATTTGAACAGCCGAAGACTGGCCCGAAGGGCGGAGGACAGGATGCCCGGAGTAAACACGCCGTGATAGCCATGCAGATGCCGGCGCGGCGTTGAGATGAAGCGCGTCAACCGGTTGAGCAGTTCCAGCGGCGTCGGCGTGAGCTGCCAGCTGCCGTCAGGGCGTGGTTTGTTGGTCGCCGCGGCGGCCTTACTCGAAGCCGCCGCGGAACATCGCATCGCCGGTGAGGCGGACGACGCCGAACTCGCCATCGCTGCTGGTCTTGTTGACCAGGCCCATGACCACCAGCTGGTCGCCGCTCAGCACCATTTCGCGCGGGGTGTCGAAGCCCTGGGCGAAGCCGAAGCTGATGTCGGTGACGCCGCCCGCGCCAAAGCGGAGGTCGTGTCCGGCCTCGCCGAGCCGGCCGATGCGGAAACGCGTGATGCCTGAGCCGGTCAGTGCCGCCGCGTAGGCGGTCTGGCCGCTCGACAGCGCCACCAGGTCATTGATCGTGGCATTGGAGCCGAGAATCAACCGGCCGGCGTTGCCGAAGCTGGCGTCGAAGCCGGCATTGGTGGCGGACACACGCAGGACGAAGGCGTTGACCTGGTCAAGCGCGGTTGCCGCCGAGCCGCCGATTACCAGCTTGCCGTCGCTACGCAAGGCAATGGCCCGGCCGATGTCATCTCGAAAACCGACCGCGCCCAGGTCGAGCTGGTAGGCCTGGAAGCCATCGCCACCAAAACTGGTGTCGAGCACGCCGTCGGCCTTGATCTTGACCGCCAGCACCGCGAGATTGTCCGAGAAATCCACCGAACCACTCAAATACAGGCTGCCGTCGGCGCCGACGTCGGCGTCATGGATGGAGGTCGCGTTGCCGCCCGGGTAGCTGATCGCCAGCTTGCCGTCGCCGCTGAAGCTGGTGTCGAGGGCGCCAGTGCTGGTCAGCTTGACGACGGCGATCTTCGCGGTTGCGAAGTTGGCGGAATCGACCGCGTATCCGACCAGGTAGATACCGCCGTCGGTGTGTGTCTTGATGATGCGCGCCTGGTCCTGATTGTTCCCGCCCAGGTCGAAGGGAATGGATCGACAATGGTTATTGGTGGGTGCCGCGAAGTCGATGGCGGCACCGGCCGTGTTGAAACGACAGACCAGGAAGTCGCGATCGCCCTGGGTGAGGTCCCCGAAGACCCGCGAGCCGGCCACGAGCAGTTGACCCAGGCTGTCGCGCGCCAGGTCCTGCGCGAGGAAGGAGCCCTGGACAGCGGTCGAGACCACTTTGCCACCGTTTCCGAAGGTGTTGTCGAGCAGGCCATCGGTCGTCAGGCGTGCCAGCGTCGCACGCCAGACCGTGTTGTTGAGGTCTGCCGACAGACCCACCGTGTAGATGCGGCGCTGGGCATCGGTGAGGACGCCGGCCGGCGAGTCAAAGCCATTGGCAGGGATATCAAAGCCGTAGACGCTGCGACCGGTGCCCAGGATGCCGAATTGGCTGTCGAGCACGCCCTCCTGGGCCTCTGCGGTGGACGCAATCAACAGGGTACAGGCGAGCAGCAGCGATCGGATCATGTCGAACTCCAGCAGGGGATGCCTGTGGAGTACGCAGCGCCGCATGTGTAGAGATCACGTGTCGCGGGTTTATTTCAGCTTGCGTGAGCAAAGGTCGAGGACCACGGATCAGCGCCATTTTTGGCGCGCGGCTGGGTTCGTCGAGGAATCGAGCCGTTGCCGTCCGAGGAGGCGGCGGCAAAGGCTCCAGGCTGGCAGGGCCCGCTGACCTACGTCCAGCAGTCGCACGGCACCTGCTGGGCCGCCACCGCCCTGATGCTGGTGCCTGCCTACGGCGGCGAGGCGAGCCTGTTCGACCTGATCGGAGCTATGGGCGATTGGGTGAACACCGCCGACGAAGGTGGCGGCGCCTACGGGTTGGCCAGCACCGCTGGCGCGTATGGGCGTCTGGTCGAGGTCATGAATGACGTGACGCTGGGGCGACCGTTCGTGTTGAAGCCGACACTCTACGGCCGCCTGTTCGAGGGCGTGATTTCGTCGGTCGTCGACAGCACACGGATGGGCGATGTACTGGATCAATGGCAGCCGGCCGCTGACAACGGCCTGCCATTCATCCACACCAGCGCTCGCCACGCTGGGCTCGTGCTTCCCTGTTCGAAGGCTCCGACGAATTCTACGCCTGCTGCGGTGTCGATCCGCGATTGCCGCCGGAACTGATCAAGGATGACTGAAAGCGCGGCACCGGGTAAGCACGAAAAGCACGGGGTGGAAATTGCACTCTGACCCAATTTCCCCGTTACCCGATCAGGCGCGGCCGTGCGCCTTGAGGGCCGTAAATTCGTCGTCATCAAAGAGTCGCGAGCGGACCAGGAAACGCACCCCATGCCCGTTCTCCAGAGAGAACATGCCACCACGTCCGGCGACGACATCGATGATCAGTTGCGTGTGTTTCCAGTACTCGAACTGCGGCGCGCTGATGTAGAACGGCGCGCCACCGATTTCCCCGAGCTGCACGTCGTGGTCGCCGACGATGAAGTCGTCCTGTGGATAGCACATCGGTGAGGAACCGTCGCAGCAACCGCCGGATTGATGAAACAGCACCGGCCCATGCATCTCGCGCAGGCGGTCGATCAGTTCCAGCGCCGTGTCGGTGGCGAGGACTTGCGGCGGTGGGTTGGGCATGGGCAATTCCCTTGTCTGTGAAATGCGGGTGCGTTCCGCCGTCCTTTCGGTGGCGTCGCCAACAGCGCCGGTGAACACGATGAAGCTGTGTACACCGGCCTGCACATCGCGAGGTTTTGCGGTCAGAAGAATCCCAGGGCCTTCGGCGAATAACTGACCAGAAGGTTCTTGGTCTGCTGATAGTGATTCAACATCATCTTGTGGTTCTCGCGGCCGATGCCGGACTGTTTGTAGCCGCCGAATGCCGCGTGCGCGGGATAGGCGTGGTAGCAGTTGGTCCAGACGCGACCGGCCTGGATGGCCCGACCAAAGCGGTACAAGCGACTGCCATCGCGACTCCATATGCCGGCGCCGAGGCCATACAGCGTGTCGTTGGCAATCTCCAGCGCTTCGGCATCGTCCTTGAAGGTGGTCACCGACACCACCGGTCCGAAGATCTCTTCCTGGAACACGCGCATCTTGTTGTGGCCCTTGAACACGGTCGGCTTGACGTAGTAGCCGCCTGCCAATTCGCCATCCAGCTGGTTGCGCTCGCCACCGATCAGCACTTGCGCGCCTTCCTGGCGGCCGATGTCGAAGTAACTCAGGATCTTCTCCATCTGCTCGTTGGAAGCCTGGGCGCCGACCATGGTCGACGGGTCGAGCGGATTGCCCTGCCTGATCGCGGCGATGCGCGCGATCACCCGTTCCATGAACGGCTCGTAGATCGATTCGTGGATGAGCGCGCGCGACGGGCACGTGCAGACCTCACCCTGGTTGAAGGCGAACAGCACGAAGCCCTCGATCGCCTTGTCGAGGAAATCGTCGTCCGCCGCCATCACATCGGCAAAGAAGATGTTGGGCGACTTGCCGCCCAGTTCCAGGGTGACCGGAATCAGGTTCTGGCTTGCGTACTGCATGATCAGCCGGCCGGTGGTGGTCTCGCCGGTGAACGCGATCTTGGCGATGCGCGGGCTGGATGCCAAAGGCTTGCCGGCTTCCAGGCCAAAGCCGTTGACCACGTTCAGAACGCCCGGCGGCAGCAGATCGCCGATGACTTCCATCAGCACCAGGATGCTCGCCGGCGTTTGCTCGGCGGGCTTGAGCACCACACAGTTGCCGGCAGCCAGCGCCGGGGCGAGCTTCCACGCCGCCATCAGGATCGGGAAGTTCCACGGGATGATCTGACCGACCACGCCCAGCGGCTCGTGGAAGTGATAGGCCACGGTGTCGCCGTCGATTTCGCTGATGCCGCCTTCCTGCGCGCGGATGGCACCGGCGAAATAGCGGAAGTGATCGACGGTCAGCGGGATATCGGCGTTCAGCGTCTCCCGAATCGGCTTGCCGTTGTCCCACGATTCGGCATGGGCGATGAGTTCCAGGTTCTGCTCGATGCGATCGGCGATGCGATTGAGGATGTTCGCTCGCGCGGTGACCGAGGTGGCGCCCCAGGCGGCGCGCGCGGCGTGCGCGGCGTCCAGCGCAGCTTCGATGTCGTCCTTGCCCGAGCGCGGAATCTGCGTGAATACCTTGCCGGTCACCGGCGTGAGGTTGTCGAAATACTGGCCGGTCCGAGGTTCTTGCCACTGGCCGCCGATGAAGTTGCCGTAGCGCGGCTTGAAAATGGTGCTGGGATCGTTGGCGAAGGTCGATGCTGCGGTCATGGTTTCTCTCCCTGGTGAAATGCTTGACCCGAACGGGCTGCATCACTAACGCAAGGGTGATGCCAAACAATCGATGGTGCGACGCCGCATGCTCTGGCGGCTGTCAGTTCAAGATATCGACTCAATTCATGGTGCGGCGCGGCAATTTTGTTCATTGCGCTAGTGGCACGAGTGTGTTGAAACTCGGGACAGTGTCCGAACGGGGTGTCGCAAAATGCGACAGGTGCAGCGAGTGCGAGATTCGGAGCGGCCGCGCAGGCGGTCGGCCCTGCGCGTCATGCGGAGCACGCCGTCATGATCCCGACCTTCACTTCCCCACGCATCGACGTCGCGCGCCGCGCCTTCTTCGAGCAGCGCGGCATGCCAGCCGGCCAGGTGCCGGAGACCATCCTGCAGTCGTGGACGCGTTGCCAGCGCCTCGGTCTGGCCGCGGAGCGTCGGCTGCAGCTGGAGCCCGTACCGCAGGCCCAGCTCAGGCAGATGCGCGAGCGCAACGAGCGCCTTTGGCGCCTGGCGCGCGCTGAGCTCGATGGCCTCGCCGCTGGCGCCAGCGCCAATGGCAGCATGGTGATCCTGACCGACGACCAGGGCTGGATCCTGGATGCCGGCGGCCACCCCAAATTTCTCGACCGCGCCGGCCGCGTGGCGCTCGCTCCTGGCGCCTGCTGGAACGAGTCGCTGGCTGGCACCAACGCGATCGGCACCGCCATCGCCGAGGCGCGCTCGGTCGAGGTGCGCGGCGGCGAACACTATCTGGCGCCGCACTCGATCCTGAGTTGCTCGGCGGCGCCGATTTTCGATCCCTTCGGGCAACTGGTTGGGGTGCTCGACATCTCCGGCGACTCGCGCGTGCCGCAGGTGCATGCGCTCGGACTGGCGCAGCTGGCAGTCGGCAACATCGAGCACCGGTTCTTCGATGCCGGCATCGGTGCCTGTGAACTGCTGCGTTTACACCGCGATCCTTCGCTGCTGGGCTCGGCGCGCGAAGGCGTGCTTGCCTTTCGCAACGGCCAGTTGATCGCCGCCAATCAGATCGGCTTGCAGTTGTTTGGACTTGGCCGTGGCGACCTTGGGAGCATCGCCTATGACAGCCTGTTCGCCGACACCCCGTCGCGCCTGCGCGATCGCGGCGTCCTCACCGATCAACGCGGGCGCACGCTGCACGGGCGTGTCGACGATGGCGCCGACACACGCCTGCGACGACCGACGCCGCAGCTGCCAACATCGGCGCCAGTGCAGGTCCGCAGCGGCGACGCCTTGTTGTTCGATGACCAGCTGGAGATCGAACTCGCAAGGGCGTGTCGTGTCATCCAGGCCGATCTGCCGGTACTCGTTCACGGCGAGACCGGCACCGGCAAGGAAGTGTTCGCGCGCGAACTGCATCGCCGCTGTCGCCGCGCTGGCAGACCTTTCGTGGCGATCAACTGTGCGGCGCTTCCTGAGGGCCTGATCGAGGCGGAGCTGTTCGGCTACGAAGATGGCGCGTTTACCGGCGCCCGGCGGCATGGCAATCAAGGCCTTTTGCGCCAGGCCGAAGGCGGCGTACTGTTCCTCGACGAGATCGGCGATATGCCGCTCGCGCTGCAGCCACGCCTGCTGCGCGTGCTGCAGGAGCGCGAGCTGTCGCCGCTGGGTGGCGGCAAAGCGGTCAAACTGGATTTCGCGCTGGTCTGCGCCACCCACCGGAATCTGGAAGAAGCAATTGCTGAAGGCCGCTTCCGTGCCGATCTCTACTATCGCATTGCGCACCATGGGATCCGCATCGCTCCATTGCGCGCACACCGGGATCTGCCTGCGCTGATCGACACGCTCTGGCAAGGGCTGGCCGACGGCCGTCGCTTGAGCGACCCTGCCCTCGACGCCCTGACCCGCTACCAGTGGCCCGGCAACCTGCGCCAGCTTGTAGCCTGCCTGCGCACGCTGGTCGCGCTGAGCGATCCGGGCGAACGGATCGATAGCGACATGCTGCCGAATTACCTGCGCGCGTCGCCGCCGGAGCAGTCATTGGCCGCGACGGCCGATTCCAGCGAACTACAGGACATCACCACCACCGCGATGCGCCAGACGCTGGCCGCTTGCAACGGCAACGTGGTCCAGGCGGCCCGCAAACTCGGCATCAGCCGCAGCACACTTTACCGCCGGCTGGGAATACGGCGCAGCTGAGCGCGGTGCAATTGCCGGGTGCACCAATGTATTGAATTGTCTGGCTTTGTTTGACGGACTCGGTCGATCGCTTCTTGCACTTGCTCATCGCTCACCCGGCGACCAGCCCCGGGGGGACAAGCAGCCCGTGCGATAGGCCATTGGGCCGGTCGATGTGCCTTGGCCTCGGGTCGCCCCTGTGGGTGTCGTTGTCAGCTCTGGCCGGACGACGGGGCAGCATCCACAGCGGCGCCGACCAGGAAGGGCGAGATTCCGAGGGGCCTGGGCACGTCGGATACCTGGAACTGGCGCGGGTTCCTGCCGAGATCGCTGAAAAAGGTCGTTCCATTGGCATAGGTCGCCTGGCACTGGCGACATTGCATGCCGAGGTACTGCACGTCGGCACCCGCTTTCCAGGACGCCACCAGCAACCCGACCACGCCCGCCGTTCCGGCCATGAGCATCTGCGATGGGGACACCACGCCGCCCAGCAGTTCCTCCAGGAACGCCAACGCAATCGCCGTACAGAGCATTGCGATAAACCGCCACCTCCTCTTCCGGCCTGCCTCGCCAAACAATGCCCGCAGCGGCGGCCCCAGCACCAGCGCAGCGGCCAGCACCAGGATCAGGCTGAGTGAAGGGAAAACCGCGAATGCGGACCATGCCGCCAGCACGACGAACCCCGCGACGATGAGCGCAGCCTGTTCCGGTCGAGCTTGCGTCCGCGCGGCGGCTTCACTTTCGCGCGAAGCCCAGGGCATCAAGTCGAACGAGCCGCAAGCGTCGCAATACAGATAGTGCCGATAATGGCTGACGGGTTCGATTTCCGGATCGTTATCGCCGGTCGTGTAGATGTCCCGGACACTGCCCATGACCGCCTCCGGCTCTGATCGTTTTCCTGACCATTGAGCATACTGGCGGTCATGGTTCGAATCACCGAGCCGGCTGAAAAAGGGGCGCGACCTGAGGTTTCCCAGTCCAGCGCGGTCGAAGCGACCAACGCGAGATCCGGACACTCGGCGGCTGCGCCGGAGTGCCAGAAGCGCCGCTGCGTCCGGGGAAATGGACCCGGAAATAATTGGAGTCACAGGCGGCACACCACACTAGACTGCGTGTGTTGGACGCCCGCGGCACGTGCATTCGGAGCCTGTAAACGATGATGCGATCGATCCTGCCTTGGCTACGCTGGCGCGGACGCCTGCGTCGTTCGACATTCTTCTGGCGACTGGTGGTCAGTGCGGTGGTGTTTGCGATGTTGTACGTCTTCGTCGACAGCAGCCTCGGCCGTGCGGCGACCCTGGTGCTCTACCCTCCGGCCTTCGCGATCTGGCTGTCACTCGCAGTGCGTCGTCTGCACGATCAGGCGCGCAGTGCGCTCTGGCTGTTGCCGCTGCTGATCCCGGTCCTGGGGCCGCTGCTGGTCGGGTTCCTGCTGCTCACCAAGCGCGGTACTGAAGGAGAGAATCAGTTCGGCGACGACCCACGCACGCGTGGCCGCGACTATTTGACCGTGACCATCCACGAGCCCGCCTGATGAACGCGACCAGCAGCGGCGGACTCATCGTCAACGACGTGACCCGGCTCAATCCGGTACGCGTATGGGCGATCGCGACACCGACAACCGTCAAGGAAGTTCAGGACGCCATTCTGCGCTCGGACGGGCCGATCTCGGTCGGCGGTGGGCACTTCAGCATGGGCGGGCAAACCGCCAGCCCAGGCAGCCTGCATCTGGACATGCGCCAGCTCAACCGGATCCTCGCCTTTCATCCGCAGCAGAAGACCATCCGCGTGCAGTCGGGCGTGCGCTGGTGCGATATCCAGCGCTTTGTCGATCCGCACGAGCTGTCGATCAAGATCATGCAGAGCTACGCGAACTTCACGGTCGGCGGCTCATTGAGCGTGAACGTGCACGGGCGCTACATGGGTCTCGGTCCGTTGATCCTGTCGGTTCTGTCGATCCGCATGGTCCTGGCCGACGGCAGCCTGGTCGATGCGTCGCCGAGCGAGAACGGCGAGCTATTCCACGGCGCGATCGGTGGCTACGGCGGTTTGGGTGTGATCGTCGAAGCCGAACTCGCGCTTGCGGAAAACTCCCGCGTTCGCCGGGAACACGTCTGCATGCCGACACGCGATTACGCGCGCTGGTTCCGCGACACCATTCGAAGCGCGCCCGATGCGGTGTTCCACAACGCCGACCTGTATCCGCCAAACTACCAGCATGCGCGCGCCGTGACCTGGCGCGAGACGCGCGACGCCGTGACCGTGGGCAGGCGGCTGCAGCCGATGCGCAAGCAGTTCCCTCTGCAGCGCTACTTCTATTGGGCCTTCACCGAAACGCCGGCCGGCAAGTGGCGGCGCCAGCGGATCATCGACCCATTGCTCTACCTCGGGCGCCCGGTGCACTGGCGCAACTATGAGGCCGGCTACGATGTCGCCGAACTCGAACCGGCCTCACGCAAGCACTCGACCTACGTGCTGCAGGAGTACTTCGTGCCGGTGGCACGCTTCGACGACTTCGTGCCGAAGATGGCCGAGATTCTGCAGCGACACCGGGTCAACGCAGTCAACATCTCGGTGCGCCATGCCTTCGCCGACGCCGACTCGCTGCTGACCTGGGCTCCCGAGGAAGCATTTGCCTTCGTGCTTTACCACAAGCAGCGCACACGCGACAACGCGAGGGAGCGGGTCGCGGTGTGGACGCGCGAGCTGATCGACGCGGCGATCGATTGCGGCGGCCGCTACTACCTGCCCTACCAGCCGCACGCGACCGCCGCACAGTTCCATCGCGCCTATCCGCGTGCGCGCGAATTGTTCGCGCTCAAGCGTCGCCTCGATCCCGGCTACCGCTTCCGCAACGTGATCTGGGATAGCTACTACGCACCCGAACTGGACACGACGATGGAGCACGCGCAGGAAATGAGGACCAGCGGGACCGTGGGCGATTTCCAGGCGATCTACGGCAATACCCGCGGCAACGACGATTTCTACCGCTTTCTGCAGAATGTCTACCGGCTGTACCCGGAGGATCGCTTCCACACGCTGATCCAGCAGTCGACCCAGGCACGCTCCGCCAATGATGAAGCGATCTATCGCGAGTTGCAGGCGAAGCTGCCGTCGATCAAGCCGTTCCTGTCCGAACTGACCTACGCCCTGCCCTCGCTCGCCAAGCAAAAGCGCGAGATGTCTCGGCAGACATTGGAACTACTCGGCGCACGCCGCGAGTTCGACGGATACCTGGAGATCGGCAGCACCGGCCGCTACATCAGCGATCTGCGCAAGCACCTCAAGCTGCGCGGCGACATCGTGCTGGTGAACGATGTCGCAGCAGGCAACTCGCCGGTCGACGTGGTTGAACGCGGCGGCTTGCGCAAGCTCGGACGATTCGTGCCGATGAACGACTATGCACCGATTCCGGCGCCCGCCGTCGCTGATGCGAGCATCGAGTTGGCGACCTGCTACATCGGCCTGCACCACGCCGCCCTCGACCGACTTGACCCCTTCATTGCCTCGCTTGGTCGCGTCGTCAAGCCAGGCGGCTTGTTAATCCTGCGCGACCACGATGTCACCGATTCCTACATGCGCGCGATGGCTTCGCTGGCGCACGCGGTCTTCAACGCCGGGCTCGGCACGCCGTGGGAAATCAACGCGCAGGAATTGCGTCATTTCCGCAGTGTCGACGAATGGATCGGCGTCCTGCAGCGTCATGGCTTCGAAGCCAGCGGACCGCGGCTGCTGCAAGCGAATGATCCCACCCTCAACGTGCTGCTCTGTTTCCGGCGCGCCGGATGAAGACGACGCTTCGACGCTTGGCCGGCCTGGGCGCACTGCTGCTTGCGGCGCTCGCTTTCGCCACGGGGGACATGGCGCCTCCGGCCGCTGGATTGCACGCCGATGCCAGGGATCAGCGAAATCCCGAGCAGACTTTCCTGACCTATCCGGAATGGTTCCTGGTGTTCAGCCCGGACGAATACGCGTCCTTGCTGCAGACCCGGTCGTCCAGCGACTTCCCTTGGTTCAGGCACATTGGCCAGTTCTGGAGCGGCTACGGCAAGGTCATCGAGGCGACGCGGCAGTACCCGTTCAATAGCGAATACCACACGATGATCGTTGTCATCGGCACCAGCACGACGGTCGAGTTCGGCATCAAGGGCGCCTACGAGACGCTGGTCGGACGCCTGACCGAATTCACCGCACCGATCAACGCAACGCCCGAGGACCAACTCGCAGCGCGCCAGGCGCAGGACTATGTCGACTTCATTCGTGTCCGTCCGTGGTACGAATTCGATTTCGCGGCGCGCCTGAAACAACTGTGGACGCAGACGCCGATGACCGGCCCGCACCTGCTGCGCAAATGGGAGCGCCGCTACCTGCTGACCTCGGAATGGACAATCAAGGCGATCTACGGCTGGGCGCTGGGCACGGCAACGCAATCGACCTTTGCCGCACCGCTGGAGACGACCGTCGCCGTTGTGCAGGGCCTGCCCAACGAAGCCGGGGCGATGCTGCCCTCGCTGCGCCGGCTGCGCGCGAATGGCGACGAAACCCTGGTTGAACTCCCCCGTTATCACGCTTTCACCGGCGCTGCGACGGCGCTGGCCGAGCGCGGCGTGCGCTTCGTCGAGATCGCGGGTAACCGCGGTGACATTCTGGTCAGCAGCGTGATGCCGGTGGCGACAGCGGACATCCCTGGCGTGCGCGTGATGATCCGCCAGCCCATCCTTACGCGGCCCGGGTACGAGCGCCGCGTGCTGCAGGTGCCCGTCGCGCGTCTCGGCGACGTACTCGCCAGCAGCGCGCGCAATGGCCTCGCGGTCGAACACGTGTTCGACTATTGACCGTATCGGACGACAGTATTGGACAGTCCGTGTCTGACCGTCCGACTGTCCCGGGTGGCGCGGTCCGGGGTTGCGCGGGTGAAACTTGACGGTCCCGCGCTGCGATGCCGCGCTGCGATGCCGCCCTCGCGCCCGACGCCAACCGCGAGTCAGCCTCGCAGGCCGACAAGTGGGAGGACTTGCCGCCACAGGGTTGAGACGCGCCTGCGCAGAGCGGTGAAGAGCCAAGGGCGTTGTGGGAGTGCAGCTGCTCCTGTTCGCCGCCGATGCCATCCGCTGAGCGAGACCCGATCGGCTATTCAAGGGGGATTGTTCCGACTTACCCGACCAAATGTCGAAGCTGTGCAGTCCTGCCACCACGACTGACTACTCGTCATCGTAGACGCCCTCATCTTCAGCCTCGTCACTGGCTTCGTCGTAGCTGTCTTCGTCGTCGCTCGCATCCGACTCCGCTTCATCATCGTAATACGACGCGTCTTCGACGCCGTCTTCCTCGCCACCCTCATCTGCGTAGGCGTCCTCGTCCTCGTCATCTGCATAGGCGCCCTCGTCTTCGCCATCCTCATCCGAGTAGGCGTCCTCGCCCTCGTCATCTGCATAGGCGCCCTCGTCTTCGCCATCCTCATCCGAGTAGGCGTCCTCGCCATCCTCATCCGAGTAGGCGTCCTCGTTAGCCTCATCTTCAGTGCTGTCGTCATCGGAACCGTCATCGGCAGATGATTCATCGTCCGCGCTGTCATCAGACTCATCGTCAGACCAATCGTCGTTGGCCTCGTCACCAGACGAATCACCGTCGGCGCCGTCATCGGATTCGTCTTCCGCCTCGACGGCGGCTCCGTCGCCGGCTTTGTCGAACGCCTCGTCGTCGGCTCCGTCATCAGCTTCGTCGTCTGCCGCGTAATCGGCTCCGTCGTCGGCTTCGCCCGCGTAGTTAACGTCACCTTCGTCAGGGATACCGTCGTTGTCGTCATCGCCATCGGCGGCATCGACCGTACCGTCCTCGTCATCATCTTCGTCGTAAGATCAATAGCCGATCTTCGAATTCGAGTCGAAGGTCGCGACATCGCACGATTGCAGCAAATCTGCGCGCACCTGTCTGTTCGAGAGAGTGACCGTGGCCAGTTCTATATTTCCGACCCCAATGACGGTTGATGTCAGAGGGTCCCTGGTGTCCGATAGTGCGGGCGACGGGGTGGCGGGCCTTGAGCTGCCAGGCGTCCGCCGGATGGCAGTCGCCGCGCGAAAACGCCCCCGGAGATCAAAATCCCGTCACGATCACGCCGGTGATCAAGGCATAAACGATCTGCGAGAGCTGGTGATTCTCATAGGGAAATTCCGCATCGGTCACATATTGTGGCGATCCGTCTACAAAGCGATCAGCCAGGCTCGAACCCGGTTTCGCATCTTCCATGATGATGTCCACTTTCCACAGGAATTGCCCATCATTGACGACGAAGTTGGCCTCGCTGGAATGGATATCCGCCAATGTGAACGGGCCTTCCGGTGGGTACTTGTCGATCTGGAGCGAGAAGCCAATTCAAACGCAAATGCGCCCCTCGCGGGTTACTCCACACCCGATCTTTTCAGGTAGACGACCAGGTCATTGACGGTTTTGATACCTGCGGCGTGGTCGTCGGGTATCGAGATATCGAACTTGACTTCCACCGCCATGATCAGCTCGACGATGTCGAGCTCGTCCATGCCAAGGTCATCCTGGAAGGAGGATTCAGGTCCAATTTGGAGCTCGGGATCTTGTGTTTTGGAGATCTCTTCTTTGATGAACTCCAGCGCGTCTGCCCGCGCGACCCCAGCCGCGGCGCACAAGGCGATTGCGAGCATGATTCTTGCCAACAATCCACTCATCTTTCAGCCGCCTCGCCGTTGGGTCATCGTGCTAGGATCGCCGAAAAATTGCGAGAACGCCATGGTTCGCCTGATTGCAGCATTGCTGGTCTTCATGGTCACCACCCAGTTCGCACACGCTGGCGGCATTCGAATCGCGTTGGGCGGCTCGCTCCCTGAAGACGTGGAAAGCTACCGGGTCGTGATCCACGGCCTTGAAATCCAAAGCTACGCTGACGAACAGGGCGTGTTCGAGTTCGCAGATCTTGAACCCGGAGTCTACGACGATCTCCACATTTACGGTCCGATAACCTCGGACTCTGGATGGCCATTGCCTAAGGTTGAGGTCTTCGACTGCGATGACGAGGAGGCTATGCGCCAGAGGATCGGGGAGGATGGCACTTTTCCAGAAGCCCTTTCAGAGGATTGCTTCAGCAACCGGTATATTTATCTGTAACCGCCTTTGACGCTCCCTCAGCAGCTCACAGAACAGCGGAAGCGCAGCAAAGCGTATTCAATTCACCTTTCGGCGCCGTAGCCAGCGACCTCCTGCGCCTCGCGGGATGCAAAGGACCTGATGTCCAGATTCGACAGCAACTGCTCAACCTGAGGGTCAGACAGCTTGCTGCCTTCGATGCGGGTGGAGGAGCCAATGCTCTCGATAGTCGCTACGCGCCTCAGCGCCGACAATCGATCCGGCGCGAGCGTACCTGGCGGGGCTGTACCTGGTCGGCGCGTGGCTGCTGATCCAGATCGCCGAAACGCTGCTGCCCGCGTTTGATCTGCCGGGCTGGGTGCTTCAGGCGGCAATCATTCTGCTGGCGTTGGGATTCTTGCCCGCGCTGCTTGTCAGTTGGGCAGCCCGGCTTGGAACTCCTCGACGCCGTCGAACTCTGATCTCGGCCTGTCGCGACTCGCGCGGCGGGACTCCCCAGCACAGGAATCCATCAGAATGAAAACCACACGCCTGCTGACGGCCGTGTTGCTCGCAATCGGCCCCTGGATGGCCAATGCGGCAGCGGCAAAATCCGAATTGATTTCGGGCGTCAACGACGTCCAGTTCGCCTCGGCGAGCGAACAGCTTTTTCTCGGTAGCGGCTTTGTGATCGAGCATGAGGGGCGCTATTTCGGTGTCACCGCAAAACACGTGCTGCTGATGCGCAATGGCGGGCCGCCAGCCACTACCGATGTGGCCGCTGCGCTTGGCCACTGGAATCTGCGCAATCCTCGAAGCCGCGAAACTCTTGCCTTCGGCCCACTGCTGAATGGCGACGCTGCCGAAGCCGTGACACCCGAAGTGCTGAAGCTCGACACTCTGCTGTTCGCGGTCAAGAACCCGGGGCCGTTCAAGGCGCTGCATCTGGCGTCGTCCGAGCCCCAGGCCGGCGACACACTGCAGGCCATCGGCTGTTCATATGCCACCGAAGCGAGCTGCGCCCAGGACCGCTACTCCGGCAAGCTAATCGGACGCCAGGGCGCCAATCTGTTGATCGATCTCGGCGAACCATCGCTGGAGCAGATGTTCGGCTTGTCGGGCGCGCCGGTGCTCAATTCGGCCGGTGAGGTCGTGGGCATCGTTTCCAATGTCTTGCCCGATGCCGGTGGCACGCCGCGCTTCGCGCCGGTCGATATCACCTATCTGCGCAGCTTGTTGAGCAAGCTGGCTCCAGAGGGCTCTGAACCGGGCTGAAGGACAGGAATTCCAAAGCCACACTGCGCGCAGTCTACGCCGCGGACTCGTGCCTTCAAGGGTCCGGCAAGCGGGCCGCGCAGGTCCTCGATCGCGATGTTCTGAGGTCTTGAGCCGAGTTGCCGCGAAACGCAGTGACAAGTCCCGAGCGAACCGGGCGGTATCAGAATCGAGCGAGCGTACGTCATGGGCAGATGATCGACATCGCTGGCAGCACTTTCGTTCGCAATTCCCGCATCTGAGTGTAGGAAATTTGCTACACAGCGGGTGTCCGGGTTCCCGGCGCGGCCGTCACTTACAACCCCCTACCTGCAGCTGATCGGGCGGGATATCGGTCGACGAGCACGCCCACTGAATTCCGCCACTCGCGCCCATGGGGGTGGGCGACAAGGTCATCGACTTTCCGGCCAGTTCGGCCGGCTCGTCGAACCGGATCGTGATGATGCCGCCAGGCCCGATGCTCACCGCGATCGGTGGGCCGGCGATCGGGTCCAGTCCAGCCTCGGCACTGCTGTTGGGCCAGGCTTCCCTTGCCCAGTAGTACTCGGCGACCGCCGTTTTCGAACTCGCCGCAAAAATCAGGCTGAGCTTCAGCGGATGCGGCTGTTGCTCCGTCCTGGCGGCCGGCGCCGCAGCGGGCGCGGCGCCTTCGGAGCAGCCCATCTCTTGATCCACCAGAGTCTGCCAGGCGCCGGCCGGATCGAAACCCTCCACCAGGCCATTGACCCCTTCAGCCACCCATGGCCGCATCGCCGCCAAGCCATGCTGGATCATGTAGCTCGGGTGATAGGCTGGCGCTCCCAGCGTGCTCACGCTGGCGCAGAAAGCCTTCCACTGCGCCGGGTCTTTCCTGAACGCACCAAGCGCGTCGGAGATCGTCTTGCGGTCGGCTTCGGGGAACTCGCCGAAGTGGTTCATCTGCAGCATCGAGAGCCCCTGATGGGCGGTCTGGTCGGCGACACGCATCACGTCGTAATTGCCGTAGGCTGCCGCAAGCCAGAACAGCCTGACCGCACGGTCACCCTGGTTGGAGGCGAAACAAAGCGCGGCCGCCTTGTACAGATCTGCCGGCGTGTAGACGTTTTGTACCTCCGAGAGTTCGATGCAATCGAGGTCGAAGGTGGATTGCAGGTTGCCCGCCGTGGTTACCCGTGTCACCCCGCCCTCGTTAGTGACCTGCACGGGCGGCGCGGAGTCACCGGCCGAAGCGGATTCCTGGCCTGCTGCTGCGTTGGCTGGTTCCCGAGCAGCCTCACTCGAGTCCGGGCAGGCCGCAAGGGCCAGCAGGCTCAAGCATGCGCTCAGCGTTCGGATGCGCATGGCGACTCCTCTTGCGGGCGGGCGGATTAGACTTGCGAGCGGACTTTTGAACCAGCGATTGAATCTTGATCCCGCTCATGGTGCGACACGCTCATCAAGAACGCAATCCACGCAGCGTGTCCTTGGAAACACGCCGTCGCTGACGCAGCAGTGGTAGCTCGGTGGAACCCGCGCGGCTGATCAACTGAAATGTGCCGAACCACAGCAGGCGCGGATTCCACCACGCGCAACCGGCGGAATCCGCACGTTGAAGCTGTGCGGATTCGCGCCCTACGATGCTGCCGATGAAGATGCGCACCACCCGCGTCGCCAGCGCCGCGTGATTGCGCAGTGCCGGGCGCAGACGCTTTGGTAAAGCCAGCACCCACGCCGCATCGGCACGCGCGGGATCACCGAGTCGACCCGATGCGCCGCCGTCGCCGCCGAAGTCTGTCCTGAGCCTGTCGAAGGACGTTTGGTGGTGCAAGACGGACACACGCCGCGGCCCTTCCACAAGTAAGCCACCAGGAACTCGGCCGTACAGTCCGCCCAGCGCGCCCGTGCGAAGCCGTGCGCGAGAATTACGCGTTGGCCAGCACCCCGCCAGCCAGGTCGCAAAGCTGACGCCGCGGAACTGTAAGCGCCTCTTCGCCGAAAACCCCCTTCGATCGCACCTATGGGGTGTGCAGCGGTAGACGCGGCCGTCAAGGACGGTCTGGGGTTACCGATTGCCGTGGTCCGGTGTTGCTGTGCGCTTTCATGTCGTGCCGCGCCGCGAGCTGCCGGTTGTGCTGAAGCGGGTGGCGGAGGAGCGCGATCTGGTGCTTGAGTTTCGCAGCCTGTCTCGCGGCCATGCGTGGAGCGCGCGGCTCAGGCGGCGCAAATTCTGCTGCTGTTGACGATGGCTTCGAGCCGGGCGATGCGTTCGGCAAGTTCCCGCTCACCTGTCGACCGCAATTGGGCCGCACGCAGCGCCACGGCGAGCGCGGGTTCAAGCCTTGCGATCATCGCCCGCTCGTCCTTGGCGTAGCTGCTGCCGTCCGTGCGCAGGCCGAGCAGCAGGGCGCCAATTGGCGCTGCGCCATCGGCAAAGATGATCCGCCAGGGAAACACGGGATCGGTTGGATCCTGGCGTCGCGGCGTTGCGGCTTCCGCCGGTGCCAACATTTCGTCGCGCCAGCCAGTGACCCGTTCGGGATCGATGCCGGTCGCGCCAATCACATGATAGTTGCCACCGAGCACGATCAGCAGCGCCGCATGGCCTGCATGCAGCCCTTCGACCAGCGCCGCAGTCGTCCGCTCGCCCAGCCGTTCGAGCCCGGCATCGTGCTGCCACAGCTGCAGCCGCTCGGGCAGCCGGGCCAGGCTTGCCAGGCCCGGGCGGAACTTGCGTTCGACACCGGCATTGAGCCATCTTCGCGCCGGCGCATAGACCAGCGCCGACATCGTGGTGCTGATCGCCGCGATCAGCGTCTTGTCGCCCACCGTGGAGGACACCAGCTCGTTGAGCGCGGTGGTGCTGGCGGCAAACACGCCGCCCGCCACAATGGTGACGCCGGCATATCCCAGCGACCGGCCGATGGCTGAATCGGCATCCCATAGCCGGTAGCGCAGCAGCGACACCAGCAGCCCCGCGGCAATCAGCAGGAAGCAGAGATAGAAGCCCGCCAGCAATGCGACGGCAAGCATATCGGTCCAGCTTTCCGGGACCACCCCGGCGTCCAGAAAACTGATCGCAATGAAGCTGCCGAACAGCACCAGCATGCCGCTGATGAAGCCGAAGCCAGCCCATTTCAGCTGCTGGCGTTCCAGGCCCGGCGGTGTCCGGCGGTAGCGCACGACCATTGCGGCGAGCGCGGCCCCGATCAGCGCGAAGCCCAGCATCGTCGACAGATCGCCAATGATCTCGTCGAACATGATCACGGGCGTGAGGGCAAGCGCGGCAAGCGCGACCCAGGCGCCCCAGCGCGGCTGATACCGCCCGTCGGGAAACGCCGGCAGTGCCGCCGCCGCGAGGCCAATCCACAGCGCCGGCATCACCGAATCGAGCCAGCCGAGGCCCGCTTGTCCGTAGAAATCGAGCAGCGAGGCCAGGCTGCCCGCCCCCGCCAGCAACGACAGCGAGAGAAGCAGCGCGACCGGATCGTTGCGCTTGCGCAGCAGCATCGTCGCCGCCGCGACCAGCCCCAGCCACCCGAGCAGATTGGCCGTGACATTGAATGCGGTAAACGCGGCCGCCGCCGGCCGATCGGCGGCCGGAACGCCCTGAAGCGCGGCAAGCGCCAGCCAGATGCCGCCCGCTTCGGCGATCACCACGACGGCCAGCAGCACGGCCCAAATGGCGCGGGCCATCGGCTGGAGCCGGCCAGGGACGGGCGCAAGCCGCGCCGGCGGCCAGCGCCCCGAATGCGCCGGCGATGTGATAACCGGCCCGCCGGCCGGCGCTTCCTGCTCGATCATCCTCGCACCCCCAAATAGCGTCTCCGCTCCCGCGCGAACACGGGACAGTCGACTTCGCGCCCTTCTTCCCTTGGACTGTCAACCCGCGCCCTCTTGATCCGGCTCCCACACCTGCTCGCCACTGTCTTCGGAATCATCCAGAGCAGCGGAAGCATCCGCCTCGTGGGCCTCGAAAGCATCGATTGCTTCCGCCGTTGCCTCGTCCGATGACGTGACCGAGCGTCCGCGCCGAGACGTCGGTAGCACAGCCGAGCATCGATCCGAACATGATGAGTGGGCCAATTCTCTTCACCGAAGCGTCCGGCGGTGGGATAGCCCTGACGATAGCGAAAAGGGGGAGCGGCAACGTCGAAGATGCAAAACCAGCTCCCTTCAGCCACGAACCGCTGCCTTTGTGCATAGCCGGATCCGCGGGCCGCAATGGATCAGGCCACGCCGGAGTCGAGCCGCGCCAGCAGGCGCTTGCTGACGTAGTGTCGATAACTCTGTTCTGCCAACGCGGCGACCTCATTCCAGTCACTGTCCGGCCCGAACAGCACAAAACGGGACGGACGCGAATCCCGCGCCGATCCCCTACGCGGGTGAAGCGTCTCCGCCGGACGGTGACAAAGCAACGTGCTTGATGACGTACTCGTGACGGTGGAAACCGCACGGTGAAGCGTATGCGGGTTCACCCTACCAAGGAATCCGCCTTACGCGAGTTCGCCCTTCAGATGCGCAAGGGGTTGCGCACCTTCAGGGCGGGGAAGCGTGAGAAATCGCGATCTACGCTCCACAGTTCGCGAACGCCATTGCTGATGCAGATGGCTGCAATTCGCGCATCGTGGACCATCGGCCCGCTCAGACGGGCGCGGGTGATGAGATCGGCCAGAACATCGAAATGCCCGGGACCCTCGCCGATGACCTGGACGGTTGGTGAAGCCAGCAGGTTCCGCAGCATTCCCAGTGCCTCGGCGGGCGTTGACGGCACCTTGAATCGTCCATGGGTCACGACACCGAAGAACTCATGAACCACCGGCCAAGGCAACGCCCATGGGATACGCCCTTCGACGACTGGCCGGATCGCCGCGACCGCTTGATCCCGCCAAGGGCTGTCGTTCTGATGAGCGTAAACCAGCAGGTTGGTGTCCAGAGCGATCATCGCTCGTTGACCTCGCGCAGGACGGCACTCAGGCCCCCTGCCTCTTCAGCTTCTTCGGTCAGCCAACCGCTGCCACCATGGACGGGCTCGAAGCGATAGTCGGACGGTGCCTGCCGCTTGGCGATGGCGAGACGCAACCCTTCCTCAACCAAGGCTTTGAGGCTGATCCGATCGCGCTGCTGAATAACGCGTGATTGCTCGATCAGGCTGTCAGACAGTTCCAAAGTAGTTTTCACGGCGCGCCCATATCAATAAGTACGGGATAACCGTATCACGATTCACTCGGCAATGCAGCGGAGGTAAAGGGCGCACCCCAGTTACTATCAACCGCGCCTGACCTGCGCCTGGGCGTTTGCCGGGCTTGGGGATATGGGTTCGGCCAGAGCGCAAATCGAACTGGCCAGACAGCTCGAGTCAGATCAGATCCTCGATAAATTCGTCGAGGAGATGCGCAAATGGGCGTCGAACTCGCCTAACAAGACCGAGTGCTGGGCGGTGTTGGAAGCGCTGCGCTCGTTACAGGATTGAGGCTGGGAACGCAGTGGCCCGTGAACCTGGAGCCTGCCGCGCCGGTGAACCGCTGCGCGGCACACCGGCCCAATTCAGCTCGGCCAAGCCGGTGAGCGCGACTGCATCGCACTCACCGGCAGACTGCTCCCGTCGCCGCCGTCAGCGCAGTTCGACAACCTCCAGCAGCCAGCCGTCGGCAACCGCTGTTGCCGTCCAGTTGAGCTGCGGCTCGGCCTCGAAGCTCTGCCACGCGCCCAGGCGCAGCGCGCCATTGCTGCCGCGTACGGCCAAGGCGAACTGAACCTCGCCATCGAACAAGCGCGCGTACACGCGCAGCGCCGGGCCATTGGCGTCGTCGAGTTCGTAGACCACCCGCGCAACGTCATCGAGCACCCCACGCAGAGCCTGGGTCGGCAGCAGATAGCTGCCGGCCTGGCTGTTGACGATCGGGTCCTCGAATCCATTGCGGAACAGGAACTCGAGCAGATCGGTGTCACTGGCACTGTTGTTGCCCGGAAGCGGATCCTCGATCGTGGTGTCGGCCGGCAGTTCCACCAGCGCGGTGTTCACCAGCGGCGCGGGGCCGCTGCCGGCGTTGCCGTAGAAGGTGTAGTTGAGTAATCCGCCAACCGGGAAAGCGCCGGTGGTGGCATCCAGATCGCCGCTGCCGCCTTCCTGCGGACAAACCACGCCGCCACTGGCGTCGCAGGACCAGACCACGTCGAGCAGGCCGACCGGAACCTGATCGCGTACGCGGATGCCGGTTGCAGCGTCGGGTCCGAGGTTACGCACCGTCACCGTGTAGACGATCAGTTCGCCCGGTACGTAGGTCCCTGCCCCGTTGCTCTTGGTCACCGCGATATCGCTCAAGGCAAACACCAGCGTCTGCGCGTCGCCCGCCCCGCTGCTGCTCGATCCGAGGAAGTTGCCGTTGCCTGGCACGAATGCAGCGCTGACCGTGCGTGGGCCCAGCGTATCGAAGGTCAACGCGCAACTTGGCGTGGCCGTCGGCACCGTCACGTTGCAGTTCGCGGCGCCGCTGCTCAGCGTGACCGTACCCGCTGGCGAACCCGCTCCCGGCGCGTTGACGCTCAGCGCAAAGGTGAAGGTGATCGGCTGGTTGATCCGGCTACGCGGCGGGCCGACCACGCTGATCGACGTGCCGGCAGCATTGACCTGATGCGCGGTGGTGCCAACGCTGTCGGCAAACGCCGTGCTGGCCGCGGTGTAGCTCGCGGTCAAGGTCTTTGCGCCCGCCGTGGTGCTGGTCAGATTGCAACTGGCGCTGCTGTTCGGCGCCGTGCCGGTGGTCACTGCAACCGGCCCGCAACTGTCGGTGCCATCGCTGATGGTGACCGTGCCCAGCGGCGAGGTGCTCACCGCCGTGACCGTGACATTGACCGGGTACGGCTGGCCGACCACGCTCGGATCGGGCAGATCGCTGGTGATCGTGGTCGTCGTCGGCTGCTGGTCGTCGTCCTCGATGGTGCCGGTGCCGCTCAGGCTGGTCGGGGTCGCATTGACCACGCCGGTCAGGTTCAGGCTGAAGGTCTCGTTGCCTTCGAACAACGTGTTGCCGACGATCTGCACCGGGATCGTGATGCTCATCTGACCAGCCGGGATCGTGGCGCTCGCCGCCGCAAGCGGCTGATAGTCGTTGTTGGCGACCGTCGCCGTGCCATCGGCGGTGGCGCGCGTGAACGTCACATCGCGCCCGGAGATCGCCGACAAGCTGACCACAAAGTTCATCGGCGTGTTGCCAGCATTGCCTTCCAGCTGACTCGGGCTGGTGATCGAGATCACCGGTGGCAGGTCGTTATCAACGATGGTGCCGGTCGCAACAGCTGTCCCCAGCGTGACGGTGCCAGTGGCGATCGGTGCCGACAGCGTGAGCGTGAAGGTTTCATCGTCCTCGTCCAGCACGTCATTGTTGATGACCACGTTGACCGTCTGGCTGGCCGTGCTGTTCGCGGGGAAGGTGACCGTGCCCGCAACAATCGGCGTGAAGTCCGCCGCCGTCGCCGTGCCCGGCGCTGAATTCACCGTCACTGTCACTCCCGAAGCTACCGGATTGCTCAAGGTGACGGTGAACGCCATCGGGCTGGTCGCCTCACTCTGGCTGACGCCGATCGGATCGAAAGCCACCACCGCACTGTCGTTGTCGGTGATGCTGCCGCTCACTTGCCCGACGACCAGTCCTTCGTAGTTGCCATCGGCGCTGGTTACGGTGTGGCTGATGCTGCCGCTATGGGTGCCTTCAACCACGTTATCGTCGGTCGCCATCACCGTCACCGTCTGCGGCAGGTTCCAGTTCGCATTGGTGAACACCACCGCCGGCGGGTTGTTCAGCTGCGCGCCGCCGTTCGGCGTCACCGTCACATTCGCGCTCGGCTGGCTGGTCAACACCATCGTGTAGGTATCCGTGGCTCCGCCTTCGGTCACCAGCGTGTTGCCACCGCTCTCGACGAGGGCCACTCCCGGTGTGTCGTTGTCGGTAATCGCCACACTCACCGGCGCGACAACAAAGCCATTGTAGATGCCATTGACACTGGTCACGGCCGAGGTGACGGCACCCGAGTGATTGCCCTCGATGACAGGATCGTCCACCGCAGTCACCGTTACCGTTTGCGGCAGATTCCAATTGCCGCTGGTGAACACCAACGGTGTCGGGCTCAGCGTCACCTGGGTGCCACCATTGAGCGCAATCGACACATCCGCGGTCGGCTGGCTGGTCAACACCAGCGTGTAAGTGTCGGTTGCCCCACCCTCGGTGACATCGGTGGTGCCGCCGCTTTGTACGACGCTGATGCCGGCGGTGTCGTCATTGGTGATCGTGCCCAGGCCCTGGTTATCGGAAATGGTGGCGTTTGCCGGCGCGCTCAAATTGACGAAGAAGGTCTCATTGGGCTCAACGATGAAATCGCCATTGATGGTCGCGCTCAGCGTGGTCGTGCCGGTTGCGCCACCCGCCGCGATGGTCGTCGAGCCGACCAAAGCCGCCAGATAATCCGAAGGCGCGGTTGCAATGCTGTCCGCCGTCGCTGCCGTGAAGCTGGCTGGCAAGGCGGTCAGACCCGTCCGAGTCACCGTGAACACCAGGTTCTGCGTGCCGGTATTGCCCTCGACGATGCTGACATCGTTGATCGCCAAAGTCGGCGCGGCGTCGTCATTGGTGATCGTGCCCACGCCTTGAGCATCGGCGATCGTCGCATTGGTCGGCGCGGTCAGATTGACGAAGAAGCTCTCGGTGTTCTCGAAGGTGGCATCGCCGTTGATGGTCAGGCTGACCGTCGTGGTGCCGCTCGCGCCGCCGCTTGGAATCGCGCCGGTGCCGCTGGCGACGAGGTAATCGCTGTCCGCCGTTGTGGCAGTGCCATCAGCGGTGGCAAAGCTGAATCCAACCGCAGATGCCGTCGTGCCGGTCCGCGTGACCGTGAAGGTCAATATCTGCGTGCCGGAGTTGCCCTCGGCGATCGATACGTCGTTGATCGCCAGAGTCGGCAGATCGTTGTCGGTTATGTTGGCAACGACGTTGGCGACGGGGAAGGTGTTATAGGTCGCATCGCCACTGGTCACCGCATGAATGATGGTGCCGGTGTGCGGGCCTTCGACGATAACGTCGTCAACCGCTGTCACGGTGACGACCTGCGGCGTCGCCCAGTTCGCGCTGGTGAATACCACCGGGCTCGTCGCTGCCGTCACTTGCCCATCGGGATTCAGCGCAATGCTGACATTGGCGGTCGGCTGGCTGGTCAGCACCAGCGTGTAGCTGTCGGTCGCGCCTCCCTCGGTGACATCCGTCGATCCCATGGATTGGACCAGAACAATGCCCGCCGTATCGTCATTGGTGATCGTGCCCAGGCCCTGGCCATCGGACAGGGTCGCGTTTGCCGGCGCGCTCAGATTGACGAAGAAGGTCTCGTTGGCTTCGACGACGAAATCGCCATTGATCGTCGCTGTCAGCGTGGTGGTGCCAGTGGCGCCGCCCGCAGCAATCGACGTTGTTCCTGCCAAAGCCGCCAGATAATCCGAAGGCGCGCTTGCCGTGCCATTGGCAGTCACTGCAGTGAAGCTTGCCGGCAATGCGGTCAGACCGGTTCGCGTCACCGTGAACACCAGGTTCTGCGTACCGGCGTTACCCTCGACGATGACGACATCGTCGATCGCCAATGTCGGCGCGGTGTCGTCGTTGGTGATCGTGCCAATACCGGTCGCATCGGCGATCACCGCACCCGTCGGCGCGGAAAGCGTGACGTTGAAGTTCTCGGAGTTCTCGAAGATGGCATCGCCGTTGATGGTGACACTGATGGTTGTGGTGCCAGTCGCACCGCCTGATGCGATGGAACCGGTGCCGCTGGCAGACACGTAATCGGCGTTCGCCGTGGTCGCCGTGCCATCGCTGGTGGCGAAATCGAAGCCCACGGCACCCGCAGCCGGACCGGTGCGCGTGACGGTGAACGTCAGGATTCCGGTCCCGGCGTTGCCTTCGGCCACCGAAACGTCATTGACGGACAAAGATGGCAAGGCCGAAATCGTGTTGGTGTCAGTCGCGGAATTGTTTCCGACATCGCCGTCAGTCACACCACCGGGTGCGGTCACTGTCGCCGTATTGATCAAACTGCCGCTCGCAGCGCCCGAGATTGAACAACTGGCGGTGTGCGTTACGCTGCCACCCGCTGGCAGATTCACCGTGTCATTGATGTTGCCCGCACCCGCCGCCGTGCAGGTTCCACCGCCAGCACCGACGCAAGTCCAGGTGCAGGTCAGTACAGCCGGGAATGTGTCACTGACGGTTGCGCCGGGGGCGTTGCTGGGCCCGGCATTACTGGTGGTGATGGTGTAGGTGGTATTGCCGCCGGCAAACACGGACGCCACGCCATCGGTTTTGGTAATGCCCAGATTTGCGGCTGGCGTGAGCGTATCGCTATCGATCGCGTTGTTGTTGGCCGGCGTCGGGTCGCTGATCGACGAGCTCACCGTTGCTGTGTTGGCGAGCGTGCCCGTGGCCGACGCGCTGATCGCGCAGCTGGCGGTAAAGGTAACGGAACCCCCGGAAGGCAAGTTGACCAGACTGTTGATGTTGCCGCTGCCGCTTGCCGTGCAAGTGCCGCCACCGGCACCGACGCAGGTCCAGTTGCAGGTGAGACTGGCCGGGAAGGTGTCCGCAACGGTCGCACCCGTCACTGGATCCGGACCAGCATTGCTTGCCGTGATGGTATAGGTGGTGCTGCCGCCCGGGGTGCTGGTGGTGGTGCCATTGGTCTTGGTGATCGACAGATCTGCCGACAACAGTCGGTTGGTCAGTGCAAAGCTCAGCGCGCTGCCCGTGTTGCCAGCGCTATTGGCCGAAACGGTGTAGCCGCCTGCCGTTGCATTGGCGACAGCCGTCACGCTCGCCACCCCGCCGGCATTGATGCTGGCCGGGCTAGTTGTCAGGCTGGCGCTGGCACCAGCGCCCGGCGGTGTGAAACTCACGGTTCCGCCTTGCACCGGTTCGCCAACGGCAACCGGCGCCACATTGACCGAAAGCGCGGTGGCAAATGGCGTGCTGATCACTGCGGTTTGGCCGCTGCCACCCGCGATCGACAGGTTGAAGCCGCGCGATTCGAAAGCACCCACGTCGACCGCGGCCGGGCGTGCAATGCCGCGCTGATCCGTGGCGGGCGCGCTCACATTGGTGCCGGCATTGATGGCCGGACTGCCTGGCAGCAGCGGCAATGTCGGGGTGGCGCCGCCGTAGTTGCCGAGCGCACCCAGCGACAACGCAGTCGGGGTCACACCCACCTGATTGTTGTTGACGCCGTTGGTCAAGCCGCCTGCAGGACCTGCGCCGACCACGTTGAACGCGCTCGCCGCCTGAACCGTGCCATTGAAGTTGGCCTCGGACAGATTTCCACTGGTATTGGCCGCCACAATGGAATTTCGCAGCGTGAGGTTGGCAGCGTTCACCACGATGCCCGCGCCAAGGCCGGCCGAAAGCACTGTCGTGTTGCGCGCGATCGTGCAGTTGGTGATCGAGACTGTTCCGGACGCATTCATGCCACCGGAGTCGCTATCCGCCTGATTGCCGGTGATCGTGCAGTTGGTCAGCGTGGTGGTCGGACCAAAAATAGTCAGACCGCCGCCGAAGAGCGTCGCGGTGTTTCCCGAGATCGTGCTGTTGTTGAGCACCAGCACGTTGTTGTTCTGGATACCGCCACCTTGTGGGGAACGGTTACCCGTGATCTCCATGTTGTTCAGATTCAGGGTACCGTTATTCTCGATACCGCCGGCCTGGGCCGGGTGATTGCCGTTCTGCACTCGCAGATTATTCATGCTGACGGTTCTGCCAGTCTGAATATTGAAGATTCGGAAGTTGGGTGTGCCGCCCGCGCTGCTGCGCGCCACGGTGACTCCAGTGCCACCATCAATCGTCACGTTCTTGTTGACGAGGATTTCTGCGCTGGTCAAGGTGACGGTGGTGACGCCGGCCTGGAACGTGATCGTGCTGGGTTCACAGGCATTGGCGATGACGTCTCGCAGGCTGCCGGCGCCGGCATCATTGCCGTTGGTAACGACGGAGGGACAGACCGAAACCGTGTGTGGTTCGGTATCGCTGCTGGTGCTGAAGGAGGTGTCACCCGCGTAAGTGGCGGTCAGCGTGCGCGGGCCACCTGTGGTCAAAGTCAGATTGCAGGTGCCTGCAGCCACGCTACCGACGCAGTTGTTGACGCCATCGCTGACGGTCACATTGCCGGTCGGCGTGCCGGCGCCGGGCGCATTCACTGCCACGCTGTAGTTGACGGTGACCGCGGTATTGATCAGCGATGGATCCGGCGTATGCGCGGTGATCGTGGTTGTCGTGCTGGCCTGGCCGATGGTGATCGGCGCCGTCTGCGTGTGCGCATCGACGACACTGTCGGCGGAACCCGCTCCCACCGTGGTGGCGGTGAACGTCGCCGTCGCCGTGCCGTTGGCCTGAATGGAGGCCTGCACCCCGGACAGGGTGCCGCGCACCGGATTGTTGATGATGTGCGACGTGCCGATCAGCGCGTCGAGGTCGGCCACTGCAACGGGACCGGAGGCGGAATCGGTGAGGAAATCTGCGGTCGTCGTGGTGCTCTGGCCGATCACGATGCTGCTTGGCGATGCCACATGGCGTAGCACCAGGTGAGGCGTTGTGGTTAGCGTGCCGCTGGTGTTGGCACTGCGATCGCAGGGCGCTGAACCCGGCCCTGCATTGCAGCCCCACCAGTTGCGCGTACCGGTGACCGTTGCGCCGGCGTTGTGGAAACCGCTACCGCCCGCGGCGCCGGCGATGTTGCCGCTGAGGCGATTGAACTGGGCGGTGATGGTGCCGGTGAGCGCGGCAATACCGCCGCCGCCCTGGAAGGCGCCAGTGGATGCCTGGTTGCCGGTGATGGTGGTTTCGCGGATGGTCGTCGCGCTTGCACTGCTGCCAATGAAAACACCGCCGCCGCGGGATTCGGTACCGGCCGCGGTGCCCTGCGAGACGTTTCCGCTGATCACCGAATCGTTGTTGATGGTCAGCGTCGCCGTACCAAGGTTGAGGTTCGACACGCCGCCGCCACGACTGGCCGCGGTGTTGTTGGAAATCGTGCTACCGGAGATGGTGATCGCACCGCCGATGTTGTGATTCACGTTGATGCCACCGCCCAGTGCGTTGGAGGTATTGCCGCTGATGGTGGAATTGCTGATGCTGACGGTATGCGAATCACCAAGCAGATTGATACCGCCACCGTTCTTCAGGATGCTTGCCGCGGAGCTCGTTCGATTGTTCGAGATCGTGCTGCCGCTGATCGAGAACGTACCATTGGCAGGCGCAAGCGTATCGATGTTGATACCGCCGCCATAACCGTTGGTCACATTGTTCTCTGTGACCGTAACATTGGTCATCGTGAAGCCGCCGGCACCGGTGTTGCACACATCAATGCCACCGCCGGTGAAACTGAAGAACGGATCTGTCTCAGGCTGCGTATTGCGACCGAATCGCACGGTGACACCGCTCAGCGAACTGGAAATGCCACTGAAACAACCCGGGCTGAATGCCAGCACCTTGTCGATGCCATTGGCGTTGGTGGTGCCCGCCTGAATGATGGTGCTGGCAGCGCCCGCGCCTATCAGTGCGGTCACACCGATGACGTCCAGGTCGCCGGTGTCGTTGACGTTTTCGTCGACGCCACCCGCATTGGTGATCGTCAAGGTATAGGTGCCTGCTGGAATGCTCACCGTGTCGGCACCCAGGCCGTTGACGTTGGCGGCATCGATCGCTTCGCGCAGACTGCAATCTGCGTTGCATACGCCATCGTTGGTGTCGGCGGTCTTGGTAACCGTGAAGGTGGCCGTCGGCGCCGCCGGTATCAGTGTGATCGCGGCAGCACCGGCGCCGAGCGTGATCAAGCCCGGGCGCGGAAATGCGCTGGTTTGCAGGGACATCACGGCTACCGGCGGCAGCGTTGCCGGTAACTGCGCGCTGCTGCGCTTGATGCCGTCGAAGGTGGTGATGTTGATGGCGCGGCCCAGCGAGTCCACGGCGAGCAAATCGTCGGCCGGCTGGTTGCTCAGGCGCGCAGCCAGCAGCCGCGGCGATGCACCGGTGGAGGCCTTGCTCATCTGCGCCGGCATTGATTCGGCGATGCGCCAGTCGGCATCGATCCCCGGCTGCCATGCTTTGACGACCACCTCGGTCAAGGCATGCTGCGCGCGGCGCCTGGCGCTGATTTCCTCGATCGTGAACGGTGTTGTTTCAAGCACACCCCGCGACGCGATATGGATTGTGCCATCGTCCTTCAGCAACGCCAGTTCTGTCGCGCCAGCGCGGTCCCAGATGAAAGTGCCGAGCGCCAACGTCTGTACTGCGAATCCGAAATCCAGGGTTTCCAGCGTGTCGCCGGTCGCCGCACGATCGACGCCGTGCAGGATCAACACCTTGCCAGCGGCGAGCGCCACCACATCACCCATTGGGCTGGAATCAACCTGGCCGACGTGCAGTTCGCTGGCCGCCGCTGGCAGCGCTTGGGCGCGTGCAGGGGCGTCGATTCCGGCGGTGTAGAGCTGCAGGCTGGCGCCACGCTTGGTCGACAGCGCAATGGCCAGATCGGCGAAACCATCGGGCCGGTCGATATGGCCCGCGGCGAGCGCGTCGACAGCGCCGGGCTGCGTCAGCTTCTGTACCGCGCCCAGGCCGGCCGCGTTTCCGCGCAGCAGATAAACGGCACTTTCACCGCGCTGCGCAAACACCAGGTCGGCGTGACCATCGTGATCAAAGTCACCGGTGACCATCAGTTCGGGCGCCGCCGGCAGTGTCAGCGACTGCGCTTCGGCAAGAAAGCCCGGCGGGTACTGGCCAGCGCGGATCAATGCATGCGACATCGCGAGCGTTGGCGCCCACGCTTCCGGATTGCCGCGATGGATGGTCAGCAGGCCACCCTTTTCGGTTGCGTAACCACTGAAAAGATCCGGATAACCGTCGCTGTCGACGTCAGCGGCGGCCAGACTCAGCGCCCGCGTATTGGGCTGGCTCTTGGCTGCTGCCGCACCCAGTTCGTACGCAGCGCCGAACTTCAGCCCCGCGATGTCCAACTCGGTGCCGCTAATTGTCGGCGCCGCCGTCGCAGAGCCTGCGAGTGCAAGCGAAACTGCAGCAACCAGCACCTGCGTTGAACGGATCCAGTGCGGCATCGAAACTGAGTTCATATCCAACCTCGGTCGGCGAGCGACGCGTACTCGCGCCGCGGGGAAGGAAACAGGATTCATGCTGCAGTATCAGTTGCGCGAGGGGTAAATCCCCTGGATTGCGATGACGAACGAGATTGCCAGATAGGGCTGCCGGTTAGGGTGCGGCTGAGCGCCACCGGTGAGCCCTGTCGGGTCCATCGTCACCGGGTTCGCGGCGGCCGTATAAAGCGGCGGCGGCGTGCGTCCGCCCACGCTGGCGGCCCACACGGCATTGTTCGGGTCGGTGCTGCTGCCGCCGGTGCTGGAACCTTGCGGCACGTGGTTGTGCTGCGGGATCTGGGTCGGCAGCAAGGTCACGTTCTCGACGCCGAGGTTTTCGCCGAGCGAACGCGGAGTCAATCCGGGCCCCTGTCCGACGCCAATCGGCGTGCGTCCGCGCAAGTCAGGCAGTGCAAATGTGGTCTGACCATTACCGCCATAAGTCGTGCCCAGCAGCGAAAACAAGGCCGTGTTCTGGGCGATCGAAATGACCTGGCCGTTGCAGAACGCGTAACTACGCGGCGGGAAGGTAAAGCCCACCATGCGGATTTCAGCGAGGAAAGGGGATGCCATATTGAACTCCGGAAACTAGTTGCGCGAAGGGAAGATCCCGGATAGCGCTATGCAGTAACTGACCACCAGCGAAGGCGCCATGTTGTTGTGCGACTGCGACCCACCCGCATTCGCCAGTGCGCCCGCAGCCATCACGCCAGTGGCCGTGTCCGCATAGGGGATGTTCGCCGCAGTAGCCCAGGCTGCATTGGTCAGCGCCCCTTGCGTCGGCGCATTGGTGCTGCCCGACACCGTGTGATTGTGGGCCGGCAATTGCGTAGTCAACAACGTCACACTGGGACTGCCGCCTTGCTGCCCCTGAGCGTAGGGGGAAAGTCCAGGTCCCTGCCCCCAATGCAGCGGCACTCGTCCACGCAAATCGGGTAGCGCGAAAGTCGTCTGTCCATTGCCGCCATACGTAGTTCCCAGCAGCGAAAACAGGGCAGAGTTCTGGGCGATCGACAACTGTTGACCATCACATCGGGCCCAGAACCTGGGCGCAAAATTGAAGCCGAACATGCTGATCTGGCCAATGAATGGCGTGGACATGGTTGTCCCTCAGTTACGTGACGGGAAGACACCGAACAGCGCGATGATGAAAGTGATCGTGAGGCTGGGCGGCATGTTTTCATGCGGTTGGCTGCCGCCGGCCGTGCCCACCAGTCCGGCATTCATGGGTGTATTGGCGGTCGCAGCATAGTACTGACCCGCGGTCGACTGCGCCCAGACTGCGCCCGCAGGCCCGACGCCACTGCCGGGTGCGCTGTTCGCGCCCAACGTGTGGGTGTGTGCGGGTAGCTCGTTGGTGGTCAGGGTTACCGTTTCGGTGCCCAGCACCTCGCCAATGACGTAGTTCGGCAAACCCGGGCCGGTGCCCTCGTGCATCGGCGCGCGGCCCCTGAGGTCGGGCAACCCGAAGGTGGTCTGGCCATCGCCGCCGTAAATGGTGCCGATCAAGGCGAACAGCGCGGTGTTCTGCGAGATGGGCATCAACTGACCCGCGCAAGATGCGTAATTGCGCGGCGCGAAGTTACCGCCGAACATCTTGATCTCGCCGATGAAGGGTGTGGCCATTTGTCCAGCTCCCAGATTACTCAGCCTAGCAGGCGATTGAACACAGCTTCGTAGTAGAGCCCGATCGCGTCACGCTTGATCGGGACCAGGAAAACAGTCATCTCGCCTAGCACATCGTGGTGCAGCTTGCGCATGGTCTGCACTGGCGGCGCGTCTTCGGGCGCCACGAAAACCAGCGAGAAACACTCTTGCAGGGAGGTATCCGTCTTGGTCTCGCACTTCTTCAGGAGTACCGTCGCGATGACGCCATCGTCGAGTTCCATCGAAAACCGAGTGCCGACCTGAGCCTCGAATCCGGCCTTGCTGGGATACTCGCTCATGCTCGATTCGATCCTCCAGGTGATTGTCGGCGGCGGGTACCAGAGGCAAGGTTAGCGTACACCACTACGGAGTGCCGCCATCCACGCTGCCAGAGCATGCGCCGACTGCGCGCTCAGCTCAAGGCAGCAATGTCGATTGCCGGCGATCCGGCCAGGGAATAGACTGGCGACCAAGCCATGAATCCGTCGCCCGGCGGATTCGCGCTTTCGCCTGTTGCTGCTGTTCGGCTGGGCTCACATTGAGAGGCTCCGATGAAACCTGACCTGCCGAAGATTTCGACTCGACGCGACTGGATTCGCACTGCGGGCGCCACTGCAGTTCTGGCGGCGACACCCGGCTGGCTGCTCGCCGGACCGGTGATCAACCCGATCGAGGTCCCGCCTGCTGCCAGCACGCTCGAACTGCTCGACATGTCGCTGGCGCAATCTTGCCTCGGCCATGAGTTCGAGGTGGTCTCGGCAGACGGTTACGCGGTCTGCAAACTGGCGAAAGTCATTCCTCTGGGCAACCCTCGCATCGAATCGAGGATGCGCAAGGCTTTCGCCATGGAATTCCACCCGATCAGCAGCCAGGGCACGCTGCAGCAGGACGTCTACCAGATCCGTCACCCGGTGCTTGGCACCTTCGATCTGCTGCTGGTGCCGCACACCAATGCGCGTGGCAACAGTGTGCTGGTGGCGACTTTCTCGCGACTCTGAAGCGGCGCGACCCTCAGTCGGCGCCTGTGGCAGTACTCACGTCGGCAGCCCGTTGCATCATGAAGTGCACGCCCTCTTCGCCGGTGACCACGAAGCCGTGGCGCCGGTAAAGGGCTTCTGCGCCTGAACCTTGCACGGCGTAGAGCCGTATCGGGCAATTCAGCTTGCGGCTTTCGTCGATCAACGAGCGCAATCGATGGCTGCCGATCCCGCGATTGCGGAAGGCTGGCAACAGGGCGATATCGACGAGGAACAATTCATCCGCGGCACGCGCAATCAACTCACGGCCAATCGCCTGTCCGTCCAGCTCGATGATCATGTCGCGGGCGCGCGCGAAGTACAGCGCGTAATGATGTTGCTGGGCATCGAACTGCATGCGGCAAAATGCGTCTCGCTGCTCGACCGGGAACCCCGCGTAGTCGAGTTCGTCGGCGCGCGTGGTCGCATACAAGAGGGCGAGGAACTCGTGGTCCTGCGGTCGCGCCGGGCGCACCTGGTAGTCGGGCAGCGTCGTCAAGTTTGCCGATTCGTCTTGTTAGTATCCTGGCCATGCTATCAGCCCCGATGCGCGAGTTCCGCCAATTGCTGTTCGCACGCCCTGAGCTGCGCGAGGCGCTGCGTGCCTGCGACAGCGACCCGCAGTTCGTGATCGCCACCGTAGCGCTGGCAGGCCAGCACGGGATCGCGCTCGCCGAGGACGAAGTGCGCGCGGCGCTGAAATCGGGCCAGCGCGAATGGATCGAGCGCTGGCTATGAACATGGCTGATGCAGTGCCAGCGGACTGCGTTCCGGTGCGCGTGAATTTCACTGAACGCGGACCGACGGTGTTGTGGTGCTTCGACGACGGCCTCGCTTTCGATGATCCATTTTTCGATGAAACGGTGCATCGCTGCATGCGCCGCCCGCTCAACCGCGCCTTCATGCCGCAAACGCCGATAACCGCGCTGCAGGATTTCGCCGATACCCATGGTGGCCGGCAGCCGGACGCGTTCATCTTCCACATGTCGCGCTGCGGTTCCACGCTGCTGGCGCAGATGTTCAGCGGATTGGCGGATACACGGGTGATCTCCGAGGCATCCCCGATCGATCTCGTCATGTACGCCGACCGCGAAATGCCCGGCTTGACCACGCAGACGCAGGTCGAGTGGTTGCGCGCGCTGATGCGCTGTTACGCGGTGCGGCCGGACGCGCCGTTCGCGCGGCATGTGGTCAAGCTCGATGCCTGGCACATCGACCGGACAGGTCTGATCGAGCAGGCGTTTCCCGGCGTTCCCTGGATATTTCTGTATCGGCACCCGCTCGAGGTGCTGGTGTCGAATCTCGCGCTGCGTGCCGCACGGACAATGCCTGGAGTCTGCAACATCGACTTGCCGGGCGTCGATCTGATGACGGCGCTGCAGATGCCCTCCGAGCAATACCTGGCACTGATCCTGCGCAACCACATGTGCAACGCATTGCAGCAGCGGTCGAGTCCACGCGCCATGTACGTCAATTACGCCGATCTGCCGACCATCGCCCTGCCGGCGATCCTCGAGCACTTCGGCATGACCTTGGAACCTTCGGAGATCGAGCGCATGCTGGACAAGGCGACGCGCGACGCCAAACAACCGGGCGCTGCATTCGCGCCGGATGCGGCGCGCAAGCAGCAACAAGCCAGCCCGCTCGCACGCGAGATCTGCGACAGCCTGCTGATGCCGGTATACGAGGAGCTTCAGGCCATTCGTTGGCAGTCCGCATGAACGCCGTCCCCACCACTTTGAGATTGCCCTACGATTTCGACCGCGTGCGGCTGCAGGCGGACATCGCGGTCTTCTCCGCCGAAGAGTGGGTCCCGCATTTCAACCGTCCGGTCTACGACGGCGAATGGAGCGGCATCGCGCTGCGCGCACTGCCAGGCGCTCATGTCGCGTTGTTTCCGGACCCGGGCGCCAAGGCGGCGTTCATCGACACCGAAGCGATGCACAGGGTGCACTACATTCCGCAGGTGCTCGATGCCCTCGCCTGTCCCAAGAACTCGGTGCGACTGCTCAAGCTCGCCGCCGGCTCCAGCATCCGCCGCCACCGCGATTACTATCTCAGCCCCGACGAGGGCGAAGTCCGTCTGCATGTGCCGGTCGCCACCAACGCAGACGTTGATTTCGTGCTCGACGATGCGCGCGTCCCGATGGCGGAAGGCGAACTGTGGTTCCTGAACTTCAACAAGTACCACAGCGTCGACAACCGCAGTCGTGTCGATCGCATTCACCTGGTGATCGATTGCGTGGTCAACGACTGGTTGCGACAGTTGCTGAGAGGCGCTGCTGCCCCGTTGTAGGCGCGTCAGATGGCAGCCGGCCAAGTCCCCTGCCCTCGCCTCGCCGCGGCGTACACTGCGCGAAAGTGGATTTGGAATTCCTATCGTTTATTGTTTGCGGATCCACGGTGGGAGGCGACTGGAGTGAGTTCACGGGGCGTATGGGTGCTGCTCATGGTCGCCGTGGCGGCGGCAGCCATCGGGCGGTGGACAGCGCCGGCAGCTCAGGCCCCGAAACCGGAGCGGGCACGTGCGCTGGCCACCGGGGAATCGGCAGCGACCGTCCCCGCCGCGAAAGCCGTCGCGCACACCGCGCCTGTGGCTACGGACACTCGCGAGAACGGCGCCGTCGCGGCGTTGCCACCAGGCTTGGTCGAGGCGCCCGCAGCGGACGCGCCGGCCCTGGGTTTCGATGCGGCGGCCTTCCTGGCCGAGTTGCCGCAACGCCTCGATGCGCTAGCCGATCGCGCGCGAGGGGGCGACGCCCAAGCGCTGACCGAAATGGCGGAATGGCTCGACTACTGCGGCTCGACGGGCTATGCGAGCAACGTCGCCCGCTATGGCAGGCCGCGCGGGGACCAGGCTGACGCCGCAATCGCGGCCTACTTTCGCCAAACGACGCAGTTGTGTGAGCAGTGGCTGGGCCGTCATGCGTGGCTGTCGCAGTTGCGTGAGGAGGTCGCCGCAAATGGGCTCCTGGCGCGCCAGGCTCTTCAGGCGCGGCGCACCGACGATCCCGCCGTGCGGGCGCCGCGCACCATCGGAGAAATACTGCGCCTGCGCGCTGCCGAAGCTGGCGATCCGGTTGCGCAGGGCCTGACCAACGATCGCGGCGTCACCGCCGGCTGCGGTGGCGTGCCGACGGGACAGCCACAGCCGAATCAGCAGGCACATTGGCAGTGCGTGCATGCGGCAGCGCGCGAGCGGCTGGCAGACATATTCGCGCGGCGCGATGGGCGGGTGCTAGAGGCGGTGCCGCGCATCCTGATGGCGCTGGGTCCGCGTACGCTGACCGGCTCGGAGTACTTGCGCAGCAGCAATTTCCAATCGAGCGATCTCAATGCGCGCTGGATTCTGGTCGGCTGCAAGTTCGGCCTCGACTGCGGGCCGACCGGACGCGCGCTGCGCTGGGCCTGCGCCTCTGAAGGGGCGTGCGGTTATGCGCACTACCGCGACTATGCTGCGGACCGCGTACTGCCGCCGGCGGCCATGCGCGAGCTTGACCGGCAGTTGCCGCGACTGGTGTCGCTGATCCTCGCCGGCGATGTGGACAGCGTCCTCGGACCGCCGCCGAAGTACTAAAGTGCCGCTTGCCCGTCAATACGCCGTGTGCTCAATAGTGCGGCGGTGGCGGTTCCCGTGCCGAATCACCGCCGCGGCTGTTTTTCATGCCCTCGACGCGCTCGCGCAAGGCCAGCAAACCACAGAACACTGCCCTCAAGGACCTGCGCGGCCCGCTCGCCGGACCCTTGACGGCACGCATCTGGACCGAATGCTGCACGAAAAGTGGCTTTGGAGCTCCGGTCCTTCGTCCTTCAAGGACAAATGAGCAGCCCGCCCTGCTTGCGTTCAACACGGGTAAACAATCACATGCTCCAGGTCCAGGCGAATGCCGATGGCCTCGCCGAGGGCGTGGTCGTGGTGCGAGGGCACCAGAGAGAGCAATTCCTGGCCACTCGGCAAGCGCAGGGTGTACATGAATTCGGCGCCGCGAAAGGCACGCCGCACGACGACGGCACGAATCGAAGCGGCATCGTCGTGGACCACGTCGTCTGGTCGCAACAGCACATCCACGCGGCTGCCCGGCATGCCGAGACCATTGCGCACACGAACGTCGCCGAGTTCCGTGCTGACCACGCCGTGCTCGTGACTGGTCCCAGGAAGCAGCACACCGTCACCAATGAAAGTGGCGACTGCGCGGTCGACCGGCTCATGATAAAGACGGTAAGGGCTGGCCCATTGCCGCAGTCTTCCGGCGTCCAGCACGCCAATCACATCCGCCATGGCAAAGGCTTCGCTTTGCGTATGCGTGACCATCAGTGCGGTGGTCGCGGCGCGTTCGAGCAAAGCGCGCACTTCGATGCACAAGCGCTCGCGCAGCATCGCATCGAGACTCGCGAACGGTTCGTCGAGCAACAACAAACGCGGTTTCGGCGCGAGCGCACGCGCCAGGGCCACGCGTTGCTGCATGCCGCCAGACAACTGATGCGGATAACTGTGTGCCTGTTCGCTGAGCCCCACCAGGGTGAGCATCTCGCGCACACGCGCCTCGCGCTCGTGGGCCGTCAATCGAAACAAGCCGAAAGCGATATTGGCGGCGACGTGCAGATGCGGCAGCAGCGCAAAATCCTGAAACACCATGCCAACCCCACGCTGTTCCGTGGGTACCCAGGTTTGCGCTGAGGACAGCACGACACCATCGATGGCGATGCTGCCGGCAAGCAGGGGTTCGAAACCAGCAATGGCGCGCAACAAACTGGTCTTGCCCGAGCCTGAAGGTCCAAGCAAACAGCCGATACGTCCTCGATCGAGCTCGAAACTGACGTCATCGACGACGTTGCGGTCGCCATAGGCCAACTTCACCTGGTGCAGTTCCAGTTTCAACCTGGAAACCTCAGTTGGACGGGGCGGAGTGTGCAGTTATCGGCCACAAGGCAGGTTTCCAGGCTCAAGCCGCAGTTCGCTTCTGCAGCCACCACACCGGCAGCAGACCGACCAGAACGATAGCCAGTGCCGGCAGCGCCGCCTGCGCCCACAAGCCTTCGTTGGTCAGTTCGAAGACCCTGGTCGCCAAGGTGTCCCAGCCAAAAGGACGCATCATCAGAGTGATCGGCATTTCCTTCATGGTATCGACGAAGACCAGTACGGCGCCGGTGATCAAGCCGCCGCTCATCAAGGGTGCATGCACACGTGCGCCCAGACGCCATCCACGCACGCCCAGCGTGCGCGCCGCCTCGACCAGACTCGGGCGCACCCGCGCCAGCGCCGAGTCAACCGCCGCCTGGGCAACCGCCGTGAAACGAACCATGTACGCCAACAGCAATAATCCCAAACTGCCGTGCAAGGCGATATCCCATTGAAACTGGTCGGCCAGCCAGCTGCTGGCGCGCGCAAACGGCAGATACAGTCCGACTGCAAGCAGCGCACCCGGCAAGCCATAGCCGAGTGTCGCCAGCCGATGGGCGCTGCGCGTGGCTATACCCTGGCGTTCGCGCACGGCCAGCGCCAGCAGCAAAGCCACCAGCACACAGATCGCCGCTGCAGACAGTCCAAGCAGCAAGGAGTTGGCAGCGAAACCCAGCCAGCGATGATCGATCTGCAGATAGTGCGGAGCCGCCAGCCAGATCAAGCGCGTCAGCGGCAGCAGAAAAGCAACCGCGAAGATCACACCACAAAAAGCGCTGGCCCAAAGCCCGCGCCTGGCCAGAGGCAACGCCTTGACTGGATTGGCACCAACACTGGTAAAACCCTGCTGCGACCGCCCGCGGGCTTCAATCACCAGCAGCGCCAGAACCAGCAGCAGCAGAACACCAGCAATGCGCAAGGCAGCATCGATCGAGAACAACGAGAACCAGGCCTTGTAGATGGCACTGGTCAGGGTATCGACGTTGAAGGCTGACACGGTGCCGAAATCAGCAACCGTTTCCATCGCCACCAGCAGAGCGCCAGCAGCAATCGCCGGTCGCGCCAGTGGCAGGCTGGCGCGAAAAAAGGCCATCGAACTGGTCATGCCGAGGGCGCGCGCCGCTTCGATCGCACGAAGACCCTGACTGGCGAAGGCTTGCCGGGCTACCAGATAGACATAAGGATAAAGCGCCAGCACCATGGTCAAGGTCAGTCCGCCCAACGAGCGGAACTCCCAGTAAGCCTCGAATCCAATTGCGCGCAGCATGCTCGGAATGGTGCCGGCGTAATCGAAAAGACCAATCAATGCCACGGCCATCACATAACCCGGTAGCGCGAGCGGCAACAACAGCGCCCACGAGAAAAACTGCCGTCCCGGAAACTCGGTCAACGCCACCAGTGCCGCCAACGTCGTGCCGATCAGCGTGCTGCCCAGCACCACGCCCAGCACCAGCCACAGCGTGTTGGCGCTGGCCAGAGGCAGCACATGTTCCAGCAAGTGGCTGGTGGTAGCCGCATCCTCGTGGGTCCAGGCCAGCGCCGCCGCCAGCAGTGGCACGCAGGTAGGGAGACACAACAACAAGGCCAGCAATTGCCAGTCGCGGCCCCGCGCCGAACGCCTTCGCCACGGCGCTGGCGTGTCAGCTAGGGTGGTCACTCGCCTGCCCGCTCAGCGATAACCGACGCGGTCCATCAGTTTCACCGCTTCGGTTTGCAGGCGTCCGCTTTCGGCGACATTGACGCTGTCCTGCCGGAATTCGCCCCATGCCGCGACGAAGGGATCGGCCGCAACGGCAGGATTTGCCGGGAATTCCAGGTTGCTGCCGGCGAAAATGCCTTGCGCTTCACCGGCCGACAGCCATTCCAGGAACTTCAGTGCCGCTTCCGGGTGTTTGGCATGCGTGGTGACGCCTGCACCAGAGACATTGACGTGCACCCCGCGTTGACCCGCGCCTTGATCGGGCCAGAATATCGCCACCGGCAGATCGGTCTCGGTGCGTTTCAGGCGTCCAAAATAATAGGTGTTGACGATACCTACGGCGCAACGACCGCTGCCCACGGCGAGAATGACCTCATCATCGCTGGCGAATGGCACCGCCGCCAGATTGGCGACCCAGCCGCGCACGACCGCTTCCGTCGCCTGCGGTCCCTCGCTGGCGATCATGGTGGCGACCAGGGATTGGTTGTAGACCTTCTTCGAGGTGCGCAGGCACAAGCGACCCTTCCATTGCGGTTGTGCCAGATCTGCGTAGGTGGAAAGTTCGCTGCTGGTTACCGATCCGGTGTTGTAGACGATGGTACGCGCGCGCACTGCCAGCCCGAACCAGCGCGAATCCGGGTCACGCAGATGCGCCGGAATGTTCGCCGAGAGCACCGGCGAGTCGACCTTGGCGAGCAGACCGAGCTGCGCAGCCTGCCAGAGATTGCCGGCATCGACGGTCATCAGAATGTCGGCAGGCGTGCGCGCACCCTCGGCTTGCAGACGCGCCAGCAACGGCGCCTCCTTGTCGGTCAGGAACTGAATCTCGACCCCGGTATCGGCGCGGTAGCGGTCGAACAAGGGCTTGATCAACTGCTCGTTGCGGGCACTGTAGACCACCAGATCGGCGGCACTGAGTGCCGCCGGTAGCAGCAACAAGGAAGCCAGCAGCGCATTACCTAGACGCATGGTCACACCTGTCTCTGGATGAGAATGGGACTCATTATACCAACTGAGAGCGTCGGTGCGCGTGCCAAGAGGAAACTCGTCGAACTGCTGCACTGGTGTCTCGGTAGTGTCGAGTTGGCGCGCGGTTCCTGATACGCGCGCCCTGGATTGTCGATCCGCGGCGGCGGTGGGTTACCGCCGCCGATCCGGAACCGCAAGTTCGATGCGAATCGCATTGAAACTTCGCGGGCCCCAGGGCGCCGCTCAATCCTGCCCTTCGCTCACGGTCCTCTCGACCTTGCGCACGACGATGACGCGTTTGTCGCCGAGCTCAGGGTCATCGAGATCCATTTCGTGGACCCGTTGTTCGGCACCCTCACCATCTTCGATGCGAATGGTCTTGCTGTCGCCAGCGCCGGGCTTGACCACCACAACCCGCCGCTTGTGTGCGCCGGCTGCGCTGGCCGGGTCGTCCTCGCCCAGCTTGATCACGATCTGTTTTCCGTGGTCGTCTCCCGCATTGATGACCACCTCCTTGTCGGTCGTCACCGACGACAGGTCGGGGGTGTTCACCTCGATGCGTTCGCCGCCGATGTCGAGCACATAACCGCCTTCATGGCGACCGACCACCACGGAAGCGCCGCTCTCGCTGGTGACATTGCGCACTTCGCCGATCGCGAGATCCTGAACCTTGACTTTTTCCACCTGGCCACTCGCGGTGCGCACCTGGAACTCGGTACTGTCGGTGATCTGTTCTCCGGCCAGCGCCAGAACGCCAACGCACGACAGCGACGCGGCGAGGGTACGCAGGATCATGTTGATTTTCATGCAAGTTCTCCAATGAGTGATGGGCTGTGGATTGGCCACCGCGAGCCCCTTGGAGCAATCTGCGTGCCAGCCCTTTCTTGCGCTGCATCGCGCGCGCTTCCGCGCGCGGATCAAGCCCGCATGGCGTGACGCAAACGCCCTGGCGATGGCAGGCCACGGCGGCCGTTGCTTGCCAAACCATCTCGAAACCCAGGCGCATTCCGCAAATGGGGAAATCGCCACCGCAAATCAGGACGCATCGTCGGGCGAACCGAGGCCGTGTTTTTCCAGGCGGTAAAGGAACGCCTTGTACGGGAGATCCAGCAGCTTTGCCGCGCGACTGCGATTGCCACCTGCGCGTTCCAGCGCCTGATGCAGCAGCGAGGATTCCAGCGCCGCCAGCGACAGCCCCTCGGCGGGAAGTCGGATTCCGCCGGTCGGCTCCACGACGGATTCCGGCGGCAGGTCATCGACGCTGATGCCGCCGCCGTCGGCAAGCAGCAACAGGCGTTCGACGACATTGCCGAGTTCGCGCACATTGCCCTTCCATGGCGCATCGATCAGCCGCCGCAACACGGCGCGCGGAATGACCGGCGCCGGATCGAGGCCGTGCAGGCGCGCCGCGCGTGCGGCAAAGTGTTCGACCAATGCCGGGATGTCCTCGCGGCGCTCGCGCAACGGCGGCAACACGATCGGCACCACGTTGAGGCGGTAATAGAGGTCCTCGCGGAAACGCCCGGCGGCGACCTCGGCTTCCAGGGCACGATTGGTGGCGGCGACCAGGCGCACATCGGTGCGCAGTTCGCGCTGGCCGCCGACGCGCGTGATCACGCCTTCCTGCAGGGCGCGCAACAGCTTCGGCTGGATCGCCAACGGCAGTTCGCCGATCTCGTCGAGGAACAAGGTGCCGCCGCTGGCGGCTTCGAAGCGCCCGATGCGTGCGGCAACCGCGCCGGTGTACGCGCCCTTTTCGGCGCCGAAAAATTCGCTCTCGATCAGGCCTTCCGGCACGGCCGCACAATTCACCGCGACGAACTCACCGCTGGCGCGCCGCGACAATCGATGCACCGCGCGCGCCACCAGTTCCTTGCCGGTGCCGCTCTCGCCGCTGATCAGCAGCGTGGCTTCGGTGCCGGCGATCTTCTCGATGCGTCGATACAAGAGTTGCATCGAGGGCGCCTTGCCGACCAGATCGACCAGCCTCTCGCGTTCGCCGAGGCGTTCATTCAGGCGCTGATTTTCGGCGCTCAGCGCGCGCGCACGCAGCGCCTTCTCCACGGTCAACAACAAGGCCTGGCGCTCGAACGGCTTGGGCAGATAGTCGTCGGCGCCCTCTCGCACCGCCTGAACGGCGTGCTGGATCGAGCCGTAGGCGGTGGCCAACACGAAACCGACCCCCGGATGTTCGCTGCGTACGCGGCGCAGCAACTGCATGCCATCGGAATCCTTCAGCTTCCAATCCGACAGCACCAGTTGCACCGGCGATTCAGCAAGCAGGCGCAGGGCCGACTCGGTGCTGTCGCAGGCACGCACGCTGTAGCCCGCGCTGCGCAGGATCGACTGGATCAACTCGCGTTGCGCGGCATCGTCTTCGACCACCAGCAGATTCGCGTCAGCCATCCTGTCGTTCTCCGAAGCGGGCCAGCGCCTGGATGCCGCCGCCCGGCCGGTCGAGCAGTTCCAGGCGCCCGTCGTAGCGCTCGCGCAAGATGCGCTGGGCGAGGAACAAGCCCATGCCGGCGCCGTCGGGCTTGCTGCTCAGGTGCGGCGTGAACAGGTGCGCGCGCACCTGCTCGGTCAGGCCGGGCCCGCGATCGGAGATGCACAACTCGAGCATTCCAGCGACCGCTGCGCGCAATTCGATGTCCACCTGTTCGCCATCCGGACTGGCTTCCAGCGCGTTGACCAGCAGCGCCTGCAGCGCCGCGCGCAATTCGGAGGGCTGCACTCTGAGCAGCAGCGGCTGCGGCGGCAGACTCAGCGCAAACCGCACGCGACCGTCGGCGCGCTGACTGGCCTCCAGCAGCAGGTCCTCGAGCAACTCGCGGATGTCGATCGACTCGCTGACCCCTGCAGATCCGGCACCCAGCGCAAGGAACCCCTTGAGCGCTTCGTCGATCCTGCGAATCTGTTCGCGGGCACGGTTGCGCAGATCGGCGATCAGCGTCGGATCATCGGTTTGCGCCAAGGTATCCACAGCCAGTCCCAGGGTATTCAAAGGGTTGCGCAGGCTGTGCGCGATTGCGCGGCCGACCTCCCCGAGTTCGCTCAGGCTCGCCAGCGCGCGCAGACGTTCGCGCTCGGCTTCGAGTTCGGACAGTTGCGCCGACATGCGGTTGAAGGTCTCGATGGTCGAGCGTAGTTCGGCCACGCCGGATACGGCAACCGTCTGGCGCAAGGCGCCGGCGCCGATTTCGTCGGCGGCGGTGGCCAACTCCCGCAGCGGCCGCGTGATGCGGCGCGCCAGCGCATAGGCGGCCAGCAAGCCCAGCACCAGCAGCGACAAGCCGCCGAGCAGCAACTGCTGCGAAAAGCGCTCGATGGCGTTGCCGACACCAGCGCGCGGCACATGGATGACCTGGCGCACGCCATTGGTGGTCAGCGTCAGATCGCCCTGCTGCTGCCCGAGTTCCATGCGGATCACTCGGGTTTCCGGGTTTGCCACGACGGTCTCGTCGATCCCGCCGTCGGCCGGACTCGAAGCCGTCGTCGGCGTGCGCGTCTTGTCGCTGTCGTTGGCGCCGGATTCCGCAGCGTGCGCACCTGATTCCGGCCGCAGCGCACGCACCACCACGCGATGCTCGATGCGCTTCTGCGCCGCGCCCATTTCGGCGCGGTCGACATGGCGCTCGATCTGCTGATCGAGCACCGCCACCATGGCACTGCCGACGCTGAATGCGGCCGCATCCAACACCTGCGACAGGTCGCGAGTCAACAGCCGAAGTCCGCTCAGCGCGCCTGTCAGCATCAGCATCAGCAGGCAGGAGAACAGCAGGAAGAGTCGAGTTTGCAGGCGCATGGGGAGGCGATGGTATTGGGATTGCGGCAATGAAGCACAGCGTATGCCACAAACGGCCAGCATCCCTGGCAAAGCTCGGTTCAAGCTCGACCGGCTCGGCACGAAGGGATTCAAGCGATTGCCAGTTCCGATTGTGCCTTCGACCGTTCAATGGCAATCCACACTAGTGTGGTTTGCCATTAATTCGTTGAATAATTTCCGCGCCTTTTGACC
>CALEZI010000196.1 GCA_937928755.1 uncultured Rhodanobacteraceae bacterium | reverse complement strand
AACTATCGGTGACTGCTTGACTGAGAGTAGGGTCATAGAAGGTCACGTTGGCCGCGGAGCGGTCTACGTGACGAGCCGGGCCCGGCGCAGGCCGACGTCACCTAGGCCCATTCGGGCCAACATGACCTTCGCCTTGTGGCATCACCAGTGCATCTCGCTTTTTCGAAGTAGGTCACGTTGGCCGCGGAGCGGTCTACGTGACAACCCCAAGGCATCTCTCTGAACGTCGTCACGCAGGCCCTTGCGGGCCAACGTGACCTGCGTCTTACCGCTTTACCAATGCACCCCGCGCATCAACGACGCGAACGCCACCTGCTCGCTCGATGGCGCGGCGTCCACGCCACCCTTGACGCCCTTGGCCGCCGCAGAGTCCGGGAACAACTGGAAGGCGGTATTCAGGATCACCTGGTAAACCTTCGGCGATACCAGGTGCAGCATCTCGGCAAAGATACCCATGCGCGTCGCCAGACGGTGCGGGCGCTCGATGATGCCCTTGACCACCATGTCAGCGGCTTCTTCCGGCGACAGCGTCGGAACGTTGTCGTAGATCTTGGTCGGGCCGATCATCGGCGTCTTCACCAGCGGCATGTTGATGATGGTGAAGTGGATGTTCTTGTCGGCAAATTCGCTGGCCGCGCATCGCGAGAATGCATCCAGAGCGGCCTTGCTGGCCACGTAAGCCGAGAAACGCGGCGCGTTGGTGAGCACGCCGATCGAACTGATGTTGATGACATGACCCTTGCGCCGCTCGGTCATGCTCGGCAGCAGACCCATGACCAGCCTCAGCGAACCGAAATAGTTCAGTTGCATGGTGCGTTCGAAGTCGTGGAAGCGATCGTAGGACAGTTCGATCGAGCGCCGGATCGAACGCCCGGCGTTGTTGATCAGCACATCCACGGCGCCATGATCGGACAGGACCTTCTTCACCAGTTCATCGGCGGACGGCAGTTCGGCCAGATCGACCTGGTAGATGGCAACTTTCGCGCCCTTGGTTTCTGCCTCGATCTCGGCCTTGGCCTTTTCCAGATCCTCCAGACCACGCGCGCAGATCACGGTCGTTGCACCGGCTGCCGCGACCTTCTTCGCGGTAGCCAGTCCGATCCCCGAGGAACCACCGGTGATCACCACCACCTTGCCCTTCACGCGACTCGACAATGAACGGTCGACGAACAGGTCCGGATCGAGGTGGCGTTCCCAGTAGTCCCACAGGCGCCACGCGTAGCTGTCGAGTTCGGGAACCTTGATGCCGCTGCCCTTCAGCGCGCGCTCGGTCTCGCGACTGTCGAAGCGTGTCGGGTAATTGAAGAACTTGAGCACATCGGCCGGGATGTTCAGGCTCTTCAGCGTGTGGCCGACGATGCGTTTGACCGGCGGCAACATGCCGATCGCGCCACGGATCGACGGCGGGATGAACTGGAAGATGCGCGCATCGATGCGCATGGTCATCTTCGGTGCGTGACCGGCATCCGCAAAAGCGTTCAACACCTCGCCCACGCGCATCGGCGCAGGGTCGGTCAGGTGGAAGCAGCCGCCATCGAGACCCTTGGCGTGGGCGATGTGATCCATCGCATTGACGACAAAATCGACGGGCACGATGTTGATGCGTCCGCCCTCTACGCCGAGCGTCGGCACCCACGGCGGCAGCATTTCGCGCAGACGCTTGATCAGCGTGAAGAAATAGTACGGTCCATCGATCTTGTCGATCTCGCCGGTCTGCGAATGGCCAACCACCATGCCTGGCCGGTAGATGCGGTAGGGTCGCTGGCATTCCTTGCGCACGATCCCTTCGGAATCGTGTTTGGTGCGGAAGTACGGGTGGTCGAGATTCTCCGCCTCGTCGAACATGTCTTCGCGGAACACGCCGGAGTAGAGGCCGGCGGCAGCGATCGAACTGACGTGGTGGAAACAGCCGGCGCGCACCGCTTCGGCCAGTTGCACCGCATTGCGTGTGCCGTCGATGTTTGCGGCCTGCTGCGATTCAGCGCTCGCTGACAGGTCGTAGATCGCCGCGAGGTGGAAGAAGTGCTTGATCTTGCCGGCAAGTTTCTTCTGCGCGTCGGCAGTCAATCCAAGCTTGGGTTTGGTCAGATCACCGTATACCGGCTGCAGGCGCTCGCCGGCCTCCGGGTAGCGTGCCTGCAGTGCCTCGAACTTGTCCTTGGATCCCTTGCGCAGCAGAACGTGGATGGTGCCGGTGCGCTTGAGCAGGTTGCCGACCAGAAAGCGACCGAGAAAACCGGTGGCGCCAGTGACGAAATAAGTCATGTGGATCGTCCTCCCCCGAGGTTGTCGAGATTTGGGCCGCCGCGGTGCCGACGGATGCCCCTAAGATAACGAGGCTGAGGGCCAGCCGCCACTTGCGATTCGCGATCGTCGGAACGATAGTGCGGGTGGGATTTCGAACCTGATCCACCGGGAGTAACGCATGTCCGATATCGATAGCCAGTTCCAGGCCGCAACCGAAGCCGCCAAACAGTTGCCGGAACGACCAGACAACGACACCATGCTCAAGCTGTACAGCCACTTCAAGCAGGCCACCGAGGGTGATGTGTCCGGTCCCAAGCCGGGCTTTTTCGACTTCGTCGGTACTGCCAAGTACGAAGCGTGGGAAAAACTGAAGGGATTGAGCGGCGATGACGCCAAGAAAAAGTACTGCGACCTCGTCAAGCGCCTCGGCGGCCAGTTCTGAGGGTGCCGTGAGCCAGGAACCGGCGCCAGTCAAGACGCGCGACCGCATCCTCGCCAAGAGCCTGGAGATGTTCAACGCGACCGGCGAACCGAACGTCACGACCAATCACATCGCCGACGAACTCGAGATCAGCCCGGGCAACCTGTATTACCACTTCCGCAACAAGGACGACATCATCGAGCAGTTGTTCGCGCGATTCGAAGATCGAATCGGCGATGCACTGCTGGTGCCGGAAGGGCGGACGCCCAACCTTGAGGACATGTGGTTGCAGATGCATCTGGTCTTCGAGTGCATCTGGGATTACCGCTTCGTTTATCGCGACCTGGTCGACTTGTTGACGCGCAGTCGCAAGCTGAAGATGCACTTCTCGCGCATCTTGAAGCGAGCACACGAGAGCATTTCAAAGGTGTGCACGGAGATGGTCAAGTCGGGAAGCATGCTCGCCAGCCAGCGAGAGATCGAGGCGATCGCGCAGAACACGGTGGTGCTGACGACCTTCTGGCTGAATTTCCAGCAGATCAAGCCGATCACCGGCGCCAAGGCCGATGTCGATCTCGGTCGCGGCATCTATCAGGTGATGGTACTGATGGCGCCCTACCTGAAGTCGGCGGAACGCGCCCATCTGAACCGGCTCGCGGACCAGTACCTCGGCAATTGATGACTGCGGACGGTGGATTACCCGCCGATGGCGGGTGATCCACCTTACGTCCGGTAGGGCGGAACCTCGGCCGCAAGTCGAGATTCCGCCGGATCAACGCTGCAAAACGATGGTGGAATCCGCTGCGCGGGTTCCACTCCACGCATATCAGGCCGCCTTGGCCTGAACCACCTTGCGTGCGCCCTGCAGTGCCTTGACCTGACGATTGAGATCGGCGACACGGCGCGACAGCTCCTGCACATCGGCCTTGGACGGAATGCCCAGACGCGACAGCACGCGCGTCACCTGACCGCCGACCACACCCTCAACCTGCGACAGATTGGCGTTGGCCGCCTTCTGCACCTTGCCGAACATGCCCTCGACCTGCTTGCGAACGTCGGCAACCTTGCCTTCCGCCAGCTTGACAGTTCGCTCGCCCAGCTCCTGACCCTGTTCGATCAGCGAACCGACAAATCGAGCGCCTTCCTTGCGGGTGATCGACACTGCGCCCAAGGATGCGAGCAGCAGGTCACGCGCAGTTTCGCGGCCGTCAACGATTTCGCGCTTCACCGAACGCAGTGCTTTTTTGCCAACGGGTTTCTTGATAGCCATGGTTACTCTCCTCGGGTTCAGTAATGACGCGTTGTATTCACCGCGCTTGACAACCAAGGTAAGTGCCCGCCGATAGAACAATCACACTAAGCAACACTTGCGTTGACTAGATGGTTCAGGTCTGGGGCGCGGGGTTGTTGCTTGTTGGTTGTTGAGGCCTTGCCCCGGCGCTTGCCATTGCCGATGCTCTCGCTACTACCTCGCCGCACCGGAGATCGACGATGTCTGCCAAGAAATGGGTCAAGTTCGCACACAGCAGTGCCGCATTTGATTACGCCGGCCCGAAGCTGGCCAAGGCCTGGGCACGGCTGCATGCGGGCGACCAGGAGCCGTTTCCGGACAAGAAACATGTCGCCGCGCTGCAGAAGCAATACCCGCAACTGAAGCAGGCTGGCGATGCCGGTGCCATCGCCGAGTCACTGCAGGAGGCGTGGCGCGAATTCCATCGCGGCGATTTCCAGAAAGCCACGGAACTCGGCGAGGGACTCGGGGTTATCGGCGCCACGGTCGCCAACAAGGCCGAGGGCATCTATGCCACTTACCTGGCCAAGGAAGCCGACCGCGGTGCGCATTTCGATCGTTGCGCCAAACGCGCCGAAGCGGCCATCGCGGCAATGCCGCAGGAGGTCAATGCGCATTATTTCCACGCTTTCGCGCTGGGTCGCTACAGTCAGACCATCTCGATCACCAAGGCCCTCTCCCAGGGCCTCGGCGGCAAGATCAAGGAGAGCCTGGAGCGCACGCTGAAACTCGCCCCCAAACACGCCGAGGCGCACACCTCGATGGGTGTTTATCATGCCGAGATCATCGACAAGATCGGCGCCATGATCGGCGGCCTCACTTATGGCGCCAAGGCCGATACCGGCATGAAGCATTTGCTGGAGGCGATCAAGCTGACGCCGGAAGCGCCCATCGCGCATATCGAATACGGCAACGGCATGCTGATGATGTACGGCAAGAAGCGCGCGCCCGACGTGGTCAAGGCGTACGAAGCGGCGATTGCGTTGAAGCCGGCCGATGCGATGGAAGCGCTCGACATCGACAAGGCCAAGGGCGAACTCGAAGACTGATTGGCGACATCCGGCGCGCCGGACTGCCGGCGCTCCGACGCCCAAACGTGCCTTGCCGCTATTCGAAGCCGTTGGCGAATAGCGTTGGATTGACGAATGCCGCCGCTTGCAACGGCGGCAATTGCGGGTCGGTCGACAAACACCATTCGAGCAGCCGTCCGGACTTGCCGTCGGCTTCAGTATCTTCGATCGTCAAGCGCCAGGTCCCTGCACCCTCCAGCGGCGCGAACGATGCCAGCGACTGCAATGGCGCGGTGCGCCCGTTGATGGCCGGTTCGTCGAGATCGCAGCCGGCGCCCAAGGGTGTGCCGTTGTTGGCGAACGCAGTCTGGATGCGCTTGCCGTTGACGCAGTTGCCGCCGGTCGGTCGATCCATCAGCAGCAGTGGCCCCGCCACCACCGGCGATGTCTTGGTCAGGCTGATGCGCAAATCACTGACATCTGCGTGGTCGGCATGAACGGTCACCCGCAGGTCCGCTGCCAGGGAACCAAGGTTCTGGGTCGTGGTCGCCGCATCGAAGTTCACCGAACCGCCGTCCGGAATGATCCCGTTGGGCACGACGAAGCACGCCTGGGCGGTCTTGAAGAACGGGCGCTGCGGCGTTGAATCGAACTCGCTGCTGACGCCGCATTGATTTCGGCCGAGTACCCGATACTGATACGGGGTATTGCTGTCCAGCGCAGTCGCGACCTGATGACGGTAATCGTTGCCTGCCCAGCAATACTGGCTGCTGCCGCAATTGTCGTCCAATGGCAGCCCAGGCATGTTCGACAAACCGCATTCGGCGGGCGTCACTGCGGTCAGGTCCGCACATCGGGCAATGTCGAGGCGCTTGTTGTCGGCCAGCGAATCAAACCAGCGCAGCCACGGCCGGGTCGGCATGTCGAGGGTGCCGTCGCCAATTTCCGCGTACTGCGTCGGCGGTGGCTCGATCTGGGTTTCGATCAGTACATTGGCCGTCGCGGTCTGGATCGGATTGCCGAAAAATCCCGATGAGCGGCCGCGGAAGCCTACCTGGCGCATTCCACTGGTGTTCACCGAACTGGAGATCAATCCGACATCCACCATGCGCACCACCGGACCACCGGGCTGGGCCGCCGGCATGAAGGCAGGATTCGGCGAAATGCCCTGGACGAAGTAATACGGGTACGGCGAGGTGGTCGGCTCGGTGTACACGTATTCCTGAAAGTTGTGGGTCCACTGGTAGCGGAAACGCAGCGCGATCGCGTTATTGCGGCACAAGGTGAACGGCGGCGAGGTATCGATCTGGCCGTTCGGGAAATACGGCGTGTAGGTCACCGCGTACTCAAGGCGCATGGTGAACGCGGGCGACGTCTGTGCGTGCAAGGTGCTGCTGGCAAAGCCCAGACCGACAGCGCAACACGACGCCAACAACGTCATGCGATGGATGTGCTTTGCGGCCATGTGGCCCTCCCGCCCCGCTGGGTCAGATTCGCTTAGGATAGAACATTTAGAATCAAGCACAAAGCGACTGTTTCTCACCTTGTTTGGCAGATCCTTGGCGTGCTCGACTGGATTTAGCTTACGCCATGGCACAACCGCCGTCTGCGCGCCAGCTCACGAAGCCGACGAACGGGACTTCCGGCGCCGCCGCGGCTTCACCGCCGCAGGCGCCAACACCCGTTCGGCTGACTCCGCGGTAATCGGCTCATCGGAATCGTGCATCAGCGTTATCAACAGCAGCTTTTCCAGTTCCGGCCCAAAGCGCGCAATGATGCTGTCCGGATCGGCGACCAGCTTGGTGTCGGCGATCAACCCGAAATACACCGAACCCGCATAACTCAAGATGCTGATTCCCATGCCGATCGTGCCGCTCTGCGGTACCCAGAACATCATTTCGCGCACGGCCACTCCGCACAGGTAAAGTGGCACCTGGGGGCCCGGCACATTGGTGGCCACCGCTGAAGCCTTGCGACTCAGCAGTTCCAACGCCGGCTTTTGCAGCGAATTGGGGCCCACGCCGAGCGCACTCAACATGCCGTACGACATGACGGCCTGGCGTGAATGCTTCAGTTCGCTCATGCTGTTGCGCACGGCCGCCAGGCGCGCCACCGGATTGGCAAGTCCAATCGGCAACTCCAGGAACACCAGGCCGAAGTGATTGCCGAGCTCCCTGGCGTGCTCCAGCGGACGCAGGTTCACCGGTATCGTGGCGCGAATGGACAGGCCGTCGGCCTGCTCCCCGTGCTCCAGCAGGTAAGCACGCAGGGCACCGGCGGCGCACGCCATCAGCACGTCGTTGACCGTGGCATCGAGCGCCTTGCCGACGGCCTTGACCTGTTCCAGCGGGATCGGATCGCACCAGGCGACGCGCTTGTAGACGCCAAGAGGCGCCTTGAAACGCGTCGATGGATCGTCGCTCAACATCAGCGCATGCACCAGTTCGCGCGCGATTTCGGCGGCCTCGTGACTGCCGGTACGCGCCAGTCCCATCAACGACTCCACCGCGGCTGCCGGGTCGCGAATTGCATCGTAGGTCTTTTGCAGGGCAGCCTCGACCAGGCCAACCGCGTTTTCGACCTGATGCCGGGCGGGCGCCAGCAGACGCTCGAACACCGTGCCGCCGGAACGCTTCAGCACCTCGACCGGATGTGGCTCGTGATGCCGCGCGTGGGGACTGGTGTCGTGCAGCGACAGCATCACCTGGACCAGCGCGATGCCGTCGGCGTAACAGTGATGCACGCGCGTCACCAGTGCGCCGCCGCCGTTGTAGTTTTCGATCAGGTGGAATTGCCACATCGGCTTGTTCTGATCCAACGGCGAACTGGCCAGGTTGCTGACGTACTCCTGCAACTCGGCTTTGCCAGCCGGCGTCGGCAGCGCCGCCCGCCGCACATGCCAGTTGATGTCGAAAGTCTCGTCGACTTCCCAGTACCACTGCCCGGACAACTCGATCGGACGCTGATTGAAACGCCGAAACGACAGGAAACGCGCCTCGATGGTGCGCTTTAGAGCGGCAATATCCAGCGCGCGCTCGAGCACGATCACGCCGGTAATCATCATCAGATTGGTCGGTCGCTCCATCCGCAGCCATGCGGTGTCGACCTTGGACATCGGCTCGTGCATCGTCATCAGGATCTACCCGCCGTCAATGGGCAACATCCTGCCACGAGTGTCGGCAAATGACGAACGCAATTGCGCAGACAAGTCCGCCAGAGCCAGCGCTGCGCCCGACCGGTGTGCGCAGCAAACCGGCGGCGACCTCAGGCGCTGCCGATCGGTCCGGAAAGCGTCCGGTGGCACCTGCCGATACGCTTGTTCGCGCGTCGCCGGCGGCCGCGACCTTGCGTCGAGAGCTGACCGTGAAAGCTCGCGCAAAAAGCTCCATTCCACATTGAAATCAATGGATTACGATATGCCGGGTGAGTGATGGCGCAGGCACTCCCGCACCAGCCGCAGCACCCTCTGCATGGCCTCTTCCAGGGTCTGCTCGATCTCGTGCATGGTGATGATTTCGCTACCGCCACAACCAGCCGCGGCGTTGGCCGATACGGCAATCGATGCGTAACCGAGTCCCGCCTCGCGCGCCAGGGCAGCCTCGGGCATCGAGGTCATGCCGACCAGATCGTTGCCATCGCGACGCAAGCGCGCGACTTCGGCCCGGGTTTCCAGGCGCGGCCCCTGGGTCACGGCAATCACGCCGCCGTCGTGCACGGCAAGGCCGGCGGACACCGCAGCCGCCAGCAGGCGCTGGCGCAGCGGTTCGCTGAAGGGCTCGCTGAAGTCGATGTGTTCGACCGCACGGTCGCCGACATCGCTGAAACTCGACAGCCGGCCATGGGTGTAGTCGATCAGTTGCGTGGGCAACGCGATCGCGCCCGGACCGGCCCAGTCGGCGATGCCGCCCACCGCATTGATCGCAATGACTTCCGTCACACCCAGCGCCTTGAGCACGGCGATGTTGGCGCGATAGTTGACCCGATGCGGGGCGATCCGGTGCGGACTGCCGTGGCGCGCAAGGAAGGCCACGCTAGCCTGATCGATCTGCCCGATAACGACTGCAGCCGACGGCCAGCCGTACTCGGTTTCGAGTTCGACGCTCTGCACGGCAAGCAGGTCGGCGATACGACCAAAACCGGTGCCGCCGATGATCCCGATCATCGGGCCACTCATGCCGCGTAGATGCCGAACAGGCTGCGACCGTGTTCCTCGTAGTCCATGCCGAAGCCGAACACGTAGCGGTCGGGCACGGTCAGACCGATGAAATCCGCGCTGATGCCGGGCACGCAGCGGTCGTGCTCCTTGCGCACCAGCACGGCGATGTAGACCGCCGTCGCCCCCGCGTCCAGCGCGTACTGCTTCAACGCTTCGAGCGTATGGCCTTCATCGAGGATGTCGTCGACGAAAAGCACCACGCGTCCGGCGAAATCGTTGCGCGGCCGCGCCTTCCAGTGCAGTTCGCCGCCGCTGGTGCCGCCGTGGTAACGGGTGACGTGCACGTAGTCGAAATCGAGGTCGACCTCGGTACTCACGCGCGGCGCCAGCATGCCGGCGGTGATCAGGCCACCGGTGAGCACGGTCACGTAGATTGGCCGCTGGCCGTGCAGACGTTCGCTGATGGCGACGGCCATGCGGTCGATCGCCGCCTCCAGCGCAGGGCGGTCGAACAGCAGGTCTGAACGGGCCAGGATTGGCTTCAGATCGATATCGGTCATGTGCGCATCAACTCCAGCAAAGCGTCCAGCCTAGCGGCGCGCTGCGACCAAGTCGAGCCTTCCCGCGCTCGCCGGCTGGGCGCACGCAAGCGTCCGCGCAGGCGAGCGGCAAGCCGGGCGGGCGCACGCAGCCGCAACGCCGCGGCAGCCGCCAGCGCCGTCGGCACCAGGGCCGGATCGCACACGAGGATCAGATCGCAACCGGCGTCGCGGTGCGCGGCAAGGCGCGCGCCGACATCACCCAGCGCCGCGCCGGCGACCATGCCGATGTCGTCCGAAATGACCACACCGTCAAAGCCGAGCGCTCCGCGCAAGACATCCTTGATCCAGTAAGCCGAATAACCGGCAGCATCGGCGACCACCGCCGGATATTCGACGTGCGCCATCATCACCGCGCGCGCACCGGCGAGCACCCCGGTGGCGAACGGCAACAAGTCCTCGTCGTAGATGGCATGCGCGGGTCGCGTGTCGATGGCCCGCGCATGATGGGAATCGGCGATCACGCTGCCGTGCCCCGGAAAGTGCTTCAGCGTTGCCACCATGCCCACGCGCTGCATGGTGTCGGCGTAGACCGTCGAGAGCTCGGCGCAGACCATCGGATCGGGCGAAAAGGCGCGATCGCCGATCGCCAGATTGCCGCGTGCCAGATCGGCAACCGGGGCGAAGCTGAGGTCGAGCCCCGCGGCGAGGACTTCCACCGCCATGATTTCGGCGTGCAGCCGCGCCGCCCGGCGCGCTGCGGCAGGCTGGTGCGCATGCAGCGCGCCGATGCGGGCAAGCGGCGGCAGCGCGGTGAAACCAGGTCGAAAACGTTGCACGCGACCGCCTTCCTGGTCGACCGCAATGATGGCTTCCGGCGATGCAGCGCGGATTTCCGCACAGAGTGTTTTCACCTGCTGCAGATCGACGAAATTGCGCGTGAACAGGATCGCACCGGCCACCGCCGGATCGGCCAGTGCCGCGCGCTCTTCGCGGGCAAGCTCCGGACCCGCCAACCCCAGCATCAAGGCGCTCATGAAGACTCCCAGGCGCAGAACGGACGTCGCGCCAGATTGACGTTGTAATAGCGCGGATCGTCGGTGACTTCACGCCCCAGCCACGCTGGCCGCGCGAACTCCTCGTCGGCGGCGCTCAGTTCGACTTCGGCGACGATCAGGCCCGTATTGTCGCCATCGAATTCGTCGATCTCGAACAGGTGCTGCCCGATGTCCACATGGTGGCGCATCTTCGACACCACCGGGCCGTCCGCCAGTTGCGCCAACATGATCTGCGCATCGACGACGGGAATCGGATATTCGAACTCCAGGCGTGCCGCGCCGAGCGTCAGGCTCTTGATGTTGAGCCAGGCGCGATCGCCGCCGATGCGTACGCGCACCGATGAGCGCGTGCCGCCGAGATATCCCTGCGCCAGGTACTCGCTGCAGCGCACCTCGGCACGCCAGCGGTCGTCTGCCAGCAGAAACTTGCGTTCGATTTCGATGGCGATGGCAGCGGCTCCGGTGGTTGGCGGGTCGGACTGTAAACAACGGAGTATGCCGTGGGCACGGGGCACAGGCACGGAGCACGGAGCACGGGCCTTGGGCCTTGGGCCTTGGGCCTTGGGCCTCGGGCCTCGGGCCTCGGGCCTCGGGACTCGGGACTCGGG